>JANOGR010000279.1:0-22982 GCA_031406095.1 Ignavibacteriales bacterium
CCTCATGGCGGCCCAGGCAAAGTATTTTGCCAGCGAAGTTGCGCAACGGGCTGCCACAGCAGCCGTGCAGATCCATGGAGGCTACGGCTTCATCAAAGATTATCCCGTGGAAAAATTTTACCGTGACGCCAAGCTCCTTACGATTGGTGAGGGCACCTCTGAAGTCCAGCGCATGGTCATTGCAAAGAACCTCCTGAAATGAAAAAAGAAAGCCTCTACGCCGTCGTCGGCATCCTTTTTGTCATTTCGGGCGCCCTGGGTCTCATTTACCAGATCGTTTGGTTTAAATATCTCTCACTGTTTCTGGGAAACACCACGTATGCCCAAACGATCGTCCTCGCCACGTTTATGGGCGGATTGGCCATCGGCGCATTCTGGTTGGGGCGTTCAGCGGATAAATCCAAACAACCCCTGACCTTGTATGCATGGCTGGAACTGGGTATCGGAGTCTACTGCCTCCTCTATCCGAGTTTCCTTTCGTTCCTGAAGGGCTCGTTTGTCTATGTCGTTCACTCCCTGAGCCTGCCAAGTGACAGTGCCGTTGTTCTGGTTTTGAAACTCATCGTGAGCCTCGTCTCCCTTTTATTGCCGACCATCCTCATGGGAGGCACGTTACCTATTCTTGTCCGATTCATCTCCGAGCGTGTGGAGGAATCCGGAAAGAATACTGCGATTCTTTACTTCCTGAACAGTCTGGGGGCAGTTGGCGGCTCTTTGCTTGCAGGTTTCTTTTTCATAAGACTTCTTGGATTGAGCACGACTATCTATATTGCGGCCACAGCCAATATTCTGATTGGATTCGCAGCGTGGGCGTTGGGGAGGCGTTCGGTTCATGGTGCGTCGACCCGGTCTGAAGTTCAACAGAGCGGAAGCGCACATTTTTCACAACGCCAGGCTCTCCTTGCCTTCTTGACCGCAGGAGTTTCCGGCCTTGCCGCAATGATGTACGAAGTTGCCTGGGTGCGTTTGCTGATTCCCGTGCTGGGGTCTTCCACCTATTCGTTTTCGCTGATGCTCATCAGTTTCATCTCCGGGATTACCATCGGAAGCATCATTGTGTGGAGTGTTATCGAAAGGGTGAAGGACTTGTTTCGACTGCTTGCGTATTGTCAATTGGGAGTTGTACTTTCCCTTCTTGCCACGCTTCCCCTGTATGCCCGCGTGCCTTTCTATTTCTGGCATGCGGCTTTCTTATTCAACCGTTCCGAGACGACCTATCCCATTTTCCTCGTAATAGAATTCGTTTTCGCTTTCCTCGTTATGGTTGTCCCGACGATCTTCCTGGGAATGACACTTCCGATCGCGAGCAGAATTAACACGAAGAGTATCGAGGTCTTGGGGAAATCCATCGGAAACATCTTTTCATTCAATACGATCGGAACGGTTGTCGGCTCGCTCATGGCTGGCTTACTACTCATTCCCATCATTGGCGTGAAACACACCATCGAAGTCGGAATAGCTTTCAACCTCACGATGGGGATTCTCGTTCTCCTTTCCAATGAGAAGATCTCAATTCGATGGAAAACCGTGACCCTCGGCTTCGTCGGATTCTCGCTCGTTTCGTATCTTGTCTTTGCGGGAGCGTGGAGTAAGGGCATCTCCCTGTCGGGGGTTTTTCGACTTATTAGTGGGAACGTTGTTCCCGCCCGTACGTATGAGGAATTCCGGTCGGGAAACGAGGCTACACGGGTGCTTTATTACAAAGAGGGAACTACGGCAACGGTCGCTGTCATTGAAGGAGAATTTCAGAAGAATCCTCAGAATGTTATGCTGATCAACGGGAAGGCCGATGCATCTTCCGTGGGCGATCTCCCGACTCAAATGCTCATCGCTCACGTTCCGATGCTCACACATCCGGACCCGCGCACGGCCCTCGTCATCGGCTTTGGCAGTGGAGTGACAGTTGGGAGTTCGCTGACGTACCCTCTCAAGAGCGTAGATTGTGTTGAGATCTCTCCCGAAGTCATCGAGGCGTCTCAATACTTCAACGATGTCAATCGACGTCCGCTGGAAGATCCGCGACTGCGCCTTCATATCGACGACGCGCTTGCCTTCCTCAAGGTTACGCAAAGAACGTATGACGTGATCATGAGTGAGCCTTCCAATCCGTGGATCGCAGGAATTGGAAACCTGTTCACTCTCGAATTCTTTGAGGAATGCAAAAGGCGGCTCAACCCGAACGGTTTGATGGTTCAGTGGTTTCATCTGTACGAGATGGACGATCCTTTGCTGAAGCTCGTTCTGCGCACCTTCCGGGCTGCGTTCCCAATCGTCACTCTGTGGCAAATACAGGCATCCGACATCTTAATTATTGGATCCAAAACGAATACAGAGTTGGATTTCGGCTTCATCGATGAGAGAATGAAGCAACAAAAAGTCATGGAAGATCTCAACCGGATCCAGATTCCCAATCTCGCGACGTTGCTTTCGCTTCAAATTCTTTCTCCAAATTCCGTCAGGGATTATGCAGGAGTCGCTGATTTAAACACCGAAGATATGCCCCGCCTCGAATACAGCGCTCCGCAAGCATTCTTCGTAAACCAGGGAGTGAGAGAATTTCCACGATTGGACGAACGAATGAGCGTCGGAAACACTGATCTTTTTCTCGCGCAACGCATTCAGCAAAAAGTTCTCAGCGATGAAGAATTACGGTCTATCGGAATACTGCACACGAGGCCCATACGCGGTAATTTGATGTTCGGCTATACCATTCTCTCGGACTATATCCGGGGGCATCCCAAAGACCTGGCGGTCCTTCAGCATTTGGCTGATGCTTCCGATCTGTTGCGTCGCCCTGAAGATGGCCTGGCGTTTCGAAAACAGATTGCGGGCATGTTGCCTCATGACGCGAACGCTCTCGAATCCTACGGGTGGCAGAAATACATATACGAACGAACGCGCGGGACGGTGATTGGCAGATTTGAAACACAGGAATTCGAAAAACTCTTCCGGAGGAGTATTGAACTCACCCGGGACACTGTTGACAGGTTCAGAGTTCGATTGGCAGACATGTTTTTCGGGACCCAACAGTATCAAAAAGCAGTCGATAACTACCGCCGGGCGCTTCAGATCAGGGAAACCTATACTGCTGACACTCATATAAGACAGGACGTTCTCCTGCTCCAACTTGCAAGAGGTCTCCAGGAGCTTGGCCATACCGACCGTGCATTGGGTTTTGCCCTGCAGGCGACCGCGTATAATCCGAAAAACGAAGCCGCAAAGGATTTTATCTATACGATCTGGATGAACGGTTCTTCACGAGGCGATTCACTCAAAAAGAAGTTATAGAAAGCGCCCGATGGCACGAATTGGCAGTGAGATCAAAAAAAATGCGTTGTTCCTTAAAAACGAAGAGGGTTTCCTCGCACTTCTGAAATCGCTCAAGAGTGGAGCAGAGAAAGTCAAGCTCGGTGGGGGAAAAGATGCGATGGAAAAGCACCGCAAACGGGGGAAAATGTCTGCGCGTGACCGGATACAACAGCTGATCGACCCCGGGTCGAAATTCATCGAAGTCGGGTTATTCGCTGCGCACGGCATGTACTTGGAGCATGGCGGGGCTCCATCGTCGGGAACAGTGTTCGGAATCGGCAAAATTCACGGCCGCGAAGTCGTCATAGTTGCGAATGATGCGACAGTGAAGGCTGGTGCGTGGTTCCCCATGACGTGCAAGAAGAATCTCCGGGCACAGGAGATTTCCATCGAGAACCGGCTGCCAATCGTGTACCTTGTCGATTCGGCAGGCGTTTTTCTTCCGCTCCAATCTGAAATCTTCCCGGACAAGGAGCATTTCGGCAGGATCTTCAGGAATAATGCGGTCATGTCGTCTTTGGGCATCACACAGATTGCTGCGATTATGGGTCCTTGCGTGGCGGGCGGAGCGTATTTGCCGATCATGAGCGATGAGGCCATGATCGTGGATAAGACCGGGAGCGTGTTTCTTGCAGGTTCGCATCTCGTCAAAGCTGCGATCGGAGAAGAAATTGACAATGAAGAGCTGGGCGGTGCGTCGATACATTGTGAAATCAGCGGCGTCACAGACCATAAAATGAAAGACGACGCCGAATGCCTCAAAAAAATTCGAAGCATCATCAGTAAACTGGGGAAAAAACCAAGGTTTGAATTTAGCAGAATCGAGCCACTGCCCCCAAAATTCCCTTTGACGGAAGTCTACGGGTTGGTTCCGGAGGACCGGACAAAACCGTTTGACATGTATGAAGTACTCGCCCGCCTGGTGGATGACAGTGAGTTGGACGAGTACAAAGCCGATTATGGGAAATCCATTATTACAGGATATGCGCGCATCGAGGGATGGGCGGTGGGAATTGTCGCGAACCAGCGCGCCGTTGTGAAAACCAAAAAAGGCGAGATGCAGGTGGGCGGGGTCATCTACAGCGACAGCGCGGACAAGGCAGCACGGTTCATCATGAATTGTAACCAAAAGATGATGCCGCTCGTATTCTTTCAGGACGTTACCGGCTTCATGGTGGGAAGCAGGGCAGAACAGGGGGGGATCATCAAGGACGGTGCGAAGATGGTGAATGCCGTTGCCAACAGCGTCGTCCCCAAATTCACCTTTATCATCGGGAACAGTTACGGCGCCGGTAACTATGCAATGTGCGGCAAAGCGTACGACCCCCGCCTCATCTTCGCGTGGCCCACGGCTCAGATCGCCGTGATGGGCGGTAAACAAGCGAGCGAAACGCTCCTTGGCATCAAGCTCCAGGCGATGGAAAAAGAAGGCAAACACATCTCGAAGGAGCAGCAGTCGAAGCTTCTCCATGAAATCCAATCGAAGTACGATTCCGAGCTTGACCTTCTGTTCGCGGCGGCAAGATTGTGGGTTGATGGGATCATTGACCCGCTGGAAACCCGAGAAATCATCTCTCGCGGAATTGAAATGGCAAGTTGTAATCCGGACATGCCGCGTTTTAGCACGGGCGTGATTCAAACCTGAAACGATCCCGGCCGCTTCTGGCGCACACAACGGCAATAGGAAGAGGTGAAGGGGATGAGATGCTCAGGAAATTTTTTTCTGATCGCTGTACTCACAGCAGGAGTTTTCTCGCTCGAGGCCCGCGGGCAATGTGACGGCAAGCCCGCTCCCGACGGACTTTCGTGGAATTTCGACGAAAAGGAGAAGGAAGGGTTTTCCCTCGGCGGCTTTGTGGGAGATATTTTCACGCCCCAGATCGTTATCGACACGAAAGAGATTCGTGCATACGTGCGCGACGCGCGGTTCAAGGAGTTGATGAGCCGATGCGGCGATATGAGGGCAATCGACGGAATCTATTTGAAAGCGTTGAGGATTGCAGAGTATCATACGGGCAGGGCTTTATTCTTATCGATGATGGCGGTTCTGGAACACCAGAAAGTGGCTCTGAAAATCCCTATCGTGCAATCACTTGCCCTCCCCTTGACGTTTGAGGAAGATAGTCTCTTCAAGGCAAGAGTTGGAAACTTGCCTTCCAGGGTTTACACGGATAGCCCCGGTGGTGAGGAAGGCGATAAGGACAAGCTGCAACATTTCTTTGCTTCGGCCTATTTAGCTTACGCGGCAGAATCGACAGACCTTGCCCGCACGACGGGAAATCTGGTGGAATGGGGAGAGGCCAGTTTTGTCGTTGGCGGTGCTGATGACCCGCGGGACAAACGTGCGAACCGACACGGTGAAGCCTTCGGGCGCGACCTGCTGAGCGTCAAAACATTGCTTCCCTCGGACTATTTGACATTGCCTTACGAAGAGCCGGAAGACTGAAATGAAAACCATTCTTGTCGTTGATGATGAGCAGAGTGTTCGCAATTCGCTGAAGATGATCCTTGAATACGAGCGTTTCGAGGTCGAATTCGCGGAAAACGGGGAAACTGCAATCAAGAAACTGATCACGGCTTCTGTTGACGTCGTTCTGCTTGACGTGAAGATGGCCGGTATGGACGGAATTGAAGTGCTGCAAAGGATCAGAGAGAAAAAAGCCCATCTTCCCGTGATCATGATATCGGGGCACGGGACGATTGAAACGGCGGTGGAAGCGACCAAGCTCGGCGCGTATGACTTCCTGCCCAAACCGCTCGACCGTGACAAACTCCTCGTCACCATACGCAATGCACTGCAACAGGCAAAGCTTTCCGAGGACTACCACAAACTGCAGGAGACTGTTGAAGGGCGGCTTCAAATTCTTGGCGAGAGTACGAAGATCAAACAGGTCCTTGAGATTGTCGATCGCGTCGGGCCGACCGAAGCACGGATTCTGATCACGGGCGAAAACGGGACAGGCAAGGAACTGGTGGCAAAAGCGATCCATCGCAAGAGCAAGCGGATTTCGAAACCGTTCGTCGAGGTGAATTGCGCGGCAATTCCGTCAGAACTCATCGAGTCCGAGTTGTTTGGACACGAGAAGGGCTCGTTTACAGGGGCAACGGCCCAACGGATAGGCAAATTCGAACAGGCCGACGGCGGAACGTTGTTCCTCGATGAAATCGGCGACATGAGCCTGCAAGCCCAGGCAAAAGTCCTGAGAGCGTTGGAAGAAGGGAAGGTCGAACGGGTGGGTGGAACCAGGCTTATTTCAGTGGATACACGTGTGATCGCGGCAACCAACAAAGATCTCTCCGAGGAAATCGGGGAAGGGAATTTCCGGAATGACCTGTACCACCGTCTGAACGTCATCCCGATTCACATTCCTCCGCTGCGGGAGCGCAGGGACGACATCCCGACTCTCGTTCGTGCATTCATCGATGAAGTGTGCACGAAAAACGGTTTGGCGAAAAAGAATATCACCGAAGAAGGCATCATGGAGCTCAAACGCCGGGATTGGCCGGGGAACATCCGTGAACTCAAGAACGCCGTCGAGAGAATTGTCATCCTGTCTCCCGGAACTTCGTTTGACACCAGTCTCCTGGGGTCGCCGGCGGGAGTTGCCTCGAAAGTGTCCGAAGACTTCTTGAACGTGGGAGGCACATTTCAGGAATTCAAGGAGCGGGCGGAAGCGGCTTTTATCAAACGTCAACTGGAACTCCATCGCTGGAATATTTCCAAAACCGCAACTGCGCTCGATATTCAAAGAAGCCACTTGTACACGAAAATGAAACGATACGGCTTGATGAAGAATGAGGAAGGGTCGGAATAAACAGGAGAGAAGAATCTGGAATGATGGGAGAGAATGATTGATCGATGAAACAGATCAGCAATCGACAAAAACTGGCGGTGAAACCCCGAGAGAATGTTCAGAAGTTCCTTCTGAAAGCAAGTAGCGTTCGAAAAAGCTCTGTCAGGCGGCTGGGGGGGTGGTCGGAAATTGAAGGCAAGCGAAAAAGGAAGGAGCGAACTTACTCAAGTTGACTGGGCGCATAAGTCGTTAAAACGACTGGCTATATTGCTTTTACGTTTCTTACCCACGACTTAAGTCGTGGGTAAGACAACACAAAGTTAAATCTGAACCGTTTTAACGGTTTCCAGAAAACAAAACGGTCAACTTGAATAACTTACCGTTCCGCGGCGTGCCGCTGTTTGGCAACTTCATACAACATCAATCCCCCCGCCACTGAGGCATTTAACGATTGTAACTTCCCGAACAGGGGAATGCTGACCAGAAAGTCGCAATTCTCTTTGACCAAACGCCGCAGGCCCCTTCCCTCGTTTCCGATGACGATTCCCACCGGGCCTTTGAAATCCGCCTGATAATACAAACCCTTCGCGTCCATGTCGGCGCCGATAATCCAGGTGCCCGACCGTTTCAATGCTTCGAGCGCATGGACGATATTCGGGACTCTCGCAATTGCGATGTGCGCTGCGGCGCCCGCTGATGTCTTCATCACGGTATCATTCACGGTTGCGGCGTGATGCTTCGGAATGACGACGCCGTGGGTTCCTGCACACTCCGCCGTACGGATGAGAGCGCCGAGGTTTTGGGGGTCTTCGATCTCATCGAGAATCAAGATGAACGCCGGTTCGTTTCTGCTTTGAGCCACCGCCAGGATATCTTCAAGTTCCGCATAGGCTTTCGCGCCAGCGACGGCAATGACACCTTGCGTGTTTTTCTCCAGCGATAACTCGCGGAATCGCTCTTTGCTCGCTTGAGTGACCGGGATTCCGTTCTGTTTTGCCAGCTTGTAAATGCTGTCGATGGCGCTCCCATGTGTTCCGTGCTGCACCGTTATTTTCTCTATGGGCTGACCGGCTTTGAGAGCTTCCAGAACAGGCTGGCGTCCTACTATGTAGTCTGCCATTACAAGAGCGCCGGCAGGTTGTCCGGCGAAGTTGAAGGTCGGTTTCGCTTCAGTTCGCGTTTTTCAATCGCCCGGCCGATCGTGAAAACAAGTATCCCGCCCAAAAAGAAGAACAGGTCGAGCCACATGTTGCCCATGACGCCGTACATGAGCCCCACAGCAACCGTAAGGAAACCCAATGCTTCGAGGAATTTCCCCGCATGGAACATCCGGGTGGGAGGCTTGAGGTTCTTGAGGAAATCACGAAGCTCGGATTCTCGAAGCTGGCTTTTGAACTCCTTCCCGCCAACGAGCACAACAGGAACGGCGAGGAAATACTCGTTGAACTTTGGATGATCCTCCCCAAGCTTGACTTCCTTCAGTTCAAAAAAGAATTCCTTTTTCAGGCTTTTCAGGATTTTCCGCGCTTCGTCACAAAGTCCGCAATCATCCTTCGAATACAATTCGATGGTCATGCAGACCGCCGTTCCTTTTTGGTAAACGACATCCACCCCCACAGACCCACTCCGATAAGCAGAACTGCAATGAGTTGTGCCTCGCTCAGACCAAGAGCAAGGCGAGGATTGAGCCTCATGAATTCAATGGTGACTCGCTCCAACCCTGCCAGCGTCAGGTACATCATGAAAAGTTTACCGTTGATTTTCGTCGAAGTCCTCTTGCGCCACAGGAAGACAAAGATCAAAGAGCAGAGTATAAGTTCATACACGGGTGTCGGATGGCAGGGTGTGGCGTCAGGGACGACACCGTTGGGAAATTGCGACGTGATTTCGGGAAATGGCCGGAACGCCTCGGACGGCGGAAATGTGCCTTTTGAATAATCCGTTCCCCACGGAAGAGACGTGGGGAAACCGTAGTCCCCGTCGCCTGCAAGGTGGCATCCGATGCGGGCAATCCCGTATCCGATGATCAGCGCCGGCGATGCAGCGTCTGCAATAGCGAGAAACGGGATCTTCGCACGCCGGGCGGTGAGATAAATGGCGAGTGTTGCGAGGAGAAAACCGCCGTAAAATGTAAGTCCACCGGCCGAAAAAGCGGTTTCAAACGGACGCAGGGAGAACTCCCGGAGATGTTCCATGACATACAATATTTTCGACCCGACAACGCCAAACGTGAGAGCGAGCAGCGTCACGGAATTGGCAAGGTCAAAACTTTCTTTCGCATGTTTCCGGAAGAGAAAGACCCCCGCAACCACGATGATGCCCGTACCCGCGATGTGAAGAGCAGACTTGAAAGCGAATTCGAAAAGAGAACCGAATGAATATTGAAAGACATACGTCAACACCAGCGAGACAACAAGGAAAGCATACAGCCATTTCATGACGAACACGAACGGCTCTGTCACATCCGTATCGATGCTCTTCCGTTTCATTTCCGCAGAGAGAAGGGCGCTGGCCACGATAAAACCCGTCGCGAGCATGAGCCCGTAGCCGTATACGGGAATTCCCCAGATTTCAATCAGTTTTGGACACATATTATGAGATGCTCACTGGTTCCGTGGAGACGAGGATAATGGGATTTATCGGTGCTTCAAGAATCCGGACTTCATCCGGATCAACCTCGATGCGAAACTCGTTTGTTGCCCCATCCAATTTTCTTACGACGAGCGAGTAATTTCCCCGGAGATGAGAATATTCCTTGAAACCGACCGCAGGCCCGCCGCCGGGCATGAGAGCAGATGGAGCGCTGAGCCCGGCAATATTCAGTTGAATCCGGCTTCCGGCGATCTCATCTTTGAGCAACACATGGTATTGGAAGCTCACAAATTCCTGAATAGTTCGAACAAGAAAAGCGAGTTTTTTCTTCTGTGTCTGCTCGTCGGGGCGGTAGAAGATGTTCAAACGGTACTCCGGCTCCGTCCTTTTTTTGTTTGCCATTAAAACGCCGTGCTGAAGCGATCGAGGGAAATGGCGCGCTCTTCCCCCGTGCTCATGTTCTTCAACTTTGCCGAGCCGCTTTGGAGCTCGTTTTCGCCGATCACAACAACAAATCTGGCATTCAGTCGATTTGCTTCACGCAACTGAGCTTTAAGGCTTCTTTCAAGGTAATCCAACTCGGCCGAAATCCCGCGGGCTCGAAGTTCGCTGCATTGCGCAAAAGCCCACTCTCTTGACCGCTCATCGAGTGCCGCAATGAAGAGGATGGGGCCTGAATGCTCGTATTTCGACTTCCCCAATTTGTCCAGAACCATGATGAGCCGTTCGATTCCGGCCGCAAACCCAACTCCCGGCGTTGGTTTTCCACCCAATTCGGCCACGAGCAGATCATACCTGCCGCCGCCGGCCAGCGCATCTTGCGAACCAAGATGAGAGCTGGTTATTTCGAAGGCCGTTTTTGTGTAATAATCAAGGCCTCGAACCAATCGGCCGTCGATCGTATGCTTGATCTCCACCTTCTGGAGGAGTTTCTGAACTTGGCTAAAATGCTGACGGCATTCTTCACAAAGGTGGTCCTTCATCAACGGGAGATGGGCTGCCAGTTTCTGATCCCCCTCGTTTTTCGAATCCAGCACGCGCAGAGGATTCTGTTCGATCCGAGCCTGGCTTTCTGGTGAAAGCTTTTCCTTGATCTTAAGAAGTTCGTTCGAAAGCAGTTCCTTGTAGCGGGGGCGGCATTTCTCGCAACCAACCGAATTGACCTTGAGAGAGCACTCGGCTATTCCCAGATGCTTGTAGATCTCCAGCGGAAGGAGCATCGTCTCGACATCGAGCTGAGGGGATGACGAGCCGAGGGCTTCGGCGCCAAACTGATGAAACTGACGAAGCCGGCCGGCTTGGGGACGTTCCTGCCGAAACATAGGGCCGAGATAATATACCTTGGTGAGAGGAGACTGTTCGCCGAGATTATTCTGAATATAGGCTCGTAGTGTGGACGCCGTTCCTTCGGGCCGCAAAGTGAGGCTCTCATCGCTCCGGTCGATAAACGTGTACATCTCCTTGCTGACGATATCGGTGAGCTCGCCGATGCTCCTCGCAAACAAAGAAGTCTGCTCGAATATCGGAGTCCGGATTTCCCGATACCCGAAATCGTTCATCACCGTTCGAATCACGGTTTCGACCTGAAGCCAGGAGGCCGTTTCAGAAGGAAGAATATCTTTTGTGCCCTTGATCGAGCGGTATTTCAAAGTATCATCTCAAAACGATGCTGGTGTGGAAACGAGCCGGGAGAGGGGTCAAACTTCAAATTGCGAGGATTCCTCTTTACGAAAAATCTCGAGTATTTCTAAAGGAGTTTTTGCTTCAAGCAGTTTGGCTCGAAACTCCTCTTTGTTCATCAGACGGGAGATACGGCTCAGGAGTTTGATATGAGGCCCCACCATGTTGTCGCGCCCGACCAGGAGGAACACGATGCGGACCGGTTGCTCGTCCAGCGATTGATAGTCAATCGGCTGTGCGGTGACGGCAAACGCGGCCACAATATCATTCACAGCATCGGTCTTCCCGTGCGGGATGGCGAAGCCCGACCCCACGCCTGTGGACATGATTTTCTCGCGCTCAAAGATGGCCGCCCGCAGCTTCTCTTTATCGACCACCTTGTCCTGCGACGCTGCAAGGTCGATCATGGCGTTGATGATCTCATCCTTGGAGCTGCCGGGCAGGTTTGTTTTGATAACTTGTTCTGTGAGAATGTCGGTGATTTTCATAGAAGGATTTCTTCAGCTGTGAACGTTACAAAGGTAATTCAAAATGAAAGAATTTCCAATGATATTTAGTCTGAACGGATCCAGCTCAACAGTTTTGCTTCGTACTCTCCGGCAAGTTGTTCGGCAATGAGCAGGTCGGTCGATTCGGCATTAATATGGAACAACGGACGCGCCCGGTCCGGATTGAGCAGTATGGATGTGAGAGCCCCGAGATTCTTCGGGTAAATCTTCACCCCTTCGATGAGGTCGCGTTTGGAATTCTCCGAATCTTTCATCAGCTGACGCATCACGCGGCCTTTCAACTGCCAGGAACAGGGAACGTTTCGCTTGACAAAGTGAAGACGCGGCGTCTCACGGTCGAGCTGGCCCAGTCGCTTCTTTGTGAGAGCCATGCATTCGAGTAACTTCGCGACGGAGTACATGCCGTCTGAGGCAAAAAGGAATTCGCTGAAGATGAACCCCCCTTTCGTTCCTCCCACAAACTGCGTATCCTTTTGCGTTGCCGCTTGCATCAATGCAAGGTGGCTGTCACGTGTTTTTACAATGGACAATCCAAGTTCCTTCGCCACCATATCGATCTCACCCGAAGCCGAGATCGGAATGGCAATGGCTTTCACCTTCGGGTCCGCGAGAGCGACGAACTTGGTCATCAACGTCAACAGTCGGTCGTCGTCAATCCACTTACCCTCTTCGTCGACGACTTTAATTTTTTCGGCTCCCGCGTCGAGTTTACATCCGACGTCGTATTTCAAAGATGTGACAACGAAAGAGAGCTCCTTAAGAGCCTGCTCGAATTCCTCCTTGGTGAGAGTCAATCTTCGGTTGTCGAGATACGCGTTTAAGGAGACGACCTGAACGTTCAGATTGCCCAGAATGTGAGGGAAAATCGTTGAAGCCACGCCGTTGGAAAAATCGACAACGAGTTTGAGCTCCGCGGACCTGATCGCTTCGATGTTGATCGTCGACAAAAACCGTTCAACATAACTCTCCGTTGTGCGTTCAGGAAAGCTCAGTGTGCCGACGGCTTCAAAATGCGCTCGCGGAAAGTCTTCCCCGAAGAACAATCTTTCTACGGCTTTGGTTTTGTTCGTCGGCAAGTCTTTTCCGTCGCCATCGAAAAAGATGATGTCGGTGACGTTTTTGTCGAACGGCGATTTCCGGACATGAATGCCGCCCCGCTCTTTGCCGCTCTTGAGTTCATGCCGCACGATCGGGATGGAAGTTGCACGCAAGTCGGTGCAATGGACACCTGCCGACATGAGGCCTGTCATGACGGCTCGATTCATCATCCGGGAAACATGGTCTGAATCCCTGCTCGTCACCACCGTGGACCCCATGCCCACAAATGCCCCGAACGCCGCCCCCAGCTTGGCGCCAAACTCAGGATTCATGTCGATGTTCGAGATCCCACTCACTCTCGCATCGCTGAACAGATCCCGCAGCCATCGGTCTTGCCACACGAGGCTCCTCGTGAGAACAGCGCCCTCTTCAACTGATTTTTCCGGCCAGAGCTTGATGTTCGAGAGAATACGAGAGTTTTTGCCGATGACACATTGGTCGCTCATGTATACATTATCCGCGATCACGGCCTCATCTCCGATGATACACTTGGAACAGATCACATCAGAAGACAGCTCTGCCCTCACTCCGACCTGGCAGCCGTTCCACAGAACAGAATTTCTAATGACGGCCTCGGGAAAAATCTCGCAATCATCACCGATGATGGAGTTGCTGATCATCGCCCCTCGATGGATCCTCGTGTTTCGGCCAATGACGATTTTTCCGACCAGATTCTTCTTCTCAGTTTCAATTGTACTGTTGAATCCGGAATGAACATTGTCTTTTTTCTCCCCGTCAAGACTCACGCGGACGACTCCCCTCAGGATATCAAGCTGCGCCTCCTGGTACTCATTCAGGTTTCCCACGTCCCTCCAGTAGCCTTCGGAAACGAAACCGTAAAGTCCCATGTCCTGTTCCAGCAGCATCGGAAAGAGGTTTTTGGAGAAGTCCACCTCTTCTTGTGGTGGAACAAGGTCCATCACTTCGGGTTCAAGGATATAAATGCCTGTGTTGATCGTGTCGCTGAAAACTTCGCCCCAGGCGGGCTTTTCAAGAAACCGAGTGATTTTTCCATCATCGCGTGTCAAAACGACACCAAAGTGCAGCGGGTTGGAAACGCGGGTTAACACGATAGTGGCCTTGGCTTTTTTTGACTCGTGGAATCGAATTGCCGCGGTCAGGTCAAAATCGGTCAGCACATCCCCGCTGAGAATCATGAAGCGTTCATCCAGGAAGTCCTTTGCCGTTCGGACGCTCCCGGCAGTTCCATAATCAGCCTCGGCTTTTCGATACTGCATCTGAACGCCGAATTTCGAACCGTCGCCAAAATACGATGAAATCACATCGGGCTGGTAAAACAAGGTGGCAACGATATTCTTGATTCCATGGAGTTTCAACAGGGAGATGATGTGCTCCATCATCGGCTTGTTCCCCATGGGGACCATGGGTTTTGGGAGGTTGCATGTGAGAGGCCGGAGGCGAGTGCCAAATCCACCTGCCATGATGACTGCTTTCATACCGTTGAGGAGGGAAATGCCAGTGGTAAAAACCGCGAATTTTTCAAAAAGTAGCCAAAAAAATACACTCCTGCAACTTCCATGGCCTGAAGCATGCAATATTAAAGATAGAGATTTCAGCAAAAAACATCCTTCGACCTCAACTTATTCTTGATTTTCTACGCCCAAAAGGCTACATTAACATAACTTGAGGGCCATCTACGACCCCATACATTCGATGTTTGACGCCCGAAGGCTAAGCACCTTCCGTTCCTGGATCAACTCGCTCACGTTCATTCAGGAACTGACAGTCTTGGCGGGCGTCGTTTTGTTTTTGGTGGGATTGCTTGCCGGATCCTGGGTGGTCAAAGTTCTTTCATTTATCGCATCAAGCGGCTTGCTTGCGTACATCGTCGTGACGATTCGACAAAAAATCCAGGCGAACAAAGAAGAGGAGATTCTTTCTGACGTGTCGAAAGAGCGCGAATCGGCACAGAAGAAGCTCGTGTTCGATGACTTTCAAAGTGAAGGAAAACCTTATCGAGTTGAGTTTGTCGAAAAAACGCCATCAGATTCCGAACCGCACATGCCTTCCCACGTTCAGCGCAAGCCCTTGCTAAAGCCAGCGGAAAGAGTCTATGAGTTTCACCTGTCTGATTTCTTCGATGTCGATGAGGATGTTTTCAAACGTGAAACTGGCCCGCGGTCTGAATTTAATTTCCTTATCAAGAAGGTCCTTGCTGTTATCAAGGAAGTGACTTTTGCTCATACGGTTGCTCTTTTTTGGGTGAACAGCGAGAAGAAACAGCTCGTTCTTGAGAATCACGTTTCCGAAAGTAAGAAGTTCACAACGCAGCGGAGACAAGAACTTGGACAAGATCTTGTCAGTCAAGTCGCCATCGTGGGGAAGCCGACATTGCTCAGCAACGTAAACGCTTCCAGTCAGGCCGAAACTCTTACATACTACGATGGTTCGGAACCGGTCAGGACTTTTGTCGGTGTCCCGATTTTTTATTCGAGAGGGGGAGTTTTGCCGAAGGAGCCTGTCGCTGTGCTGGCGGTGGATTGTCTCAGTGAGGATGCGTATGGAGCTGAAACGCTGAGCCTGTTGGGCCAGTTCACCAAGCTCATTTCTGCGCTCATCCGAAGCTACACGGATAAATACGATCTCGTGATGGATTCTGAGGTCTTGAGGTCTATATCAAGAATCAGGGAACAGCTCAGGCTCGAATTCAGCGTTTATAATTCGATTCGTTCTCTTGCCGAAGAAGCGTCGCGCCTTATCCCGTGGGATTACATATCCGTCGTGATTTACGATGAGGGCCGGAAAGCGTGGACGATTCAGTATGTTATGAATCGGATGAATGACCCGTATGTAGCGGTCACGAACGAGATCGACCCGTTTGAAAGCATTGTCGGGAATGTGTTGCAGTCGAGTGTTTCGAAGATTGTTGACAACGTGGTAGATATGCCGAATCCTCGTTTTTACAGAGCGGAACGCTGTGAATCGAGGGGCTCTCTTATGGCTGTTCCCATCAACTCTGCAAGTCGTTGTTATGGAGCATTGGTGGTGGAAAGCAAGGATGCAAAGACATACTCGGATGCAGACGTCAAGTTGATTCAAAAAGTTGTCGAAACTGTTTCCTGGGGTCTGGAGATTCTGAATCTCAACGAGGTCACAAACAACTTCGTCGTGCTCGATGAGGCCACGGGTGCTGTGACTCAAAAATATTTCCTGGGAAGAGCACAGGAAGAAGTTCAGCGGGCGAATGATTTTAGCGCTGAAATCTCGATTGTCATGATCTCCATAGACAACGTACAGGAGTACGTGAATCGATACGGCAAGGAAGGATTTGAGTTTGTCCTGCAAAATGTCAGCCGGATTATCAAATCCAGCATCAGACCGTACGATCTGGTCGGAAGGTTTGACCACAACAGGTTTGCAGTCATGCTCGTGCATACGACCCCGAACGAAGCGTCCCTGTGGGCGGAGAAAATCAGAAAAAACGTGGCGAGCAATATCATTAATCTCGATCAAAGGACGTTCTCCGTCACCATCAGCGTGGGAGTGTCCGGAGCGACGGGCGAAACGAACGATCTCGAACTGTTGGAGAATGCGGATCGCGTGCTCAAGAAAGCGATCGAGGCGGGCGGCAATATCGTGAGAGTATTTTAGTTGAGTGAAGAGCAGGCGGAAGCCTGCATGACAAATTGGAGTGAATCATGGCGAAGCAACAAGATTTTGCAGAAAAAGCAAAAAAGGCAGCTCAAGAGCGGGGCGTCAAGTGTCCGAAGTGCGGGACTGTAAGAGTTCCCACTCTCTACGTGCAGTCTGTACCGTCTGCTCACGGGTCGTACCGTTTTAACCGGCAGCGTGTGCAGATTTGCAAGTGCAACGAAAAGGAGATTTACGGCTAAGCTGTCCGCGCACCGTCACCGACGGGCGGGTCCCACCTGTAACTCTGGTTGAAGCACGGCAAGATCATACTTATTGTTCTCGATGGTGTTGGCATCGGAGAACTTCCTGATGCTTTCTCTTACGGAGACGGGGGGACGAACACTCTGGCGAACACTGCGAGAGTTGTGGGCGGCTTGCAGACTCCTCACCTCGGCAAACTCGGTTTAGGCAACATTGTGCCGATCGAGGGTGTGCCGGGTACGTCATCGGCCCAGGGTTGTTTCGGAAAAATGGCAGAGTTGTCAAAAGCAAAAGACAGCACAACGGGACACTGGGAACTGGCAGGAGTCGTCACGGATCAGACCTTCCCGACATATCCCCGCGGATTTCCACCGGATCTTTTGAAGAAGTTCATGGACCTGACGGGCTGCAGAGGTTTTCTGGGGAATAAGCCGGCCTCAGGGACAGAGATCATCAAGGAGTTGGGCGACGAGCATGTCAGGACGGGCTTTCCCATTGTGTATACGTCGGGAGACTCTGTTTTCCAGATTGCAGCTCATGAAGAGGTTATCCCACTCGGAAAGCTGTACGAGATTTGCAGGAAAACCCGCGAAGATGTGGTCGTGGGGGAACATCGGGTCGGTCGAGTCATTGCCAGGCCGTTTGTCGGCAAAAGTGGTTCGTACACAAGAACTCCTCACCGGAAAGATTTTGCTTTGGAGCCGCCGGGCGAGACAGTCCTCGACGTCCTGATGAAAAACGGAGTGCCAACAGTATCCATCGGCAAGATTGACGACTTGTTTTCAGGAAAAGGCCTGGGCGAAAAAATCCATACAAAGTCGAATGCCGATGGGATCTCGGAAATCAAGCGGCAAGGGAAGAAAATGAAGGAAGGCTTCCTGATGACAAACCTTGTCGATTTCGATATGTTATACGGCCATCGACAGGACCCCAGAGGCCTTGCAAGGGCTTTGGAAGAGTTTGATGATTCGCTGCCGGAAATCCTCGAAAGTATTAAGAATAACGACATTTTGATGATCACCGCAGACCACGGGAATGACCCGACAGATAAAAGCACGGATCATTCAAGGGAATATGTGCCGATCCTGTCGTACACGGCAACAGGTACGCGAAATGTTAATCTGGGAGTGAGGAAATCCTTCTCAGATGCGGGCAAGACCGTGGCTCAGTTTTTCGGCGTACAGGAATCACTGGCCGGGGAGAGTTTTCTCGGTATGATATATGGCAACTAACTCAACCAATTTATCGTCTAAAGATGGACATCAACCATGATCCTGGGTAAAGTTGTCGGCACGGTTTGGGCAACACGAAAAGATGAGGAGTTGGTCGGGATGACGTTCCAGATCGTCAAACATGTCGATTTAGACTATAAAATGAAGGATACCTTTGTGGTTGCGGTTGATACAGTTCAGGCTGGTGTGGGCGATGTGGTATTGGTCACCTCCGGCAGCTCAGCGCGGCAGACGGTACAAACCAAGAACAAGCCTGTCGACGCCGTCATTGTCGCAGTTGTTGATAAACTCGATGTCGCTGATTAAGAAGGGCTGTCCATGTTTTTTGCTGACATAGTCGGGACAATCTGGGCGACTCGGAAGGACGAAAATCTCAAGTCTTTCAAGCTTCAACTGATTCAGCCGTTGAACGCGAAGAGGGAAAAAGTCGGGGCTCCCTTGATTGCCGTAGACACGGTGGGGGCAGGGCCGGGGGAAACGGTTTATTACGTTACGGCGCGTGAGGCGGTTATCCCGCTTCCGGTCGAGATGGCTCCTGTTGACGCCAGCATTGTCGGTATTGTTGACAGGATTGATCTCAAATAGAAAAAGGCGAAATTGTTTCTCACTCCGAACGACAAGTCTGAAGTTTCATCGTTCGCTCGGTCAAGGTCAATGAAATGGTAAAAATCAGCAAACAATATACGAACCGCGAGAGCCAGTCCCTGGACAAGTATTTACAGGAAATCGGCAAAGTTGAACTGCTGACTCCCCAGGAAGAAATTGACCTCGCGCGGAAGATCAAAAAGGGCGACCAGAAATCGCTCGAGAAACTAACGAAGGCGAATCTCCGTTTTGTGGTGAGTGTGGCCAAACAGTATCAAAACCAGGGCCTTTCTCTCGGCGATCTTATCAACGAAGGAAACCTCGGCTTGATCAAGGCTGCGAAACGTTTCGACGAGACGCGAGGCTTCAAGTTTATTTCGTACGCCGTGTGGTGGATCCGACAATCGATTCTGCAGGCGTTGGCCGAACAGTCGCGTATTGTCCGGCTGCCCTTGAACAGGGTGGGCGCTCTGAACAAAATCGGCAAAGCGTTCAGCACGCTGGAACAGGAATTCGAACGTGAGCCGAGCGCGAGCGAGCTTGCGGAAGAGCTCGACATGTCTCTGTTTGAAGTATCGGATACGCTGAAAATCTCCGGCAGACATCTCTCGATGGATGCTCCCTTCGCACAAGGCGAGGACAACCGGTTGCTCGATGTCATCCAGGATCACCGGCAGCCTTCACCCGATTCCGGACTCATGGGCGAGTCCTTGAAGGAAGAGGTGAAGCGCGCTCTCAATACGCTCAGTGATCGCGAGGCCCAGGTAATCAGACTCTATTTTGGCCTCGACCAGGAACACTCGTTGACACTCGAAGAGATCGGGGAAAAGTTTAATCTTACACGCGAGCGCGTTCGTCAGATCAAAGAGAAGGCGATTCGACGCCTTCGTCATGCCTCCAGGAGCAAGGCGCTGAGAGCTTATCTGGGATAAGCAGCCGGCATTCCGTTGGAATCCAACAGAGCACATTCTGTCTCCAGGCCCCGCATCACTTCGGGGCTTTGTTGTATGTGCGCCGTACTGTCGGCATGCGTTGTCGTGTGGGGCTGCACGTCTTCATCTCCCAAATTCGGATCGGGCAAAAAGGAAACTGCATCACCGAAGGAGCGGGGGTCGAGCCCGAGGTTTTCTTCACGAGAAGTTGAGGAGGAAAAACGGGAGGATAATAAGCCTGTCGAAAAGAAAGAAGTTGAAAAAATCGTATCGGGTGAGAGGGATTTTCGCAGGGAAAAGAACGAAGCAATCGCTCCTCTTGACCGCAGCAAAATGATGCGGGAAATCTCGAAATTTATGGGTGTGCCGTATCAACACGGTGGCGCGTCATCGAAGGGAATCGATTGTTCGGCGTATTCGATGATCGTGTACAAGAATGCAGTGGGGAGGGATCTCCCCCGGTCCGCTCACTCACAGTTTTCCCAGGGCAAGGTAATTGCGTTTGAGGACCTGAAGTTTGGAGACTTGATTTTTTTCAACACGACCGGTGAATCGGCTTCGCACGTCGGCATCTATCTTGGCGACGACCTCTTTGCTCATGCAAGTGTTTCACTCGGCGTTACCATTTCCTCGCTCCAAAGCTCGTACTACAAAAAACGATACGAGGGGGCCCGCCGGGTTATCGGCTGAACTCGTTGCTTCCGAAGACCGCCCTTCTTACATTAGGAGCGACTTTTTGAGAAATTTTCAATCTTCAATCTCACAATTTACGATTTGATTCATGGCTGTTCTCCCGATCTATCTCTACGGCAGTGATGTCTTAAAAGCAAAAGCGAAGCCTGTCAAAGAAATTGACAATGCTCTCGTCAAGCTCATCTATGACATGTTTGAAACCATGGAGAAGTCCAACGGTATTGGCCTTGCCGCGAACCAGGTGGGACATCTCCAGCGAGTCATCGTCATCGATATCAACGATGTGGAAGAAAAAAGAGACGAGGAGGAGCCCGAGCACCGGATCAAGCACACGTCTCCCGGATTACCGAAGAGACTTGTCATGATCAACCCGGAAGTTCTCTCGGAGGAGGGGAGCCTGAAGATGGAGGAAGGATGTTTGAGCATTCCGGAAGTGAGGGCTGAGGTGGAGAGGGCGGAGCGAATGAGAGTCCGGTTTAAGGATGCCAACTTCCGGGTACAGGAGCTTTTCGCTGACGGTTTGCTTGCAAGAGTGATGTTGCATGAGATTGACCACCTCGACGGGGTATTGTTTCTTGACCGGATCTCAGCGGCCCAACGCAAACTCTTGAAAGACCAACTGCGAAAGATCAAAAAAGGAGAAGTGGAGACAAGTTACCCCGTGATGAGTGATTCCCCCCGCCTACGTTCCGTGGAGGCTTAAGCCTTCGCCATGCGCATCGCTTTCATGGGGACGCCGGAATTCGCCGTTCCGAGCCTGAAGATCCTCCATGAACACAAGTATGACATTCGTGCCGTTGTAACTGCTCCCGACAGGCCTCGAGGACGCGGTCAACAAATTTCCTTCACTCCCGTCAAAGAACTCGCCCTTCAACTAGGATTCCAGGTTTTCCAACCAGACAACCTCAAAGACTCCGGGTTTATCAATGAAATTGGCAGTCTTAAACCCGATATTATTGTCGTCGTTGCGTTTCGAATCCTGCCTCAAGAGGTCTTCAGAATTCCGCGGATGGGCTCTTTCAATCTCCATGCCTCTCTCTTGCCCAAGTATCGAGGGGCAGCTCCTATCAACTGGGCTATTATCAAGGGAGAAACAGAAACGGGTGTGAGTTCTTTTCTCCTTGAGGAAAAGGTCGATACAGGGTCCGTTGTCCTGCAGGCCCGTGTGCGGATCGGACCGGATGAAACCGCCGGTGACCTCCATGACAAACTTGCCGAAGTCGGCGCAGAAATTGTCCTGCAGACAGTTCGTCTGATGGAATTGGGAAAAACACAGCCCCGCCAACAGGATCACGCTCTGGCGTCTCCCGCGCCGAAAATCATGAAAGAACATTGTAGAATTGACTGGAAATCCTCCGCGCAACAGGTTCACAATTTTGTGCGTGGATTATCCCCGACGCCGTGTGCATGGACAAAACATCGTGAGACCCTGCTAAAGATCTATCGAACAAGTTTGATCGGTTCCGTTTCTGGCGCTTCCGAGAAAAAGGAAGCCGGGCATGTTGTGTATGCGGGCAAGGAAGATTTCATCGTGCAAACTGGTGACGGCATCGTGAAACTTCTTGAGCTTCAACAGGAAGGCAAAAAACGTTTACCCGTCGGAGAATTTCTTCGCGGTTATGCCGTCCGCGCCGGCGACAAATTCGAGTGAAGTTGTTTGCTTGGCGGAGAAAAAAAGGATATATTTTCCAAGGTTTTTTTTCAACAATTCGCTGATTGAATGGATTTTGTTCTTTGGGCCTGCCATGCAATGCACGCCGTGTCCATCATCGTATGGTTTGGCGGCCTCATTCTCATAAACGCAGTGTTGCTCCCCGTCTTCAATCATGATAGCCAACATCGCTCGAGGTCTCTTCTTGCATCCCTCAAAAGATTTCAAGGGTTCATCTGGTCGAGTTTTTGGACGGCTTTCATCACCGGTTTCCTGCTGATGATCCTGAGTCCAAGATTCCTCTGGTTCAACCTCTCGACGCTTTGGCTTGTGCTGCTCACAGTCAAGGAAGCCTCGTTTGCATTGATGGGATTTTTCACCTGGCAGATGTCGCGTGTTGTCTCCTCTCTGGAGAACACTGTCGAAGATTCGGGGGATTTGTTCGAGCAATGGCGATTGACCTACATTCGCCTCGTCCGCCGGGTTATTGTTCTTGCAATCGTATCGCTCCTTTGCGCAGCCGGAATGACCGTTGTCTGAGATGGGCAAGACGATCGTCATAGCGAATCAAAAAGGCGGGGTTGGCAAGACGACAACAGCCATCAACCTGTCCGCATGCATCGCAGCAGCGGAGAAACGGACCTTGCTCATTGACAACGACCCTCAGGCAAACGCGACGAGTGGAACAGGCGTCACTGCCCCGGAAAAGGGAACGATCTACGAAGTGCTCGTCGGGGAAAAAAACATCAACGATGTGATCGTGGAAACGCAGATGCCATTCCTGTGGATGATTCCATCTCACATTAACCTGACCGGCGCAGAAATCGAACTCGTTGAACTGGAGAACCGTGAAAGACTTCTTTGGAAAGCCCTTGAGCCCATCCGAGACAAATTCGATTTCATTATTATCGATTGCCCGCCGTCCCTGGGATTGCTGACGCTCAACGCGTTGACTGCCGCCGATTCTGTGCTGATCCCGGTTCAATGCGAATACTTTGCGCTCGAAGGGCTCGGCCAGTTGTTCAATACCATCAACATGGTGAAGAAGACCC
>JANOGR010000350.1:0-13002 GCA_031406095.1 Ignavibacteriales bacterium
ACTTCCACATTGTTCCCTGGTTTGGGAATCACTCCCCCGTAATTCAAGCGTGCCACATGCTGGACTCCATCCGGAGAAGTTTTGAAATACAACAACGTTTCGTTACCCATGGGTTCCACCACCTCAACCTGAGCCCGCAAAGCTGCTTTCCCGCGACCTTTACGCCCTGAGAGGTAGATATGTTCAGGTCGTATGCCGAATATAATGTCGGAGTTTTTCCTCGACTTCAACTTCTTCTCATGGCGTTTATGTACGGGAAGCAGCACACGGGAATCCTTCATCCTGATTCCCATCCCGCGTGATATTTCAACTGTTCCTTCCATGAAATTCATGGCTGGACTTCCGATGAACCCGGCGACAAATTTGTTGGACGGAGAACTGTAGATTTCCATGGGCGAGGCAATCTGCTGGACTAAACCGTCCTTCATAAGAACAATTGTGTCTGCCATCGTCATCGCCTCAGTTTGATCATGGGTGACGTAAATCATCGTGGCCCCGAGCTTCTTGTGAAGCTTTGAAATTTCCGTCCGCATTTGCACCCTAAGCTTTGCGTCGAGGTTGCTCAATGGTTCGTCGAACAGAAACACCTTGGGCTTTCGAACGATTGCACGGCCGACTGCAACACGCTGCCGTTGTCCGCCGGAAAGTGCCTTTGGCTTGCGGTCAAGATATTGCCCGATCTCCAATATATCGGCAGCCTCGTTCACTCGTTTGTCGATTTCAACCTTTGGAAATTTGCGCAGTTTCAGGCCGAATCCCATATTCTCGCGAACAGTCATGTGAGGATACAACGCGTAATTCTGAAAAACCATTGCGATGTCGCGGTCTTTCGGAGGGAGGTCGTTGACAAGCTGTCCGTCAATGAAGATTCTGCCTTCGGAAGCCTCCTCAAGTCCAGCGATCATCCGCAACGTCGTTGATTTTCCGCAGCCGGATGGTCCAACGAGGACAACAAATTCCTTGTTCTCGACATTCAGGCTGAAGTCATGCACAGCGACAACTCCGCCTTCATAGATCTTCTTGACGTTCTCTAGTTTTACGCTCGCCATGGCTTTCTCACGATCCTACGAACTGAGTTTGGTAAGAGTTTGCCAGAAACCCGGAAAGGACACATCTGCACACTCGGCATCTTGTATAACGACATCGGGAACGTGCAGCCCCGCAACTCCAAACGCCATCGCAATACGGTGGTCCCCGAATGTTCGAACGGCCGTGCCAATTAAGGTTTTTCTGTTTTCAAAAGCAAACCCGTCTTCCGATTCTTCCACCTCCACGCCCATCGCTCGAAGATTGCCAACGATGGCGGCGATCCGGTCGGATTCCTTCTTTCGTAAGTCTGCAGCGTTACGCAACCGGAAGGAGCCTTTTGCCACGGCGGCGACAACGGCCAGAATCGGAATTTCGTCGATAAGTGCGGCGACGATGGAACCATGGAGATCAAGGTGGGGTGAAATATCGGAAGGTAGGACTGTCACATCGCCAAAAGGCTCTCCAGCCTGGGTTGATTCATTCTCTACAACGATCCTCGCACCCATGGAGCGAAACACGTCCAGGACCGCCGTGCGAGTCGGGTTCAAGCTAACCCGGAGGAGCGTTATGGTCGAATTCGGAACAAGGACTGATGCCGCCATCAGGAAGGCAGCTGAAGACACGTCTCCCGGAATGACGTACTTGTTGGCCGGGATTTTTCTCCCGCCTTCGATGGCCACCGTTTGAACACCATTCTCTTTTACAATGTTTAACCCAAGCATCCGCTCGGTATGGTCGCGTGTCCCAGTTCCTTCCGCGACTCGAGTCGTACCTTCCGCATACAACCCGGCGAAGAGAATGGAGGATTTCACCTGAGCGCTGGGAATGGGTAAGGTGTAGTCGAGAGGAAGCAGGTTAGTTACCCCGTCAATCGTGAGCGGAGCGGTAAACCCCTTTGCCGCCGAGATTTTCGCCCCCATCGACGAAAGCGGGTCGATGATTCTCTTCATGGGTCTTCGGCTCAAGGATCCATCGCCAACGAGCTCGCTCGCGAAATTCTGACCGCAGAGGATCCCTGACAGAAGCCTCATCGTTGTTCCTGAGTTCCCGCAGTCAAGGGGTGCAGCTGGAGCCCTCAGTCCTCTGAGACCCATGCCTTTCATATGCAACGATGTTCCAGCCTGGCTTACTTCAATGCCAAGGTTTCGAATACAGCTCAGGGTGCTCAACGGGTCAGCTGCGGACGGGAACGACTCGATGGAGCTCGTTCCGTCAGCAATACTGCTGATGAGGAGGGCCCGGTGGGCGATGGATTTGTCTCCCGGGACCGAAATCGTTCCGTTCAGGCTGCGGGAAGTTGTGATTTTCAGATCCATAAATGAAAAATCCTCAACACCGTCGATCTTGGTGTGAGGATTTGTTCAACGTTTCCTCTCCCTCGTGCTATTCTCTTTAACGTCCGCGGTCCCTACTGGGCTCTCGTCGTCGATCCCTGCCTCCATCCCTGGGGCCGCGCCGCTCGCGGGCCTTTGCCATTTCTTCAGCTGCATTCTCACCGCCCGGAAGCAAGGCCTTCCGGCTCAGGTTTAAGCGTCCTTCGCTGTCGATTGCCATCAGCTTCACCTCGATCGCATCGCCGAGTTTCACAATGTCCTCCACTTTTTCGACTCTGTTCACATCAAGCTGGGAAATGTGCACGAGTCCTTCCTTCCCCGGTAAAATCTCGACAAAGGCACCAAAATCCATGAGCTTCTTCACTGTCGCTTTGTACACCTTCCCGACCTCAGGGAGCTCGACGAGCCGCCGGATCATCTCCAAAGCTTTGTCCGCCGACTCCTTCTCCACAGCTGCGATCGTCACCGTTCCGTCGTCTTCAATGTTGATTTCCGCACCGCTTTCCTTCACGATATTCCGAATGTTCTTGCCGCCGGGGCCGATGACAGGGCCGATCATTTCCACCGGGATCTTGATGGTTTGCAGGCGAGGAGCGTATCTTGACAATTCTGACTTTGGAGTATCAATGGTTTTTGCCATGACATCAAGAATATGGATTCGTCCATCCTTCGCTTGTGCGAGTGCACGTTCGAGAATCTGGAACGAAATGCCCATGATTTTGATATCCATTTGGAATGCTGTAATACCTTTTCTTGTTCCCGTCACCTTAAAGTCCATGTCGCCAAGATGGTCTTCATTTCCAAGAATATCGCTCAGGATAGCAACCTGGGATCCCTCTTTCACAAGTCCCATGGCAATTCCCGCGACGGAGCTTTTCATCGGCACACCCGCCTCAAAGAGCGCGAGGCTGCCCGCGCACACTGTTGCCATGGAGGAAGATCCGTTCGATTCAAGGATATCCGAAACCACGCGAATGGTATAGGGGAAATCCTTTTCTTCAGGGATCATTTTTTTCAGAGCACGCTCAGCAAGGTTTCCATGGCCAATCTCCCGGCGTCCCGGCGACATCTGCCTTTTAATTTCACCAACACTGAATGGAGGAAAGTTATAGTGCAGCATGAACCGCTTGGTGGTCTCAGGCAACAGTCCGTCTATTCGCTGTTCATCCAGCTTTGTTCCGAGCGTGGCCGTTGTCAAACTCTGAGTTTCTCCACGAGTGAAAAGTGAAGACCCGTGCGTTCGCGGCAGCAGCCCGATTTCACAGGTGATGGGGCGAATGGCAGCCAAGCCCCGGCCGTCCAACCGTTTCCCTTCCTTCAGAATCGTGGAGCGCATTGCCTCCTTCTCTAGGTCATGCAGGATTTCGTGCATTTTCTTTTCTTTTTCAGGGAAGCGTTCCTTGAGGGCTGTTTCAACTTCCAGGTAAACACTATTGGTCGACTCGGCCCTAGCTTCCTTCGTCAGAATGGTGCGGCTCAATTCCCGCAGTTTTGACTCAGCCAGTTTTTTCACTTCAGAAGCCAGTTCGGCCTCCACCACAGGAACTGCCACTTCCCGTCGTTTCGGATTTACCGCCTTGGCCAGTTCAAGCTGGAGGGAACAAATCTTGCCGATCGCTTCGTGCCCTACCCTCATCGCTTCGACCATTTCCGCTTCGGAAATTTCGAACGCCGATCCCTCAACCATCACGATCGAGTCAGCCGTACCGGCCACGATGACATCCATGTCGCTATGTTCCAGTTCAGCATGCGTCGGGTTGATAACGAATTTCCCGTCGACGCGGCCGACCCGAACTTCTGCAATCGGGCCGTCAAACGGAATGCCCGAAACCATCAAGGCCGCTGACGCCGCGCAGGCTCCGAGAACGTCTCCGTCGTGCATCATGTCGGATGAATAGACCGTCACAAGAATCTGCGTCTCGTTGCGGTAGCCTTTCGGAAACATGGGCCGTATCGGACGGTCGATGAGCCTCGAGGAGAGAATCTCCTTCTCCGTCGGACGGCCTTCCCGCTTGAAAAACCCTCCGGGTATCTTCCCTGCCGCCGAAGTTTTTTCCCGATACTCCACTTGAAGAGGGAAAAAATCCTGGTCTTCCTTGGCCTCATGAGCTCCGACCACGGTCGCAAGCACCATCGTATCTCCATATGTCACCATGACCGCGCCGTCCGCCTGCTTGGCGAACCGGCCTGTTTCGAACGCCATAGTCTTACCGCTTATCTCTATTTGTTTAATGGAAACCATAAATCACTCTTACTCCGTTTAATGGATTGACACAAAGTAGATTCGCCATTTGGCGTCTACTTTCGGATGTCAAGTTCTTGAATAATCTTTCGATATCGATTAACATCTTTCCGCTGAAGATAGTCCAGCAACTTCCGGCGCTTTCCCACCATCTTCAAAAGTCCAAAGCGGGAATGATGGTCTTTTTTTTGTCGCTCGAGATGGGGCGAAAGCGCAATGATATGGGCCGTCAGGATTGCGATCTGCACCTCCGGGGTACCCGTATCCTTCGCATCCTTTCCGTATTTATTGATGTACTCTGCTTTTTGTTCCTTCGTGATTGGCATTACCGCTCCTTTTTTATGAAGTACGAATGATGGTTAGCGGGAAGATTGTTGAAATTCGCCCTGTAACTGCCGACTCGCTTCTTTGTCTTTGTGCATTTGTTGAATGAGAGCTTCTGCTGATTCAAACCTGAGTTCATCCCTCAATCGTTTCAGAAAATGAATATCAATGTCCTTTCCATATATGTCGTCAGAGAAGTCGAGAATGTTCACTTCGACCACACGCGCACCGTCGGTATAAAAGGTAGGCCGAACACCGATACTGGCCATGCCGAACTTTTCGCTCCCCAGGCTTCCAACCCGCACGAAATAAATTCCGTTCTTGGGAACCAGTTTCCTCGTGGACTTGAGGCGCATATTCGCCGTTGGATATCCCAATTCCCTCCCCCTTGCATCGCCCCGGACGACCGTACCGTCCAGCATGTAGGGCCTTCCCAGGAGAACCATCGCCTGTTCCACGTTGCCTTCCTGAAGATGCTGACGGATGCGCGAGCTGTTGACGGCCACATCTCCCACATAGACCGGCTTGACTGCCGTGATGGAGAATTCAAATTCCTTCCCAAGCTTCACAAGATCCTCCACACTTCCTTCCCTGTCTCTGCCAAAATGATGGTCATAGCCCTCGACGACTTCGCTTACGCCTATCCCCTCGACGAGATATTTCGCATAGAACTCTCGCGACGATTGCCGCGAAAAATTATAATCGAACGGGATGACAAAGAACAGGTCAACGCCGAACGGTTCGACAAGGCGTTGTCGCTCTTCAAGGCTTGTCAGGAGCTGAACCGGACCGGTTTTCCCCCGCACGACTTCACTCGGGTGCGGCTCGAATGTCACAACGGCGCTTCGCCCACGGCGGGCTTGCGCCCGGGCAACTACCTGACGAATGATTTCCTGATGCGCACGATGAACTCCGTCGAACGAACCAACGGTGACAACGGAATTTCTGTTTTTTTCAATTTCCCTGAGCTGGAACGCTACCTGCATACTTCATCGACAGTCTGGGTTGCACTTTTACCGCCAATTCCTTTGCCGCTTCGATGGAACATGCGTCCTCGACGCGATATTCGCCGATCCTGACACGTCGCAGCGAGACGAGGCATGCCCCGCATCCCAGCAGCCGGCCCAGGTCATCGACGAGTGTGCGAACATATGTCCCTTTGGAGCATACCACCTTGAACTCGACGCAAGGAAGATCGAACTTCACCGTGCTGAATTCCTTTACCTCGATTTCTTTCGGTGCTCTTTCAACCGTTCTGCCCATCCTTGCATATTTGTATAACGGTTTACCGCCATATTTCGACGCAGAATACATGGGAGGAACCTGCATGAGCATTCCAACCGATTGAGCCATTGCTCCGCTGACCGCAGCGGGGGTTATGTGCGAAAAGTCCAGGCGTTCCACGACCTCTGTTTCAGAATCGAAGCTCGGAGTTCGGATTCCGAGCTGCATCGAACCCACATATTCTTTTTCCAGCATGGTATACCGGTGCATATTCTTTGTTTCAGCCCCCGTGGCCACAATCAGCAACCCCGTTGCTCTCGGGTCAAGAGTTCCGGCGTGGCCGGCTTTTCTGATGTGAAAGAGCGATCTGATTTTTTTTACCACGTCGAAGGAAGTCCAGTCGAGCGGTTTGTCGAACAAGAGGACCTCGCCAATTCCGTCAAAGTCCCATTGTGCTTTTGTCCAGGCCGGATGCATTATTCCTTTGACTCCGTCCGTGACCCATCTTCCTTATGGATTTGCTTGAAAATGTTCTCCAGGTTCATTGCACGGTCAATGGTCTCGTCGAGATAGAAATAAATCTCGGGTGTAAACTTGATTCTGATCTGATGACCCAATGTTGAACGAACGAACGCTTTCTGCGATTCCAGAAGGGCAAGACTCTTCTTTTTTCTCGAATCATCCCCAAAAATGCTCACATAGATTTTGGCGATCTTCAAATCGGGACTCATCTGAACATCCGTCACTGTGATGAACCCGTAATCCTCCATCGGAAAGTTCCGTTGAAATATCGTGCCCACTTCCTCTTTCACCATGGAAGCAACTTTTTCTGTCCGGACTGACACCTTATGTCGTCTCCAGTTTCCTTTTCATTTCAACCATTTTGTACGCCTCAATAATGTCGCCCACTTTGACGTCGTTAAAATTTTAAAGTGCGATCCCGCACTCGAAACCCTGCTCCACTTCTTTCACGTCATCCTTGAACCTTTTTAAGGAAGCAATAGTCCCGTCGAATACCACAACACCGTCGCGTACCAAACGCACTTTGTTATTCCTGGTGATCCTTCCATCCTTCACGGAACAGCCCGCAATGGTGCCCACCTTCGAAACCTTGAACACATCCCGGATCTCCACTGTTCCCATGACTTCTTCCGACACGGTCGGTGCGAGCAGGCCTTCCAGAGCGTTCTTCACGTCGTTAATGGCATCGTAAATGATGTTATACAAGCGAATGTCCACGTTTTCTTGTTCGGAGAGCCGGCGCGCATTGAGATTCGGCCTGACATGGAATCCGACGATCACGGCCCGGGAAGCTGCCGCTAACAGGACATCCGATTCCGAGATCCCACCAACTCCCTTGTGAATAACATGGACGTTTACTTCTTTCGTTGAAAGCCGCAAAAGCGAGTCAGCCAATGCTTCCACTGAACCATCGACGTCGCCTTTCACAATCACGGGAAGATCCCTTACCTGGCCTTCCTTAATCTGCTTGGAGATATCGTCAAGCGTGATCCGCCGGCTTTGGCGGAAGTCCTGTTCACGTTTCAGCTGTTGTCTCCGGAGACTGATCTCCCTTGTCTGCCGCTCGTCCACCATCGTAACAAAATCGTCACCGGCCTGGGGAATTCCGTCGAACCCGGTAATCTGGACCGGCTGGGAAGGCTTTGCGACCTCCACTCGCTTACCCCGTTCATCGAACATGGCACGCACCTTGCCGCTCCAAATTCCGCAAATGAACGAATCCCCGATTCTCAGTGAGCCCTTTTGCACCAGGACTGTCCCTATGATGCCTTTCCCTTTGTCGAGCTCCGCTTCAACGACAGCTCCGCGTGCTGTGCGATTGGGGTTCGCTTTCAAATCCAGGATTTCAGCTTCGAGCAGAATTTTTTCGAGAAGCTGGTCGACGTTTTTACCGGTTCTGGCCGAGAGCTCGACGCACTGATTCTTTCCACCGTATTCCTCCACGAGAAGGCCTTTTTCCGCGAGTTGCTGCTTGATGCGCTCCGTGTTCGCTTCTGGTTTATCCACTTTGTTGATCGCAACGACCATATGTACATTGGCCGCCTGTGCGTGGCTGATGGCCTCTACTGTTTGTGGCATGACGCTGTCGTCGGCCGCAACAACGAGTACCACGATGTCGGTTATTTTTGCGCCCCGTGCCCGCATCGCCGTGAAGGCTTCGTGGCCCGGTGTATCGAGAAAGGTTATTTGCTTCTTGTTCGGCAGCGTCACCTCGTACGCACCGATATGTTGTGTAATGCCGCCCGCCTCACCGGCCACAACAGTAGCGCTTCTGATATAGTCCAGAAGGGAAGTCTTCCCATGGTCCACGTGACCCATGATGGTGACAACAGGAGGCCGGGGTTGCAAGGATTCGACAGGATCCGGTGTGTCCTCAAGGGCATCGGTGGCAAATTCGTCTTCAAACCCAACCTGGAACCCAAATTCATCCGCCACGAGTGTAATTGTGTCCTTTTCGAGGCGCTGGTTGATCGAAACCATGATTCCCAAGCCCATGACCTTCTGGATCACTTCTGCGACGGACACATGCATCAGGTTTGCCAGCTCGCCCACCGTCAGAAATTCCGTCACCTTGAGCTTGGTCTTATCCCGTTCGATCTCTTCGAGAATTCGCTGCTGCTCTTCTTCACGTTTTTCTTTTTTCTTTCTTCGAAGCGCTGCACGAGATCCGGAGGCCGTCTCGTCAATACCGGCCAGTGTTTCTTTGATCGCTTTCTTCACTTCTCCTTCGTTTACTTCAGCCCTCCGTGATTTCTTCTTCTTCTTGGCCTTTGATTCCTCGTCCTCAACTTCGACAGGGGCTTTGACCTGCTGCACATCCTCACGGATCTTTTTCTTCTTCTTTTTCTTCTTCTTTTCCTCTTCTGCCTCACCGGCCGGTTGGACAGCAACTGCCGCCGGCGCAGCAATCTCCATCTTGCCCTTAATCGTCAGACCACGTTGAGACCGCGCAACAAGTTGTTCAAGGGGGGACGTGCCACGTACCTTGCCCGTCACTTGCGTCGTCTTTGCTTTCCCCTGCACTTCTTCCACCTGTGGAGCTTCGATTGGCGATGGGGCGGTTTCTTTATTCGGGCCCGGTAGATCCGTCGGTTCAACAACTTCCATCGCCGGCGTTGCAGCAACCGGCTCCTCAGCTTCTTCAGCCACGACGGGTTCAACGGCTTTGGGCGGAGCTACGACAATCTCTTCCTCGTCTTTGCGCGCAGGTCTTTTCTCAACCGCCGGCTCCTTCTTCCGGGTCGTGCGAAATTCCTGGACTTTTTTGTGATGGCGCTCAGCGACATCCTTTTCTTTTTTGAAATGGCTGGTCACGGCATGGTGCATCTCATCCGTCACCGTGCTCATGTGGTTCTTGACTTCGAACCCTTTCTTTTTGAGGAACTCAATGATCGTGTCACTCGAAAGATTGAGCTCGGTCGCCAGTTTGTATATTTTAGTTTTCTTCGTTTCCGCCATGAAAGTGGATGTCTCTGGTTTTATTCCTTTGCTTTTTCTTCTGCTTTCTTTTCTGTTTTCTCTTCTGTTTTCTCTTCTGCCTTCTCTTCCGCTTTCTCTTGTGCTTTTTCTTCTGCTTTCTCTTCTACTTTCTCTTCTACTTTCACTTCCTGTTCCTTTTCACCGTCTCCCGTTGCGGTGGGCTCCGTGGTGCCGTCATCGCTCGCCTCCGGCATTTTCGCTGCCACAGGCGGTGCGGACGGAGGAGTGTCTTCTTCGTCTTCTATTTCCGCTTCTTCGAGTCCCTTCTTCAGCATGGCGAGGATTTCGTCGATCTTTTCACGCTCCAGGCCAAACGTCGTGACAAGTTCTTCGGGCTTCGCCACGATGACGTCGCGGACCGTTTCGTATCCTTCATCAAAGAATTTATGGAACAACAACTCTCCAAGCTCTTCCTGGAATTCGGAAAGGTCCATGTCGTACTCTTCATCGCCGCCTTCCTTCACGACCTGGATTTCGAATCCGCTGAGTTTTGAAGCAAGCCGCACGTTCTGGCCATTCTTGCCGATGGCCAGTGAAACCTGGTCATTCGCCACAAGAACGCTGGCTTTTTTCGTTTCGGCGTCCACCTGGACTTCCTTCAGTTTTGCCGGCGCCAGAGAGCGCGTGATGAAGATGACAGGGTCCTCCGTATAGTTGATGACATCGATGTTCTCGTTGTTCAACTCGCGCACGATTGCGTGAATGCGGACGCCCTTCATTCCGACGCAGGCCCCCACGGCATCGATCCGGTCGTCATGCGACAGCACGGCGACTTTCGCCCGATCGCCCGGCTCCCTGGCTATACGCTTGATCTCGATGATGCCGTCATAAATCTCGGGAATTTCAACTTCGAACAAACGCATGAGGAATTGGGGATCGGTACGGGAAATGATCACCACCGGATTGCCCGCCCCCTTTCGGACTTCCTTCACCAGGGCACGGATGGTGTCGCCTTTTTTGTACCGTTCCTTGTAAATCTGTTCGCTTCGCGGGAGGATCAATTCGTTCTTACTGTGAAGGACGAGAATTTCTCCTTTTCCTTTTCGAATCTGATAAATCTCTCCCACCAAAATCTCTCCGATGGACGCGCTGTATTCGTTATAAATCGCCTCACGCTCGATTTCCTTGATCCGCTGATTGAGGTTCTGTTTGGCGCTGATCACAAGACGCCGGCCGAAGGACTCCAGCGGGACGATTTCGACAAATTCCTCGCCGACATCGATATTTTCTCCGCTCTTTTTTCTCGCATCCTTGACATCGATTTGAATGGCGGGATCTTCCACGATTTCCACTACTGCCTTCTCCAGATAAATCTCGATGTCTCCCTTATCCATGTTGACGACGACGTCGTACTTGGCATTCAGGCCGTACTTCTTCTTCACCATCATTCCGAAGACGTCCTCGACAATGCCTACGAGGATATCTTTATCGATTCCCTTTTCACGAACCATTTGAGCAAATGATTCGACGATCTCGTGATTCATTTCATTCCTCCAAACGTTGCCACGGAACTACCAGGGTAGTTCTTCTTTTGATTCGACAATTTGTGAAAATGAGATTGTTACAGGTTCTCCCGAGTCGAGGTTGAAGATCAACTGGTCACCGTTCAACGCTGCCAGAGTGCCGGTGAAGGCCAGTACTTCCCCGTTTGAACGGTATTGAACCTTGAATTTTCGTCCTATGTTTTTGCGGTATTGCCTGAGAAGCTTCAAGGGCTTATCGAGACCGGGAGACGAGACCTCAATGTGAAAGCTCCCTTGAAAGACCTGATGCAGACTCAACATGCGGTCCAATTCCCTGCTGATGTCGGCGCACAGTTCTATCGTGATCCCTTCGTCCGTATCAACAAACGCCTGAACAAGCTTTCCGCCCCGTTCGCTCCTGATTTGAACATCCACAAGAAATGCAGACTTGGCCTCAACGAGAGGCTGTAGAATTTCTTCGATTTTCTGCCTGGTTTCTGGTAAGGACATATCTCAAAAAAAATAGCCCGTTTACAGCGGGCTATCTACTAACACAATTATAAGATAGGCAATAGCGAAGCCACAAGCAAGCGGTATTATCCGCCCGCTCCTGCCACATTTTCTATGAATTCGTTAAAAATTAGCCGCGACAGGATGCTTTTCATAAAAGCCCGCAATGAGTTCAGCGGCCTCCACCGGGTTGTCCGTTACAAGAAAGATGTCCATATCGTGCGCAGAAATTGTTCCTTCGGCGATCATGGTGTTCTTGATCCAATCCAGCAGTCCTTGCCAGTAGCTCTTGCCGATAAGAACAACGGGAAAAGACCTCGTCTTTTTCGTTTGAATAAGTGTGATTGCCTCAAAGAATTCATCCAGCGTCCCAAAACCTCCCGGCAGCACCACAAACCCGTGCGAATACTTGACGAACATGACTTTTCGAACAAAAAAGTATTTGAATGTTATGGACTTCTTTTTGTCCACGTACGGATTCATCGCCTCCTCAAACGGCAATTCGATCCCGACTCCAACGGATCCGCCGCCCTGCTCTTTCGCACCCTTGTTGCCCGCTTCCATAATTCCCGGTCCACCTCCGGTGAGAACGTTGAAGCCGTGTTTTACGAGCTCTTTTGCTACTTGAACGGCAAGTTCGTAATACTTCGACCCGGGTTTGAACCGGGCTGAACCAAAGACGGAAACAAGTTTCTGGTGCTTGGACATCGTCGTGAATCCGTCCACGAATTCCGACATGATCCGGAATAATCTCCAGAGGTCTTCCTGCGCCCCGAGCAATTGACGCAGCTGCGAATCCTGGCGCTCGTCATACATCGACCGGTCGATTGAATTGTTCATATGCCTCCTGTGGTTATCTTACGCTGAGAAAATTTTTCAGAATATGCTTTCCGTGCTGCGTTGCAATGGACTCCGGATGGAACTGGACCCCAAAGGTAGGATATTTCCTGTGCTTCAACCCCATGATCGTACCATCGCTCGTCCGGGCAGTGATCTGAAGGACTTCCGGAAACGATTTTTCCTCGACGACGAGCGAGTGATAACGTGCAGCGGTGAAGGGAGACGGTACTTTTTTGAACAGCCCCTTCCCTTCGTGCTGAATCTCTGATGTTTTTCCGTGGAATATCTGATTCGCTTTGACGACCTTTCCGCCGAATGCTTCTGCGATGGCCTGGTGGCCTAGACACACTCCGAGGATCGGAATACCTGCATGAAACCGGCGGACAACATCAACCGAGATGCCTGCTTCCCGGGGAGTGCATGGGCCGGGTGAGATGACAATTGCATCAGGTTTGCTCTCTTCGATTTCGTCGAGGGTGATCGCATCGTTGCGGACAACCGTTTGCTCTACACCGAGCTCGCCCAGATACTGAAC
>JANOGR010000352.1:0-4872 GCA_031406095.1 Ignavibacteriales bacterium
CATGAGCTCACCGATTGTCTGAATGGCGTAGCGTTTTTGCAGGTAGGACAGGTACTTTACGAGTACCAACGCCGTTGCAAAGGCGTCTCCTGATGCCCTGTGGCGCTGGTGGATGTTGATGTCGAGAAACCGCGCGACGGGCCCGAGTGACTTGCTCGGGAGATACGGAAGAATTACCCTGCTGAGTTTCGCCGTGCATAATCGAGGGTTGGAAAGCTCGATGCCGCGTTCTCTTCTCGACGTGTGATAGAAGAAGCTCCAGTCAAAACTCACGTTGTGAGCCACGAACACCCCGTCTCCGAGAAATTCCATCATGTAAGGAACCACTTCTCGTGCCGTAGGGGCATCCCGCACCATCAGGTTGTCAATTCCCGTGAGGTCTGAAACGTAGTTCGGAATGGTCTTAAGAGGATTCACGAGCGTCGAAAACTCGTCGACCAGGACCCCACCTTTCACCTTCATCATTGCGAGTTCCGTGATGCGGTCGTCGATCGCGCTCATACCGGTCGTTTCAAAGTCGACAACGACGAATATCGCTTCCTGGATTGGGAGTTCGTTCATCTGGAGGCTGCGGGGAGTTGGCGTTTCCCCTGTATGAATTCTTCCGCTATGCACACGTCTTCCGTGCTGCCGATAAACAGCGGCGTTCTTTGATGGAGAGATGTCGGAACGATGTCGAGGATGCGGTCTTTCCCGTTGCTCGCCCTCCCGCCCGCCTGCTCGACGATAATGCCCATCGGATTGCCTTCGTACATTAACCTGAGTTTTCCGTCGGGATGCTTCGTGTCACCCGGATACATGAAAATCCCGCCGTAGAGGAGTGTGCGATGAATGTCGGCGACCATGGAGCCGATGTAGCGTCCGGAATACGGCCTTGCCGTTGCTTTGTCTTCCTCCTGCAAGTATTTGACATATTTCTTCATGCCGTCATACCAGTAACGATAGTTCCCCTCGTTTACGCTGTAAATTTTCCCGCGCTTCGGTATTCGAATGTTCTCGTGAGAAAGAAGGAATTCACCGATTCCCGGGTCCAGCGTAAATCCGTGAACGCCGTCGCCGGTCGTGTACACCATCATCGTTGAGGAACCGTACACAACGTAGCCCGCAGCAATCTGTTTGTAACCCGGCTGCAGACAATCCTGCATCGTCCCCTTTCCGGAGTGGCTCAGGCGGCGATAGATCGAAAAGATGGTTCCGATGTTTACGTTTGCATCGATGTTCGATGAGCCGTCCAGAGGGTCATACAAAAGCACGTATTTTCCGGTCGGGTATTCGTCCGGAATGTGCAGAACATCCTCATTCTCTTCGGAGGCCATCACGCACAAGTGACCTCCGTGGTCCATCGCTTTGTAGATCACTTCGTCCGCAAAAACGTCGAGTTTTTTGACCTGGTCTCCGTGAACGTTCTCTTTTCCTGCCAGCCCCAGGATATCGACAAGGCCGGCCTTGCTTACTTCCTTCCAGATGATCTTGATAGCCAGCGTGAGGTCCCGCAGGACGCCCGAGAAATTTCCCGTTGCGCCCGGATGGGCCCGCTCGCCTTCAATGATGTGGCGCTCGATGGTAACGACTTTTTTCTGGAAACTCATTGTGCGAAATGTAAAAAAAGATTCGGTTCCTTACAAGCCTGCCTGCGGTAGGCAGGCCGGAATGGCGCCGACGGTCAAACCTTTATCTCCTGGTCCCTGTATTGCAGCTGGTAGAGACGCCGGTAGATGCCGTTGAGAGCAAGGAGCTGCTGATGAGTGCCGATTTCGCGGACCTCGCCCTTATGAAGGACGATGATCTTGTCCGCATTCTGAATTGTGGAGAGGCGATGAGCGATCACGATGGAAGTTCTACCCTTGAGAAGTTCTTTGATGGCCGCCTGAATCAACTGCTCGGTCTCCGTATCCACGCTCGATGTCGCTTCATCAAGTACCAGGATCCTCGGGTTAAATGCCAAGGCTCGGGCGAAGGAGAGCAGTTGTTTCTGGCCGACGGAGAGGGTGGCACCTCGTTCTTTCACTTCGGCATCGTATTGGCCGGGCAATTGATCTATAAATCTGTTTGCACCAACGACTCTTGCAGCATTTTTCACGCGTTCGAGGTCGATCGCTGCATCGCCGAGGTTTATATTCCCCTTGATATCGCCTGAGAACAAAAAAACGTCCTGCAACACGACTCCGATGTGTTTTCGAAGGTCCGGAGGGTGAATGTGTTCAATGTTTATTCCGTCGACAAGAATCTCGCCTTTCTGGATTTCATAGAAGCGGCTCAGCAGGCTTATGATGGAGGTTTTTCCAGCACCGGTGTGTCCAACGATGGCAATGGATTCTCCCGGCTTGGTTGAAAAGGAGACATCTTTGAGGACCCATTCCGGGGATTGAGTGCCGTCAGATGGAACGTTGTAGGCGAACCACACATGACGGAATTCGATGCTGCCCTCGACATGGTCCAGACTCCTTGTGTTGGAATGGATGGAAGGGATGGATCGGTCGTCGAGCAGCTGGAAAATACGCTCGGATGATGCCATGGCCGTCTGAAGGATATTGTATTTTTCCGAGAGGTCCCGGATAGGACGCCAGAACATTTCATTGAACTGGACAAATGCCATCACGGTGCCGATGGTGATGGCTCCGTCGAGTGCGTTGCCTCCGGCGTACCAGATGATAAGTCCGATGGAAAGTGCGCCGATGAAGTCAATGGCCGGATAAAACAAGGCGTAGTAGAGAATCGATTTGATATTGGCATCGCGGTGCGCAGCGTTGACACGGGAAAACTTGTCGTGCGATTTCTGTTCGCGGTTGAAAATCTGGTCCACCAGCATCCCCGTGATATGTTCCTGCATAAACGAATTGATGCGGGCAATCTGGGTACGAACTTCGCGGTAGGCTTCACGGGCTTTTTTCCTGAACAGGAATGTTCCGTAGAAGAGAAGCGGCAACACACTGAGTGACACGAGGGCCAGGTCCACATTCATGCTGAACATGAAATAGAGAATGCCGATAATCGTAAAAACATCGCTGAACACCATCACGATGCCGGACGAGAACATCTCGTTCAAGACTTCGACGTCATTCGTGACTCTCGTGATGAGCCTGCCGATGGGGTTCTTGTCGTAAAACCTGAGGGACAAGTTTTGAAGGTGTTGGAAGATCTCCATGCGCAGGTCGAAAATCGTGCGCTGGCCAATCCACTGGGTGAGGTAAGCGTTGGCGTACTGAATGAAACCCCGCACAATCAGGACGGCGAAGAAAATCAGGCACGTGACCAACAAGCCCTTAGGATCTCGATTCGCAATGTCGACATCGACGGCGATCTTTGTGAAATAAGGGCGCAAGGCCTCCATACCGCTGATGACAAGGCTCATAACGATGCCGATTGCCACATGCCACCGGTATGGGCGAAGATACTTGAGGAGGCGTCGCATCAAGCGGGCATCGTATGCCTTACCGAGTACTTCTTCTTCGTGCATGACTACATCTCTTCCAATTCTTTTTCAAGCAATTGCTTGGTATGCAGATCGGAATAAATGCCCCTCATGGCCACGAGCTCATCATGTGATCCACGCTCAACGATTTCACCTTTATCAAGAACGATGATTAAATCCGCATCCTTCACGGTCGAAATCCGGTGGCTGATGATAATGCTCGTTCGGCCTGCCATGAATTGTTTCAGTCTGCTGAGTATTTCTTCTTCGGTGTATGTATCCACAGACGAAAGCGCATCGTCGAGAATGAGGATGCTCGGTTCCCGCATGATCGCACGGGCAATGCTCGTTCGTTGCTTCTGGCCCCCGGAAAGTGTGATGCCCCGTTCTCCGATCATCGTTTCAAACTGCTTGGGGAATTCGTGCACGTCCTTGGATATCTGCGATATCTGTGCCGGTTGCGAAATGTCTGTCCCGTCGCCATCGACGCCGTATCGGATGTTCTCGGCTATTGTTTCGGAAAACAAAAACGTTTCCTGAGGTACATAACCGATACTGGAGCGGAGGACGGCGAGAGGAACACTTCGAACATCGTGTCCGTCGATCAACAATTGGCCATCCGTTACATCATAGAGTCGCGGGATAAGATTGACGAGCGTCGATTTTCCAGTACCGGTGTATCCGACGACAGCGAGTGTCATGCCCTTCTCAATCTTCAAATTGATCCGGCGAAGAGTGGGTTGCTGAGCGCTCTTGTGGGTAAACGTCATATCTCGAAATTCAATGTCGCCTTCGATAGTCTTGATCGATTGATCTGTCATATCCGTGTCCCGGATTTCCGGTACCGTGTCGATAATTGTAGCCAGCCGATTCATGGAAGCAGCGCCCTGCTGGAGGAGGTTCAAAACCCAGCCAAAAGCGATCATCGGCCAGATGAGCATCAACAGGTAGGACATGAATGCGCTCAGCGTGCCGATCGTCATGGAACCCTCGATGACTTTCACTCCTCCAAAATAGATGGCAATGATGATCGAACAACCCACCAAACCAAACATCAACGGCCACAAGAGTGACTGAACTTTGGCAAGCACAAGATTTTTCTTCATGTACTCCCAGCTTAACTTCTTGAAGTCGTCAATTTCGAACTGTTCACGGACATACGACTTGATGACACGAATGCCGGACAAGTTTTCCTGCGCCTTTGTGGTCAGCTTCGAGAACTGCTCCTGGCGCTCGTTAAACTTCGTGTGGATCACTTTGCTGACCCGGTACACCACAATTGAAACCAAAGGCAGTGGAATCAGCACGAGGAGCGTGAGCATCCAATCTCTTGTCAGCATCATGATCAAAACGAGGATGAAGGTCAGGATCGTATCGGAAGGATACATGATGCCCGGTCCGAGCACATTCCGAACGGCGCTGATGTCATTCGTGGCGTGGGCCATGAGGTCGCCGGTCGG
>JANOGR010000361.1:0-14765 GCA_031406095.1 Ignavibacteriales bacterium
GATAAAAGGTACGCCGGGGATAACAGGCTGATCTTGCCCAAGAGTTCACATCGACGGCAAGGTTTGGCACCTCGATGTCGGCTCATCGCATCCTGGGGCTGGAGAAGGTCCCAAGGGTTTGGCTGTTCGCCAATTAAAGCGGTACGTGAACTGGGTTCAGAACGTCGTGAGACAGTTCGGTCCCTATCCTGTGCGGGCGTAGGAAACTTGAGGGGTGTCGCTCCTAGTACGAGAGGACCAGAGTGAACGGACCGACGGTGTACGAGTTGTCACGCCAGTGGCATTGCTCGGTAGCCACGTCCGGATGGGATAAGCACTGAAAGCATCTAAGTGCGAAACCCGCCCCAAGATGAGGTTTCCCCTGCCGCAAGGCAGATAAGACCCCAAGGAGATGACTTGGTTGATAGGCCGCAGATGTAAACGCCGTAAGGCGTGAGTCGAGCGGTACTAATAGGTCGAACGACTTAATCATTATTTTTGTTGATCCATAGGCAGTTCCGCCTTCGGGCGGATGGGTGCATCAAGAATGTGTTGGACATGAGGTTTCCTTCCCAATTGAATTTCTTCTGGTGTCAATGTCGAGGGTGTCACACCTCTTCCCATTCCGAACAGAGAAGTTAAGCCCCTCGGAGCCGATGGTACTATGTGGGTGACTGCATGGGAGAGTAGGACGATGCCAGATTTTAATTTCATCCCGTCTTCGAACAGAGGACGGGATTTTTTTTGCCCGGCGAATCGCCTTGATGAATGCCGATTATTTGTGTAATTTTGAAAAACCGTGAAGAGACTCAACCTCAAAGGGATGAACGAAAACGAATTAGAAGCGTTCGTCCAGTCGGTCGGAGAAAAGAAATACCGGGCCGCCCAGCTGTATGCGTGGCTCTATGCGAAACATGCGGATACATTTGATGAGATGTCCAACATCTCGAAAGAATTCCGCGATCTCCTCAAACAAACAGCCACCATCGAGCAAATCCAGCTGATCGCGAGCAACTCTTCCCGAAAAGACGGAACAACGAAGTTCCTGTTCCGCCTTTCGGATGGCCTTGCTATCGAGAGCGTGCTTATCCCTCCCGAAAAGGATTCCCCCACAGCTGACCAGCGCCTCACGCTCTGCGTATCCACGCAAGTGGGCTGCCCGCTCGATTGCAAATTCTGCGCCACCGGGACAATGGGTTTTACAAGGAATCTGACAGCGAGTGAAATTCTGGACCAGGTGATTCAGGCTCAGCGGAACAGCGGCCGCCGCATCACGAATATTGTCTACATGGGGATGGGTGAGCCGATGTTGAACTACGAGAACGTCATGAAGTCGGTTGAAATCACGACGAGTGACCGGTCGCTGAATATCAGCGCACGCCGCATCACCATCTCCACTGCCGGCTACGCCGACAAAATTCGACGCATGGCTGACGATCGCCGAAAGGTAAAACTGGCTCTCTCGCTGCATTCCCTCGACAACGAAAAACGAACCCAGTTGATGCCAATTACAAAAAAATTTCCGGTAAATGAACTTGTCGATTCTCTGGAATACTATTATAAAAAGACCCGCCAGCGGCCAACCTTAGAATACATCCTTTTCGACGGATTCAACGACAGGAACGAGGATATCCAATTGCTGGCCAGGCTTTCCCGGAGGGTCCCGAGCAAAGTAAACCTCATCCCGTTCCATTCCATTGAATTTACCCGTCCGGCAGGTTTTGCCGCTTCCCTCCGCCCAGCCTCCGCAGAACGGTTGGAGGAGTTTGCGCAACGCCTTCGCACAGCGAACGTCGCCGTCATGATTCGCAGCAGCGCCGGAGAAGACATCAACGCTGCGTGCGGCCAGCTGGCTGTTCGCGAGCAACAAGCCGAACAAGGGAATGCCAAAAACATAGCCAGCAACTTATACTCAACACATTCACTCTAACTCCCCTTCCCCTCACCAGACAATACGACAATGCGCATCATACTCTTCGGTCCGCCCGGAGTAGGAAAGGGCACCCAGGCAAAGCTTCTCATTGCAGAATTCAATGCCGTTCATATTTCGACAGGAGACCTGCTCCGTGAAGCCGTCAAAAACAAAACCCCGCTGGGTTTGAAGGCGATGCAATACATGGATGCAGGCAATCTCGTTCCAGATAATATCATGATCGAGCTTCTTGAGGGAGTCTTCAAAGGCAAAGCCAAAGATAGCTTTATCCTCGACGGCTTTCCCAGGACGGTCGCCCAAGCGAAAGCTCTCGATGACATGTTTGAGAAAATGGGATTTAAACTGGATGCAGTCATCAGCCTTCGAGTCGAACATGACGTTGTCATCAAGCGATTAAGTAGCAGGAGGATGTGCCGTACCTGCGGAAGAATTTACAGTCTTGATCAACTGGGAGACAACACAAAGCAATGCAAACACTGTGGAGGGGAACTCTATCTGAGGCATGATGACGAGCCCGATGTGATCAAACATCGCCTCGAAGTGTATCTCAACCAGACCAAGCCTCTGAAAGAGTTTTATCGAAAGACCGGTCGTTTCATGCAGATCGACGGCATGCAGGAAATCGGCTATGTGCACAAACAGATTCTCGACATTCTCTATCCGACTTGAAATCTGAACTGATCGGCCCTTTTCAGGCAAAACCTTCCGCAGCTCCCTATGTGATAGCCCACCGCGGGATTTCGGCAAAGGCCCCTGAGAATACGCTTGCCGCATTCTCTCTGGCGACGAAGTCAAACGGGATCGACATGGTCGAGCTCGACGTCCGGCTCTCCAGCGATGACCAGGTCATCGTGTTGCACGACCGGACCTTGCAGCGCACGTCGACGGGAAACGGTTCAGCTCGAAATTATTCCTATGCCGAAATAACACAGTTCAACGCTGGCTCATGGTTTCACCCGTCATTCTCAAGGGAACGCATTCCCACACTCCGGTCGGTTCTGGAACTGGTCAGGGGCAAACGATGGGTGAACATCGAACTGAAATCGGACTTCTTGCACAAGGAGCGAAGGGGTGTCCTGGAAGAAAAAATTCTTCAAGTTGTCAGAGAATGCGGAATGCTCCAACAAGTCATGTTTTCATCTTTTGACCATCATTTGATTACCAATCTCAATCGAATCAATGCAGGATCAACTACCGGAGTGTTGTACAACCTGTATCGTGATTTCGGGCGGATGCCCTCCAAACTTGCAGGAAGGGCAGGCGCGTCAGTGTTTGTGTGCGCAAAGCAGGAGTTGAGGAAGGGAATGACCCAAGACGCTCACGACAACGGGATAGCTGTCTACGTCTATACATTAAATTCTGTTCAGGATGTTCAAAAGATGCTGGATTTCGGCGTAGATGGGATACTTTCGGATAACGCGGACGACATTGTGACGTTAGTCAAAGGCACGATGCACACCCGTTGATTCTGGGGCTGGGTTTCAGGATATTAAAGTTAGATCAATGTTGTTCAATCATTTCTATGGAGGCTTCATGAAGAGAATCAATTTCTTGGCTGTGGTGTTCGGGTTGACAGTGCTTTCCGCTCAAGGATTTGCACAGTCAAGCGATATCGGCGCACAGCTTTCAAAAGTGGCTGGAAAAAACGCTGAAAACTATCTTTCGCCTTTCCTTTCGGGTCTCGGCGCAGATCTCAATAGTGGTTTCTACCATTCGGCAGACCTTCACAGCACGCTTGGGTTCGACGTAGGGATTAAGCTGACCTTAGCCGTTATGAAGGATGAAGATAAAGTTTTCGATTTTACGCTCCCGTCTTCTTTTACTTTTCAAAGCCTAACGTTCACCGCCGGACCGGATTATGATCAAGTTATTACAGGATCGCCCACAGCGGTTGGCGCGGGAGCGGGGATCGCCGTGAAATCGAAAGTTGCCAGGGGACCTATCCCAGCGGGAACAACGATCTTCACAACGCCTCCTGGGTTCAATTTGAGCGCCGTTCCGTTGATAGTACCTCAGGCTTCCATCGGTTTGCCGTTTGGTCTTGAAGTTACAGGCCGGTTCGTTCCGACGATCAGCGCCGGAGATGCCGGAAAGGTAAGCTTCGTAGGGTTTGGGCTTCGGCACGACATCGACCAGTACATCCCGTTGTTCCCCGTTGATATCGCCGTCCATTTTATGACGCAGAGCTTCACGTTCAACGACAAGAACGACAAGAAAATCATGTCTGCAAGTGCAACGGCCTTTGGTGCAGAGGTCAGTAAGAGCCTTGTTCTTCTGACCGTCTACGGAGGATTTCAAATCGAAAAATCCTCCTGGGAAATTGCAGGATACAGCTACACCGATCCGTCCGGTGTGACCGTGCCGATAGGAGGATTCACCGTCGAAGGCAAAAACAAATCGCGCTTTCACGCGGGTGTTCGACTTCTGCTGCTCTTCATCAACGTGCACGCGGATTACTCTTTTGCGCCCAACCCCGTGGCGACCGCCGGTGTAGGTATTACGTTCAGGTAACAAACAGCTTCCTTGTTGCAGTCCGTTTGAGCGTTTGTTATATTCATCCCGTCTCAGCATATCGTTGAGACGGGATTTTTTTTCCTCCTCGGTTCATGGCCAAGCTCAGAATTGCCCTTTTTTTCATCCTTGCCTGCCTCACTGTTCGATGTGATTTTAACGAAGAGCCTCTGACAGATCCAGCGGAGATGCTCCAAAAAGCAGTCAATTTCTACAAAGAAAAATCCTACAAACAAGCACAACCCCTCTTCGAGCGGGCGATTCCCCTGTTTGAACAACAACAGTCCTCCGACAAAATCCTGGAGGGATACAGCTATCTTGCACAAACGAACCTCGCGCAGGGGGACATCCGAGTCTCCCTGGGGAACTTTCAGGCAGCCATCGGCTGGAGCAAAAAGGCCGGCGATTTCCGTGCAGAAACGCGCCTGAATATCCTGCTTGGCGACGTCTACAGCTCCATCAGGGAATATCCGGGGGCAATCAAAAAATACAGACTGGCCCAGTTGCTTGTATCGGCTGTCAACGATGAACGCTCCAAAGCGGAAGCTGAGTTTAAGCTGGCAACCGCCCTGTTCGAATCCGGCGAAGATCAAGAGTCCCTCGAGGGGTTGCGGCGGGCGATCACGCTTTACCGACAACAGGGGGACAGGGTCAAAGTTGCCCAAGCGCTGCGAAATCTCGGAAAACTCTACAGGCGACTCGGTCAGTATGCTGAAGCCGTGAACTCAATCCAACAAGCACTGGTATCAATCACTGAAAGCCAGGAACCCCTGCTGGCCTCCGTGTTGAAGATGGATCTTGGTCTTATTCACCGATCACAGGGAGATCTGAATGCTGCCCTGGGCGATCTTCGGGATGCCGCGAACATCCTCAGAACACGACGAGTGGGGAGAGAATATGAAGGGTTGATGATGTTCCATATAGGGTCGATTTATTTCGACAGCAATAGGTATCCTGAGGCGAAGCAGAATTTCAATTCGGCTCTGAAAATAGCGCAAACCCAGGGAGACCGAATCGCTGAGAGCTATCTCTACGTGTTTCTCATCCAATGCAACCTGAAATTGATGACTCTGGAGCAACGCCGGCAGAACACGGGGCGCCTCCAACAATCATACGAGCAGATTGCAAAACGATTCCGGGAAGCGGCTCACCGCACCGGAGAAGCGTATCTGTGGACTCAAATTGCGAGGCTGTACGAAAATCAGGGCAATGCGAAGAAGGCAGAAGAAGTGTACCAGAGCGCCATGCAATTGGACGAAACAAGCCTGGGCGAGTTCATCGATAAAGAACTGCATGAACCTTTTCTTGAGGCGCTGAATATCCATCGTGAGAATGTCGAATGGTATTACGCCTACGCACATGTTCTTATGAAATCGCAGAAGGAAGGGGAGGCGCTTTCCGTCGTTGAGAAAGCACGAAACAAGGCTTTGTTTGATGTTCTTCAGGGAGTGGATTTCGCGATTCGGAATCCGCAGATACAGAAGTTGATTTCGGAGACCAGAAAAGACATACAGCAACTTAAGATTCTCGAACTTGAGCTTTCCAGTCTGCTCTTTCACCGCCAACGATCCACAGACGTTGCGAAAGTAAGCAGATTACGAGGAGAAATGGTTACTCTGCGACAGAAAGTCACGGGAAACGCGAATCGAGTTGCCTCTCTGTATCCGAACTATGAGCCCCTGATTCATCCGACCACTGTCCGAGTCGGCGAGATTTCATCGATGATCCCCCGTGGAACGCTCCTCGTGAGCTACCTTCCGGCAGAAGACCGACTGTACATTTTTGCAGTTTCCCGGCAGCAATTCGAAATACGGAATGTCGCAATTCCCAGAGACAGCTTGGTCAGGTTGATGAACTCCTATCGCCGCTTAATCCAGGATCCTCATGTGTATGCGGGGATCGGCGGGACTGAGAGTTTGCCCCTGATGACGGAGTTTGCCCGCCTGTCGACTCGACTCTACGATATTCTCATCAGGCCCATTGACAAATTCATAGACCGGAACCTCGTGATCGTCCTGAATAAGTACATGGAAGGTTTCCCCTTTCACGCCCTCGAAAATCAGGACCGGAGTGGGAATGTCAAATACCTTATCGAGATGACGACGGTGGATTTTCTGCCGTCGTATTCTTCGCTGAAATTTAGGACGACCAGTTCGGCGCGTATTCGGGATGTTGTTGCAGTCGGCAATCCCAACGGCAAGAACTGGTCCGTGGACTATGAACTTCGGGACGTGAGGAGTTTTGTCAAGGGAACGACCATCCTGCTTGGCCAGGAAGCCTCGTGGAAAAATCTCCAGCCCGAACAGGGAGACGTCCTGCAACTTTCCACGGAGTTTGCCTATGGACGTGGTTCATCACCATTGGGAGAAATGATGCTCTCGGTTGGGACGATGAAAGAGCAAACCGAGGATGTCCCTTTCGAGCGACTTACAGAACTCAACCCATTCCCTGTGGTGCTGCTTTCCAATCAATTCGGTCAAGGTATCGGGCTCTCCTCGGTGCATGCTTTTGTGCTCCGCCTGAACGGGACATCAGATATTTTTCTTAATGCATGGACGGCCGACCGAAAAGCGACAAAGTTTTTCAGCGAATACTTCTACACCCACTTGGGGAACGGTCTCGCTCCGGGCGATGCGTATCGTCAGGCTCTTCTCAATCTCATCCGGACGCGGGAAGTAAGCCATCCCAGGTCGTGGGCACAGTTTTTTCATTTTGGAGTGGGTTGAGGCACAAAAAAATCCCGACCGGCAGATGCCAATCGGGATTTCGACAGAGAGAAAATCCTTTCCGTGAGCTCTTATTTTCTTTTCACCTTCACGCTTCCCAGGCCGGATTCGATCTTCAGCGTAAGCAGTTTGCCGCCGTCATCTGAGACTGATTCGTACACACCGTTTTTTCTCTTCTTGAACCCCCGGTCGAGGTCGAAACTGGAAAACCAGTTGTCGTCATAAATCACTTTCGTTGCCACTTCCTTGGGAATATACACGACAATCGAGCCAAGCCCCACTTCGATGTCTGCGTTCGCATCCTGTGTCAGTTCGCCCCCGAAATCGAGTTTGTAAGCGCCGACGCCGCCGCTGAATTTCAATTCACGGAAATTCACGTTGCACAGGTTGGTTGCAGTAAATTTGCTGACACCCGATTCGATTTCAATCCGCTCTGCAGAAAGACGGTTTGGCTGGTCGCACCTGAGTTCGATGCTGCTGGCGCCGGAGGAGATCTTCAGGTCCTTGAGCTGAATGCCGGTGAGGTCGATATCGCCTTTTCCCGCCCCCAGTTCCAAGTCCAACCACACGGGCAACGAATCCGTCAGTTTAAGTGTGATTCTTCGGTACCGGCTTTCGTCATCGTTTTCATTCCAGAGTGATTTGGACTTTTTCAGTTTGACTTTAAGTCTTCCGGTCTCACCTTCGACATCGTAGGCAACATGAAATTTGTGGTCATCCTCTTTCTCCTCTTCATAGTCGATGATCGCGATTTTGTCCTTGTCGCCTTTTTCGAGGATGATGCTGCCGAAGGCGATATCCATGGAAACGACGAGCTTCTTCTCCTTCCCGCGCGAGATTTCACGATGTTGCGATTGTGAAAAGGCGGACCCCGCAGCGAAAAGCCATAAAAGAACTGCAGCGAAGGGTCTTGCGGTATAGGTTCTGTTTGATTTCATGAACGGGGCACAAAGTCCCTTATTTTATTACGGAAAACACGAATGGTGGTTACATTAAACTTTAGAAATACCTCATTTTTTTTCGAAGAGCCCTGTAGAGCATCTCACGCGCCCTGAAAATGTGGGCTTTCACGGTTCCAAGGGGAAGGTGAAGCATTTTCGCTATTTCCTGGTAGTCCTTTTCCTCAACATGGCGCAGAATGATAACCTGTTTGTACTTTGGCGGCAAAGCAAGGATAGCCTCGTCAAGCATCCTTTTGCGTTGGGCGGTGATCATGTCCTGATCCGCTCCGGTTCCCGAATCAGGGAGTTCGAAGCTGTAATCGCTATCCTTGGATTCGATCGGTTTGTCAATGGAAAACGTATGGAGTTTCTTCCTGCGGATGTGGTCGATCGAGTTGTTGGTGGCGATCTTGTAGAGCCAGGTGGAGAAGGCGTATTCCTCGTTAAAACTTGGCAGGGAAGTGAACGCTTTGATAAAAGCCTCCTGGGTCAGGTCTTCCACCTCTTGCTTGTCGCGGATAATCCGAAAAATCAGGTTGTAAATTGCGTCGTGGTACTTTTGACGCAACCGTCTGAACGAGCTTTGGTCGCCTTTGAGGGCCCTCGCGATGAGCAGGGCGTCCTCTTCGCGGGATTCAATCCGTTTCTGGTCGGGAGGTTTTAAAGCTTGAGCAGCGGGAGGTCGAGATGTTGGCCGGGTATGTTTCTTTTTTGCCTTGGGCATCCTTGCAACGGGCGGCGGGACTAATCATTTGCCTGACCAAAAAGTAGCGAAAAAATGATAGACGCGCAACCAAGCTGCGTTTCAGAAGGCCTTGTCATTGGACGGGCCTTGTTTGCATAAGAGTGTGAAAATTGTTACTTTGCCTCAAAAGAGACGTCGGCGTAGCTCATTGGTTCAATGCTCATCACCTTCGAAGGTTTAGATTTTTCCGGCAAGTCCACGCAGGTTCGGCTTCTTTCCGAGCGACTTTCCCAAGAAAATTTCAACGTCCTGGTTCTTCGCGAACCAGGAGGGACCGAAATCGGGGAAAAAATCCGGTCCATTCTTTTGGACAAAGAGTCTTCTGGAATGACGGACGCGAGCGAGTTGTTTCTTTTCTCCGCGAGCCGGGCGCAGCTCGTGGAAGAAGTCGTGAAACCGGGGTTGGAAGGCAACATGATCGTGATTTGTGATCGTTTTTACGACTCCACGACCGCCTACCAGGGTTGGGGCAGGGGTCTTATGAAGGAAGCGATTACGGCCATTCATCAGCTCGCCACTTCCGGCCTGGTCCCCGATTTGACCTTTTTCCTGGATTTGCCCCTCCCTGAAGTGGAAAAACGGATGCAACGGTCAAAATCAGGAAAAGATCGTATGGAATCCAACGGCCAGGGATTCTACGAGAAAGTTCGCGAAGGATATCTTCACCTCGCCCACCACGAAAAGCGCTTCGTCATCATCGATGCGGTGCAGTCCGTAGAGACAATACAGGACACGATCTGGCAAAAAACTGAAAAAATCGTCTCTCAAAAAGCATAATCTCGTGAAAGGAAGGATATGAAGCGGCGAAACGTCATCTACGTCAGTGTTCTTGTCGCAGGGTTTCTCATGCTCGGGTTTTCCGGGAATGCCGATAACGACCTGTTCTTGCGGATCAACAAGGGTATTGACGTTTTCGGGAAAGTGTACAAAGAAATCGCGATCAATTATGTGGACGATGTGGACCCCGATCGGTTCATGCGTGCCGGCATCGATGGAATGCTCAAAACGCTGGACCCTTACACGGTGTATATTGGTGAGAAGGAAAACGACGAACTTGACCTGATCACTACGGGGAAGTACGGTGGCGTGGGGATAACCATTGGAAACAGGGATGGGATGATCACCGTTATCGGTTTGATGGAGGGTTTTTCTGCGGCCAGGCAAGGCATCGAAGTGGGAGACAAGATCGTCGAAGTCGATGGGAAGAGGGCTGTGGGATCGTCGCTCGAAGACGTCCGGCAATTAGTTCGCGGTGCGCCTGGAACCGAGGTGAGGATGAAAATAGAACGGGAAGGAGCGAGTGAACCGCTGGAGTTCGCACTTATGCGCGAGGAAATACCGGTGCGGAATGTCACGTATACGGGTTACGTTGAAAAGGGCCTCGGTTATATTCGACTGGAGCGGTTTTCACGGACGGCCGGAGATGACCTGAGAAACGCGCTGAAAGATCTGCGGGTGACGGGGGAGTTGAAAGGCCTGGTTCTTGACCTCCGTGATAATCCGGGCGGCCTTCTCGACATAGCGGTCGAAACATCTGCGAAGTTTCTTGCGGAAAGCAGCCTGGTAGTCTCGACCCGCGGCCGAAGGGGGGACGCGGATCGAAAATACTATTCCACAGAAAAACCCATGCTTGTTGACGTGCCGCTGGTCGTGCTCGTCAATCGTGGAACAGCCAGTGCGAGTGAGATCGTGTCTGGGGCAATCCAGGATCTGGACAGAGGAGTCATCGTCGGTACTCGCACGTTCGGAAAAGGCCTGGTGCAGACGATCACGCGGCTCTCGGACAATTCGTCCTTGAAAATTACGACGGCGCGCTACTACACCCCGAGTGGACGGTGTATTCAGGAAATCGATTATTCGCATCGCACTCGTGGCGGGAACGTTGTGACGTTTGCGGACAGTCTCAAGCGTGAATTCCGGACCGCTCACAACAGAAAGGTTCTCGAGGGCGGAGGAATCCAGCCGGATAGCGTTGTAACAGAAGAAGAAGACAACAAGCTTATCAGTGAACTTTACCGAAAGTCGATGCTGTTCAAATATGCCAATAAATTTGCCACTGAACACAGGAACCTCGCAGACAACTTCCAGGTGACGCCTGAGATTCTCAGTGATTTTGAAAACTTTCTCAAAGAAAAGAAATTCGATTTTCAGGAAGAGGTGGAGCTAAGGCTGAAGGAACTCAGGGAGGCGGCCGAAAAATCCCGCTTTGGGCCGGCTTTTTTTGATGAGGCGAAAAAAATCGACGGCCTTATCGCAGCCGAAAAAAACAGGATGATGGACCGTTATCGTAACGAGCTGAAAAGTGTGCTGCGGACAGAAATCATAGGCAGAATCAAGGGAGAAAAAGCGAGGATCGAATCATCCTTCGGCGATGATCGCCAGCTCCAGGTTGCCACGACTTTGCTGAAAAATAAAAAGATGTACGAGCGCTTGCTGACAGGGAAAAGCAAGTAGCAGGAGGTTATCGGTCGAAAAGCTCCATTTGGGGCAGAGCGTCCCTGACGAGTCCCGCGACGTATTCAAAATCTTCCTTCCGGTGAACAAAATCCAAGTTGTCCGCGGGGACAACAAGGACCTTTCCGATGTTGTAGCGGCGAATCCAGTCATCGTAAAGCAGATTCAATTGCTCGAGATACGAGCGCTGAATTCCCTGCTCAAAATCCCTTCCCCGCTTCGAGATTTGTCCAACTAACGTGTCCACAGAGGCCTGGAGATACACCATCAGGTCTGGGGGGCGGAGATACTCCATCATGACATGGAAGAGCGCCACATAGTTGTCGTAATCCCTCTTGTCCATTTTCCCGATATCGAACAGATTTTTGGCGAATATTTCAGCGTCCTCATAAATGGAACGGTCCTGGATGACGGATTCAGAGGATTCGGCAATCAGCTTTTGGTACCGGAATCGATGAGACAGGAAATAGATCTGGAGATGAAAAGACCATCGGTGCATGTCGCCATAGAAGTCCGACAAATACGGATTGTCCTCCACGGATTCGTAGTATGGCTTCCAGTGATATCGTTCTGCGAGAAGGCTTGTGAGGGACGATTTACCGGCTCCAATGTTACCAGCGACGGCAATGAATACGGGGTTTGAATGAAGAGGCATGAGATTTTGCGGCGTGTCTGAATCGGGAACAACAACGGCGACGCCGAGCCTACTTGAACGCTGTGACCGCCTCGTTGACCGTTTTATGGATATCGAATACGGTGTTCAGCTTTGTCATCTCGAGAAGGTTCTCGATCTTGTCCGACGCGCGGGCAAGTTTCATCTCGCCGCCGGACTTTCGGAGTGTATTCAGCCCGCCGATCAGCATGGCAAGTCCCGAGCTGTTGATAAACTTGACATCGCTCAAATCGACCACGATCCTTTTCTTGCTATCATCAATCATCTTGTGCAATTGATCGTTGAGCGCGGTGGCGTCCGGTCCGCCCATCACGTTCCCGGTCAGCTCGATGACGGTCACACCTTTGACTTCTTTGCTCTTGAATTTCACTCCGCCCTCCTTGGTTAAGAGGCCTTTTTCTTACGCTCGGTCACGTCGAGCACGAGTGCGCTTGCGACGTAGATGGATGAGTACGTGCCGGTAATTTCGCCAATTACCAACGTTAAAGCAAAAGCCCGGTTGACCTCGCCGCCAAAGAACAACAATACCACGAGGACCGCCAGAATAGTGCCGTTGGTAATAATGGTCCGGCTCAACGTATCGTTGAGGCTTCGATTCATGACTTCGCTGAGCGAAAGGCTGCGATAAATCTTCAGGTTCTCCCGAATGCGGTCGAAAATGACAACGGTATCGTTGACCGAAACGCCGACGATCGTCAGAAAAGCTGCGATCACTTCCTGCGTGATTTCCAGGTTGAGACCTGGAACCCACCCGTCCAGAATGGAAAGAAACCCGAGGGTCACGAGCACGTCGTGAAACAATGCAAGGACAGCCCCGAGCCCATAGATAAATTGAAACCGCATGGCAACATAAGCAAGGATCGCAATAAGCGAAGCGATTACAGCGTAGACCGCCCCTCGTCTCAACTCTTCTCCGATCTTCGCTCCGATCTTGTATTGCTTCAGAACTTCAAATTTCAAATCAGGAAAAGCTTGTTGAATAGCCTGCTTCATCCTCTCACCGATAACCAGCCCCTCCGCTTGCTCCGTCGTGCGGATGAGGACGTCGTGTTCGGTCCCATAGGACTTGATTTCACTTTTTTCGAGGCCGACTTTGCCGAGTGCAGCTCTCAGGTCTGCTATTTCGATGGTTCTGCTAAACGAGAAAACAAGCTCTGTTCCACCCTTGAAATCGATGCCAAGGGCAATGCCTTTGAGGATCAGTGAAATAAAGCCAGCGATGATAAGAGATGAAGAAACGATGTACCAGCGGCGTCGGACTCCGAGAAAATCGATATTCGTCTTCTTAAAGAAACGCATTGAAGCAGAATCTCCTTGTCGTTTTCAGATTATTCCAGAGACATCAGCCGAAGTTGGGCTGAAGCCCGCGGTCCATCATCAAATTGAATATCACACGAGTGACCAGGACGGCGCTAAACATGCTTGCGACGATACCGATCATCAACGTGAGTGCAAAACCCTGGACGGGGCCGGTCCCAAACTGATAAAGGATAACGCCAGTAATAAACGTCGTGATGTTCGAATCAAAAATAGCAGAAAAGGCTTTTGCGTACCCGGCATCAACGGCTGCCCGGAGTGTCTTGCCGCCCGTCAATTCCTCGCGAATACGTTCGTTGATAAGCACGTTTGCATCAACCGCCATGCCTATGGTCAAGACAATCCCTGCGATTCCGGGAAGTGTCAGCGTAGCCTTAAATCCAGCCATGACTCCCAGAAGAAACAAAATGTTGAACAACAAGGCGGTGTCAGCAACAAGGCCGGCGTTGTTGTAGTAGAAAACCATGAACAGTACCGTGAACGCGAGTGCGATGAGTGTTGCCGTCAGGCCGGAACGAATCGAATCTTCGCCGAGGGAGGCTCCAACTGAGCGTTGTTCAATAATGGCCACCGGGGCAGGAAGTGCACCGGCTTTGAGAACAATCTCCAGCAAGCGGGCCTCGTTTGGAGAATCGATTCCAGTAATCTGAGACCGGCCGCTTGGGATCTTCCCGATAATCGTTGGAGCAGAAAAGACGCCGTTGTCGAGCACGATCGCCACTCTTTTGCCGATATTTGCGCCGGTGATTCTCGACCAGTCCCTCGCACCTTCGCTGTTCATCTCCATGTTGACAACCGGTCGGTTATCTTCAGGGTTGACACTCGCATTGGCATTCACTATGACGCCGCCCGTCAGCTCCGGGGTCTTGCGAAGAGCATACACTGTGTAATACTTGTTCCCGTCCGCAAACTGTTGAGATTTGGCGGACCAAAGGAGTTCGAAATCCGGCGGCAGAATATTCTGGACATCCGGCCGGGTCAAAAGCCTTGTCAATCGATCGCGATCCTTGTCCATGGCGAAGGCCTCTCCCGATTGTTGGTTGAAGCGCAAGTACGAAAGAAACGGGTGTTCGCGTTGAATGCGGCTCTCTTGTGTTGTATCAGCCAGACTCGGCTGCTGTTTTCCTCCAAGCAACTCTGTGAGTGCATCGCGGGGTTTTTCTTCGGATTTGGCGGTTTTTGACGGTTTTGCTGCCGTCGTATCGTCCGTGGTTTTCCCGGTGAGAAACCGGTCAATCGATTCCAGGACTTTGAATGAAACATCCGGGTCTTTCAGCATTCGAAACTCGAGCTTTGCAGTTCCCTGCAGGAGCTGGCTGACTTCCTTCTCGTCCTTTACTCCCGGCAGTTCGACGATGATTCGGCGGCCGCCTTGTTTCTGAATATTGGGCTCAGAAACGCGGTATTGATCTACGCGATTCCGCACGATCTCAATTGCCTGGTCTACAGCCTTTTCGGTTGCGTCTTCCAGCCACGAGATGATGGT
>JANOGR010000372.1:0-5253 GCA_031406095.1 Ignavibacteriales bacterium
CACGATCGCGCCTTCCTCGTTCTTCGTGAACCACTCCTGGTGTTCTTCGACAAGCTTGCTGTCCCACGCCGTGTGGTTTGCAACAAGATCGATGATAATTCTCAAACCCTCACCGTGAACAGTTTTGACGAGCGACTTGAAATCTTCGAGAGTGCCGAACTCCGCATTGACCGCGTAGAAATCCTGCACTGCATACGGGCTTCCAAGCGTGCCCTTTCGATTGAGTTCACCGACCGGATGAATCGGCATCAGCCAAACAACTGTGACGCCAAGCTGCTTCAATTCTGGAATCCGTTTCTCGAGCGCTTTGAGCGTTCCTTCCTTTGAGAACGACCGCAGATACACTTCATAGATCACCGCATCGCGAACCCAATCAGCACTCCTCCGAGCCTCAAGAGAGGCATATTTCCCCCTCAGCAATTCCTCCACGCGGTCTGAACGCGTGATGGCAACCGGTTTATAGATGCCTCCCGGCCCTTCCCGGTCATTCACACGGACAACAACTTCGTTCATCCCCGGACGAACCGCCGTGGAGACATCGAAATAAAAAACGTCGCTGTATCCTTCGTGCGACCCCACCCTGATGCCGTTTACCCACACCATGGCGTCGTCGTCCACGCCCGAAAACACAATCGACCATGAAGCGGCGCTGTCGACATCAAACGTTTTCGCGTACCAACCGATGCCGTCATATCCCGCAAGGTTGTAACGGTCCCAATGGTCGGGTACCTGAATCATTGTCCAGTTTTCTCGGCCGGCTCCATCTTTGTACCATTGCTGTTGCATTCCTTCATCACTGCTGTCCACGTGGAAGAGCCAGGGGCCGTCGAGCGATATCTTGTGAGGGTCTTTCATAGAACATGCATTCAGGAAAATGACGAAAAAGAGAATGATGTAAATTCGTATATCCGGAATAGAGAAGGTTTTCATGTGAACGATCATCCTTTGACACTACCAAGAGTGAGTCCTGATACCAGCCAACGGCTTAGAGCAAGAAAAAGAATGACAACGGGGATCATCACGATGATCGACGCCGCACCGTAGAGGCCCCACTCGGTGCTCATGCTTGCTTCAAACGATTTGAGGCCGAGGGGAAGCGTCCATAGCTCGCTGTCCTGCAGGATCTGAACGGCGACGATGTACTCGGACCATGCCGTCATAAAAGAGAAGAGCGCCGTGATGACGAGTGCGGGGGCAGCGAGAGGCAAAATGATGCGATAGAATGCTGCAAAGTGACTGCACCCGTCTATCCTCGCGGCTTCCTCCAGGCTTGGCGGGATCGTGTCGTAGAATCCTTTCATCGTCCAAATGCAGAATGGCAGCGCAGTGGCAGAGTAAACGATGATGGCGCCGAGATATGTGTTGATGAGTCCAAGCTTGATCAGCATGATGTACATCGGCAGCAAGAGCATCGTCGCCGGGAACATCTGCGTCGTCAAAAGCGACAACAAGCCGATTCGCTTCCCGGGAAATTGGAATCTCGAAAAACCGTACCCGGCCGTCGAGGCGAGAACGACACCCGTGATGGTGACGGTGAGGGAAACAAGAAGACTGTTGCCAATCCAGGTGAGGAAGTCGGTCTGAGTGAACAGACGAATGAAATTGTTCAGGGAAGCATTGGTGGGAATGAGCTCAAGCTCCGTGGGCAGGAGTTTGTCTCCCGGCCTCAGCGATATATTGACAACCTGCCAGATCGGAAACAGAGCGATACCGGAGAACAGTGTCAACACAAAGTAACTCAGCGTCTTCTGCAAAATGCGCGGTCGTTTCTGCTGGATTGCCATTGGTTTCTCAGTAAGCCGCTTCCGTTGCGCGGGATGATTTCATGAACGTCAGGCTCATGGTGAGCAGTATCGCAAAGATGATCATGGAGAGGGCGGCGGCGTAGCTGAAGCTGTAATAGTTAAACGCCGATTTGTACACATAGGACACCAGAATGTGCGTCAGATCGGACGGCTCGCCGGCGTTGCTCACCAGCCACACAATGTTGAGATTGTTGAAGGTCCAGATCATTCCGAGCGTGATAGCAGGAATCATCACGGGCCGAATAAGTGGCAGCGTGATGGCTCGAAGCTTGTGATGCCAGCGGGCCCCGTCGATCTCGGCGGCCTCATACAACTCGTGCGGAATACTTTGCAGCGCACCGAGGGCGATGACCATCATGAATGGAAAACCCAGCCAAACATTGGTGATAATGCATGCAACAAACGCGTTGACCGGATCCTTCAGCCATTCGATGGCGGGCAGGTTGAAATACTTGGTGATCATAAGATTGATTGCGCCATATTCGTAGTTAAACATCCCCCGCCACGTGAGTGCGACAATGAATTGCGGAATCGCCCACGGAAGTATCAGGAGTGTTCGGAAGACCGAGCGACCCTTGAGATTCTGATTCAGGATGAGCGCCAGGGCAACCCCGATAACAACATGGAAAAACACATTCACAAATGTCCACACGAATGTTTTCCAAAAAATCAGGTAAAAGCTGGGCTGGGAAGGTTCAGTAAAAATCCTCGTGTATTGCTTTATTCCGATGATACTCCAGTCATAAATCCTGTACAGATTCATGTTCGAGAATGAGAGCACGATATTGTAAATGAACGGATAGAATACCACCGCGAAAAGAATAAGGAAGGCGGGTGCGACGAGGAACGCAATGAATGATTTACGCGACGCCATTTGTTACTCGTTCATTTCCCGGATTCTGCGAAGAGCAAGCTGCTGCATACTCTTTGCCGCAGCTTCCGGAGTACTCGCTCCGCCCATGACAGCCTGGTAGCCCGGCCGCATTGCATCCCACACGGCACGCATTTCCGGGACGACGGGCATGGATCGGCCCAGACGTATTTGAGCGAGCGAGTTTTGCAGGATATCATTTTTTACAAGCAGCGGGTTGTTATAGAGCGACTTGAGTGTGGGAGCTGTGTTCAGGGCCTTCGTCGTTTCCAATTCACACTCTTCAGACAACAGGAATCTTAGAAGATCGAGCACCTTCGGCAGTTTCTCCGGACTCACGTTCGAATTCAGCGAAAAGCCCTTGGGGGAGGTCATGGGTGCAGGCCACAACCCCGTTTTGACGATTTTCGGAATCGGGGCAACACCGATATCAATGCCCAGCTGCGCGTAACCCGCCCACGACCAGTCGCCGTTGATAATCATCGCCGCCTTGCCGTCTTTAAACAACGCATCCGCAATCTCGTAATCGGCCTCATTGGGGACAATTTTGTGTTCATCCCGCAGCGAGCGGGTGTATTTCAAGGCCTGGACCATGGCATCACTCTGCAATGAAGGAGTAACTCCGTCATCGCCAAAGACCCACCCACCAAATCCGGTAAAAAACGGTATGAAAAAAAACGGTTCCGTATAATTCCATGTCAAACCATACACGTTCGGCCTGCCGCTTTTATAGCCATACTGGCGTTGAATCCTTTTGCTGGTCTCAATCAGCTCCTCGTCATTCTGCGGTGCACGCTGGACATACTTCTTGTTGTACACGAGCGCCAAATGATTCCCAATCTTGTCGGCTATTTGATAGATGTGACCTCTGTACCACAAAATTCCGGATGAATCGAATTGCGCCAGATATTCGGCAGGGAAAATAGTTTCGAGAGGCTGGACCGCTTTCGTTGCGACGTAAATACCGACCGCGTCGGACGGCCCGTGAACAAGGTCGGGACCTCGTCGTGTGATCGCAGCATTCACAAACGCGCTGCGAAGCACCTCCGTCTCTTTGTAAATAACAACGACTTCCCTCCCCGGGTTCTGATCCGTGTATCTCTTGACTTGTCGCTGGAGAATCTGCCCCTCATCCGGCCGCATTTGATGCCAAATAACGATACGGTTATCATCTTCTTGCGATGACCTTCCACAGCCGCCAATCAGAGTAAGCAGTATTGGGAAACACAGGAAACAAAGTATACGACGGGACATGCGCAAGGAGGGTTTACAACTTTCCGAAACGGTCCACGATGATCATCGTTTCTCCCGGTTTCTTGTCAACCGTGATTTTTCTATTGTTGGAAGAAAACTCCTCGCCCGGAGCCCAGCTTCCTTCCGCCCCGCTGTTCGTATACTTGTACTCCACAACAGTGCCTGCCGGAACCTTGATCTCCAGTGACCAAATGCTGTCGCCGGCTTTTTCGTCGCCGTTGGTGCCGTCGTCATGCAGTTTGATTCTGTTCGGAGTCCAGTTGCCGAGCATTTCATGGTTCCCGGCAACGAAAATGCTTTTCCGGACATACATGTCCCGAGCATCGCACTGAAACCTGACGGTCACCAGGTCATTCTTGCTCTGCGCCATCGTGCCCTGGGACGCACGCCTGGCAATCGGCTGGTCTTCAATGATCGGCTTGAACTCGCGCGCAGGCATTTTCCCTCCCGCCTTCCTCGTAAATTCGTAAACATTGTTCAGGTGTTTGATAAAGGCAATATCAAACGGTTTGTCACCCGCGGGCGCGGTTTGGTCGGTGCCGTACCACCAAAACCAGTCCGAACCTTCTGCGGCGTACATTGCCTCCCACGCACGATATACAAAGTAGGCCTTGGTAGCTTTTTTTGGCGCAACGACCTTCGGATTGGGTTGTGCAAGGCCCGAGTTCCCCAAATCCTTCCGTGCAGTCAACAGATATTCCCAGGCCCTGTTCTCCTCATCCTCGCCAATCCATGTGTCATAGTTCGCATTGATCCAGGAACCGGGCCACAGCCATTCGAGTTTTGGCAAGCTTTCAATTTTGTGGGGATGGACTCCACGTTTCAAATTTCCTTCAAGATATTCTGTCACCGTTACTGTAACAACCTGCTTCGTCTCCGCGAGCTTTGACAGTTTCCGATACAGTGCATTCTGAAAATCCTTTCCGTCGTTGTCTTGTCGATACCACTCCCACGCATTCTCACCGTCCAGAATCACTGTCAAGAGTCGATCTGGCTCGCTTTCCTGGGGCACGTAGTTTAGAATACCCCGAACAAAATCATCCGCCGCATCTTCTCCCCGATAATTCTGATACACGAAGCCGATTTTGTCGGATAATTCGGTGTCTCGAAACACTGTGACAACGGAATTCTTCGAACCGTGGTCGGCAAAAATAGCATAGGGATAGTACTTCGGCTGTCCGGCCGGCTTCGACCGGGCAAGAATTTTCTCGTCCGTGGCCACCCATTTGATTCCTTGTTTACCGAACACCGAAACAATGTCATGAGCGACGGACCCTTCCGCAGGCCACATCCCCGTCGGAAGCACGCCAAACAGTCGTTTGT
>JANOGR010000024.1:0-4133 GCA_031406095.1 Ignavibacteriales bacterium
CGTGGAGCCTTCTCCGCCCGAAACGTACACCACCTCGTCGGATTTTTCTTTCTTGATCGCCAACGCAAGACCGGTCGCCTGCAAATATTGAGTCCCGGTCGGACTGGATTGAGTGATGATGCGGGCTTCTTTTTTGCCCCAGTGCGAGGGCATCTGTCGTCCACCGGTGCCGGGTCCCTCGGCGCGATGAAAGGCTTCCAGAAAAACTTCTTCCGGCGTCATCCCGAACGTGAGACAAAAAGCGAGATCGCGGTAATACGGCATGGCCCAGTCGTAACCAGACTTCAGGTTCATCGCAGCGGCAACCTGGGCGGCCTCATGGCCGACTCCGGAAATATTGAAAAACGATTTGCCTTGTTTGAGAAGGATCAGGTGTTTTTCGTCGAGTTTGCGAGCCGTAAGCATAAGACGGTATGCCCGCACGAGTTCCTCCTTGGGGAGGATTCCTTCCTTCCTTTCCTGAAGAGCAATATCTGAATTTCGCTGTGTCATCGATTCTTCAAACTTGTGCTGGTTCGGCCTTCTTCGCAATCTGGAGCAGCGAAGGATAAGGCATTGCGAATGTTGTGCAGCCGAATACGCTTTTGAACGCAGTCGTCAGTTTTTCCTGAACTTCTGCCATAGGAATGCTCTTCCCCAGAATCCGTTCCATCGATGTGACGCCTTTGTGAAAAATGCCGCACGGGATTATTCGCTCATACTTCGACAAATCGCTGTTCACATTTAACGCAAAACCATGCATCGTAATCCACTTGCTCACTTTGACGCCGATGGCTGCTATCTTTTCTCCATTGACCCACACGCCTGTAAAATCCGGCTCCCTGGTCGCTTCAATTCCATAATCGTTCAAGGCCAGAATAATCACTTCTTCAAGGCATCGGAGATACCGATGGATATCGGCGAAATAGAGGTTGAGGTCGAGGATGGGATAGCCGACGATTTGACCGGGTCCGTGATATGTGACATCTCCGCCGCGGTCGATTCGAAATACGTCGACGCCGGTTTCCTCTAACTCTGCCGGGCTTGCAAGTACGTGGTTCTCATCCCCGCCTTTTCCAATCGTGTAGACATGTTCATGCTCTGTGAACAGCAGCAGGTCTCCGATCGCGCCATAATGCCGAAGATGAAAGAGCTTCTGCTGAAGCTGCCATGCGTTGGCAAACCGGGAACGTCCTATGTCGGTGATCGCCAGTCTATTCACAAAAGGTCAGATATTAAGGGCAACCCCGTAGGCTTCCCCTGCTGCTTCCATAATCCCTTCAGAGAATGTTGGATGGGCGTGCATCGTATGAAAGATTTCCTCATACGTTGTTTCAAGCGCCTTTGCAACACCCAATTCTGCAATCATCTCCGTTGCTTCGGAACCGATAATATGCGCCCCGAGGAGCTCTCCGTATTTTTCATCGAATATCAGTTTGACCATTCCTATGGTTTCACCGGTGGCCATGGCTTTGCCGAGTGGGCGCAATGGAAACCGTCCGATTTTCAGTTTGTAACCCGCTGCGAGAGCCGCTTCTTCGGTCATCCCGACGCTTGCCACCTGCGGCTGGCAGTACGTGCAGCTTGGAACGTTGTTGCGGTCGATGCCGTGCTTTGCCTTCCCTGCCATATGTTCAGCTGCGACAACGCCTTCGTGCGAGGCGACGTGTGCGAGAAGGGGCGGGCCGGAGACGTCGCCAATAGCATAGATGGAATCCACACTCGTTTTCCCAAACTGGTCCACTTTGATGAACCCGCGATCAATCTTGATTCCCAGAGCTTCCAGTCCAAGGTTTTCGGAGTTCCCCTGAACGCCGACGGACATCAACACAACGTCCCCGTGAAGATCGACTTTTCCTTCTTTCGTTGCGACGCTCACGGTGACCACCTTTCCCACGTTTAGACCTTCAACTTTCGCATTCGTGAGAATTTCGATGCCCGATTTCTTGAGAGCTGAATCGAGAATTTTGGTGATTTCCTTGTCTTCCAGGGGAAGGATGGAAGGCAACATTTCCACCACTGTCACTTTTGTGCCAAGTGCATTGTAAAAATACGCAAACTCGATTCCAATCGCGCCGCCACCTATGATGACCATCGATTTGGGTTGTTCGGGCAGAACCATCGCTTCGCTGCTTGAAACGACTTTTTTCCCGTCAATCGTCACTCCCGGAATGCTGCGTGGCCGCCCACCGGTGGCGAGAATGGTGTATTTCGTCTTGACGGTTTCGACAACCTTGCCGCCGCTGCTTATCTCAATCGAATTCTTGCCAGTCAATTTGGCAGCACCTGAGATCACCTGAATATTGTTTTTCTTCATCAGGTACTCAACGCCTTTCGATTGCCTGTCTGCGATATCCCGGCTCCGCTTGATGATCTTCGAAAAATCAAACGTCACTTCTTTCACGGAAATTCCAAATTCCTCGGCCTTTTTGAAGGAGTTGTAAAGCTCTGCACTCTTGAGAAGGGCCTTTGAGGGGATGCAGCCCCAGTTCAGGCACACTCCACCAAGCTTGTCACGCTCCACCAATCCCACCTTGAAACCAAGTTGAGCCGCCCTGATAGCGGCCACATATCCACCGGGACCCGCTCCTACTATGGTGACGTCAAGTTGTCGTTCTGGCATCGATTTCCTTTCAAGCAGAGAGACTTCTGCCGTTTTCCTGAACAAAATCGGGCATTAATATAGTCAGAACTGTGTAGAAAGGCAACGCGGCGCAGATTAGCGCAGATCGAGACGGATTCCGCAGATGACGGATTCGGCAGAGCCGAAGCGGATGAGGGCTGGATTCGGAAAGGAACTCCTTCCAGGTGTCCAAGAAATCTCTGTGCAGAACTCATTTCTTGCGCAGGCAATCTGCGGAATCTGCTTCCAATCTGTTTCTTATCTGCGTGTTGATTCTTGTGCCCTTTTCCGTTAAGTTTGAAACAAAAAAATTGACGGGATGGCCGATTCTGAACAGCGGGTTTTGGTTTCTAATCGAAAAGCTCGTCATGAATACGAAATTCTCGAAACGCTCGAAGCTGGAATTGCACTCAAAGGAACAGAAGTCAAATCTCTCCGCAGCGGTAATGCCAACCTCCAAGACGGATACGCCGTGATCAAGAATGGCGAAGTCTGGCTTCTCGGAATGCACATCAGCCCTTATGAACAGGGGAATATCAACAACCACGAACCGAAACGCGATAGGCGCCTCTTGCTTCAAAAAAAACAAATCCGGAAGCTTTTTGGGCGCGTTGCCGAAAAAGGACTAACCCTCGTACCGCTTTCCGTGTATTTCAAGGGACCGTACGCAAAAATCGAACTTGCGCTGGCTCGCGGCAAAAAGACTTTCGACAAGCGAGAAGCGGTTGCGAAACGCGACGCACAGCGGGAAGTTGCCAAGCGGCTCAAAAGGAGTTCTTCATAAGAATTGTTCCCTCCACTTAACGAACAGATGGACGTCATCAAGCGGGGCGTTTCGGAGATCATCCCGGAAGGTGAGCTCGCCAAGAAGGTTGAAAAGTCCATCAAGTCGAAAAAACCCCTTAATGTGAAGCTCGGATGCGACCCGAGCAGGCCGGACCTCCACCTGGGCCATTCTGTCGTTCTCCGAAAACTCCGTCAGTTTCAAGATTTGGGACACCAGGCCATTCTCATTATCGGGGATTTTACGGGAATGATCGGCGATCCCTCAGGGCGGAGCAAAACGCGCCCCTCGCTCACACTTGAAGAAACTAGGCGCAACGGCCAAACTTATTTTGAGCAAGCAACCAGAATTCTCTCCGCCCAGCGGATCTCCATGTTTTACAACTCAGAGTGGCTGGGAAAAATGACATTCGGCGATGTCGTCCTGCTGGCCTCAAAATACACGGTTGCCCGCATGCTCGAACGGGACGACTTCACTCAACGCTATAAAGCCGGGGAACCCATCAGCGTACATGAAATGCTCTACCCTCTCGCCCAGGCCATGGACTCCGTGGCAATCAAGGCGGACATCGAGCTCGGCGGCACCGATCAGAAATTCAATCTCCTCGTGGGAAGAGAAATTCAGCGCGAATACGGCCTCGAACCACAGATCACGCTTACGATGCCGATTCTTCCGGGAACCGACGGTGTGGAAAAAATGAGCAAGTCGCTCGATAACTACATCGGAATCAACGAGCCCCCGCGGGAG
>JANOGR010000030.1:0-5404 GCA_031406095.1 Ignavibacteriales bacterium
CTCGAAACCCTGCTCGCTCCCTGGAATTCCACGTTGATGTTCATATCACTGCCGCGAAAGACTTTGAAGTCGATGCCGCTTTCATGGAGTTTTGTTTGATTGATTTCGAGAAAAATGGCCGAGATCGTTACTTCCCGCATCCTGGCAATCAAAGCTCCGCTATCCACGACTGCCTGCATGCCCGTCGGTATCCCCATTTGCTGCTGGGTTGCCGTTTGCTGGGTTGTGGGCGTTCCCGTTTGCTGCGTCGGCGTCATCGTTTGAGACATTTTGCTAATGTTATCAACCGTATTGACGATGATATTGGCATCTCCCTCAAGGTACCACAGACCTTGTTTTCTCAGAATCAGCTCAAGGGCATCGCGCCAAAACATGCCGTCGATATTCTCTCCGATCGGATTGCCTTGCTTGTTTGCAATCGGGGAATAATCGAGAATCTCCTTGTTCAGGAGCTTTTTCGTTAACTCTGAGATCGCTGCAATCGCCGCTGGATATTGGAAGTCAGCTTTGAACGACACGCGCTCGTCAGCCTTCACGACTTTTCCTTGCGCCGTTCTCATTAAATCTCTTTCAGTCTTGATTTGCGCCTGCATCGATACGGTGAGCAGCAGGAGAGCGCAAGGCAAGAGAGCTCGTTGTTTCATGGTTACCTCGTCCTTAGTTTCTTGTCAAACTGAACGTACTTCACGGATTTTCGAATGACGCCTCCTTCATCGAGCGTGAATTCAACGGAGGCGGAGGTGGGGTCGATTTTGCTGACATACCCACGCCACACTTTGTCTCCCATCTGGAGCACGATAAGCTCAGCATCGTAGAGAGCGAATGCCTTGCCCGGAATGATGGCTTTAAGCTCCAGGTTATTGCTGTTCAACTCGCCTTCAGGTGCCTCCGCCGCAAGAGTCCCCAACACGAGCGGCTTGAATGGATTGAACGGAGAAGGCGGAACGGGAAGCGCTTTCGCTGCGAGTGAGGTCCCAAGTTCTGCGATAGTTGTGAAATACGCATGGAATTCAACTTTGAAGAGAATCGAAGTCTTCGTTTCCTTCGTGTCAGGATCCAGGGCCTCGTAGTGGCTGAAACTGACTGAGTTGATTTTGTAGAGCCTCCGGCCGTTCTCAAGATAATAGATGAATTTGTACAGGTTCCCGAATTGACCCTCCCCCTCTTCCAGCCTGTACGTGTTATAACCGTACTGGCCGAAATTCTCAGACGTCTCAAACTTCATGTTGAACTTCATGAAACCGGCTTCGTCCAACCCCCGACTCATGTATGCATACGTTTGCGATGATATATCGTACGGGGGAATCTCTTTACTCCTCGAGTCATACTTTCTTTTCATGTCCTGGAATTGACTCGTGAGCGCCGCGACTTCCTGAATCAATGCCGGCAACTCTTCCAACTGCTTATTGACCTTGTCAAGTTCCGCTTTGATCTTGTTCAGCTGTCTTGGTTGCCACCACATCCAAAATGCCGACCCCGCTATGGTCAACAGCAGTGCAAAGGAACCGAGCATGATCGAATTTCTGATCTTAAAGGACACGGTCAGCCTTTATTTCTTCGTCGTCTTTGGTATGTATGGAGCATCACCTTTGTCCACCTGTTCGACAACAATGTCAAACTCGTAAATGATCTTGTTTCGAATGGAGATCGTCCGCACTTCCTTCAACGTGGCCTTCTCGAAGACATTCGCAAGTCGAGGAATTCGCGTCCGGTAGATCGACCTGCCGGTAATCATGAAAACGCTAGGATTTTGCGCATCTGGCTTGATGTTCGAAATCCACAATGAGTTGAGATCCTCAACACTGTTTGCCATGTAATGGAGGACCCTCCCCCATCGATCCCCGCCGGGGGCTATTTCTTCATACAAAGCCGAAGCAACACGATACCGCGCGAGGTCTGCGTTGAGTTGTTCTTTTCTGACTCTCAACTCCTCCAACTCAACCAAACGCGATTGCTTTTTCTTCAACTCTGAATCGGTATTGATGATTTCGCTGTGTCTCTTCAGAATGGAAGTGTAGAAGAAGACAATCGAAACAATAATCAACACGGCCGCCAGCCAGCCATGCCAGGCGAGCTTGAAGGCCTTTTGGCCTTCAATAATGGAGATGGGAACCAGGTTTACATCGAAAAAGCCCTGATGTTTTTCATCAAGGGCTTTCCAGGCTATTGTGAGAGGAATAGCATACTCGGAAATGGCCTCACCCACCGAACCCTCGTAGAGACTCAGGTCCAGCTCGGGAGCCTTCATGTATTCTACCTGGGCATTTGAGAATTGGGGTGCAAGCGCATCAAGGAGGTTGACCTTGTGGCTTTCGCCTGCAAGCAGGATCCTGTCGATTCTCGTGAGGGCGATGTTGTCCTGCTCCAGCAGGATACGGCTGTAGAGCGTATTCTCAATGTTGGTCGAGCCGAGTCCCTCGCTGATAATCGGGGCAAAATGGAGGAAATTCTGACCCTGCATGAATATGAGCCGGCTGAAATCATGTCCGACATAAGCCAAAACCGTGATCTCTTCCTCTTGAATCTCGTAACCGGATCGAACGAGCTCCATCAAGGCAATGTCGGCGCTCCCGATAGCGTGGACATTCGGGATTCGTCCGCCGAGAAATGACCTGAGTTCTGTCACCAAATCATACAAATGAAGACCGTCTTCCCGTACGATGGACAAGATGCCGCCGGACACCGTGGGGATCGATTGAACAGCATCGAGTGCCGGCGCTGTCGGGCGGTTTGCAGCAAGCTCCTGTATGACGCGCTTCTTTTGTTTTGTCCCGGTAAGACCGAAGTCGCTCTCGAATTCGTGATAGGTTACAGCAGGTTCAGAAAGTCCAAAGGAGACTGTGTATTTGGTGGAAGGCAAGTCGCCCAACAAGCCTAACAACACTGAGGCGTTGGTATTCCCCTCTTCTGCCGCCGCCTCGGTTGTCGGCGCTGCTGCAAAGGCATCCTGCGTGGGGGATTCGGCGAAACTGGCCTCGTCGGCTGCTGAAGCCGCTGCCTGTTTCTCCTCGAATTTCTTGACTAAGGCAACTGTCTTGAAATCTCTGAGCGTCGTCCGCCCGCCCTTCATCGACAACTGGACCATCTTGAGTTCCAAGCCGTCGACGAAAAGACCAACAGCGGTTTTACCTTGACCAGGCTGGTAAGGCATTAACGGTGTGATCCTTGATCGTGGGAGGAAACTTGTGGGGGCGCCGGCTTATGCATCCGAGGGTTGCATTTGCAATAATTGCTGAAGCCTGCGCTTGTTGTTGGCATAATTCATGGCATTCTCGAGGGAAATCTTTTTCTGCATATACAAACGCCTGAGGTCTTGTTCCATGGTCGTCATGCCATTTTCCAGACCTTCAGAGATCATTTGGTAAATCTCGCCCGTATTATTGTTTTTGATCGCCGCCTTCACAGACGGAGTTGCGAGCAGAATCTCTTTTGCCAACACACGCTTGCCATCGAGACTTGGTATGAGTTTTTGCGACAACACACAGCGCAAGGTGTCGCCAAGGCGGTTTCGAACGCGTTCCTGCTCAACAGGGGGAATCTCGCCGATAATCCTGTCTATGCTCTCGACGGAGGAAGCGGTGTGGAGCGTCGAAAACACCTTGTGGCCCGAATCGGTAATTTCCAGCGCTGTCATAATTGTTTCCGGGTCCCTCAGCTCGCCTATCATGATGATATCCGGATCCTGCCGCAGAGCCTGAGTGGCGCCCTCTTTGAATGACATTACGTCGCGGCCAACTTCACGATGCCGAACGATGCAGCGGGCGGATTTGTGCACATACTCAATCGGTGAAGCCACGATAACAATATGACCGTCGACCGTCTGATTATTCGCGTCGATGATTGCATCCAATGTCGAACTTTTCCCCGATCCCGTTATACCAGTGACCAGACACATTCCCTCTTTGGTGGTCGCCAAACTGAGCATTTTTGTGACATTGGGATGAAGATCCAGATTCTTGTAAGGGCGAATTGTGTTGTTGATCGCCCGCATATTGAGCCCCAGTTGGTCCAGGTCGAAATAGGCATCCGCTCGAAATCGTCGGAATTCCCCGTTTTCGAAATAAATCATATGCGAGAAATCGAGGTTTCTGTTTTCATAGAGAAAAGCGCGTTGTCGTTCGCCGATGACGCTTTGAATCAGGAAGTTCATTTCATCAGGCGTGTATTTTCCGAGACTTGCATCCGGTTTTTTAGACCCGAATACCCTGTACCAAACAGACCCTTGGGCCCCATATCCTCCCATGTCGATGTCGGAGGCATTCGTGGTGAACATCCGGGTGAGGAAATGATTCATCAAGGCCAGCAGTTTGATCTTCTGAGACTCATCCATCCTCGTAAGTGTATCGCCAATCATCATTTGGCGTTCGAGGCCGGTCACGCTCGTCGGGAGAGTCGCAGATACCTCCTTAAGGATTTTTTGAGCCTCAACGGCGTGCGCCGGCGGCTCATTCGTCGTGATGGTAGGAGCTGGTTTTGCGGGTGTTTGTTGAGTTTGAACTGCCATTATGTTGATAACTTTTTCTTCCGGCGACATGATTATAAGAAACTCCTGAGAGAAATGCAAATCGTTTAAAGAACTTTCTTGAGAGTTTGACCCAAGTCATTGATTTTAGTGGAAAAGTGGGTTCGACTCCGGCAAGCAGTCAGGTCGTATGATCCCCGAAAAAACAGAAAAGGCGCCGTCGGCGCCTTTTTCTGCTTTTTTCCAGATAACAGTGCTATTCTTCTTCAACCGTAGAAGCGAGAACTTCCTCGAGAGCGGTAAAGCCTTCTTTCATCCGCTCCATACCGGAACGCCGCAGAGTCCACATGCCGTCCTTTGACGCTTGTTCGCGAATTGCATTTTCATCGACTTTATCGCCAGCGTTCAAGATAATGTCCTTGATCGCTTTTGTGAAATACAGAGCTTCGTGGATGGCAGCCCTGCCCTTCCAGCCGCCGTTACATTTGTCGCAGCCGACCGCCTTGTAGATGATGTGGTTCTTGAGATCCTCTTCCGTGAACCCGAATTTGATGAGATCAGGTTTGTCGACATCATCCACAGGCTGTTTACATATCTTGCACAGCGTGCGAATCAAACGCTGGGCAACGATGATGTTGATCGCATAGGCAATCAGGAACGGCTCGATTCCCATTTTGTAGAGACGTGCGACGGCGCTCGGAGCGTCGTTCGTGTGCAGCGTTGAGAATACCAGGTGACCCGTGTTGGCAAGCTTAATGGCCGTTTCGGCAGTGACTTTGTCGCGCATTTCACCGACAAGCACGATATCCGGATCATGACGCAGGATACCGCGAATCGACTGTTCAAACGACATCTTCGGTCCGATTTTCAGCTGACGGGCTCCCTTGATAATATACTCAACCGGTTCCTCGATCGTCAACGCCCGGCGGTTTTCCCCTGTCG
>JANOGR010000036.1:0-12222 GCA_031406095.1 Ignavibacteriales bacterium
ACAAACCCTTCATGTTGTTCACTGGCGTATGTTGCACACTGCGCTGCAACAGGCCTATGATCACAGCGACCTCGCGAAATCATGAGGAGTACGTCCATGAATGGATACGTCACGAACCTGGAACAGGCTACGCAGACCAACACCGACTTTCGCCGGGTGTTGTACACGGGCAAGCACTCGCAGCTGGTGCTCATGCATCTGAAGCCGAAGGAAGAAATCGGGATGGAGCTGCACACGCTCGACCAGTTCATCCGCATCGAGCACGGGAACGCGGTCGCGATTCTGGACGGGGTCGAGCACCAGCTCGAGGACGGCAGCGCAGTCGTCATCCCCGCCGGGACCAAACACAACATCGTCAATACATCGACGACCGAGCCGCTGAAGCTCTACTCGGTCTACAGCCCGCCCGAACACAAAGACGGTACGGTCCATGAGAGCAAGGCCGACGCGCTGGCGCACGAGGAGCATTTCGACGGACACACCACCGAATAGGGAGCCATTCATGACAACACGAGCTGGTTTGTGGATCGATCATCGCAAGGCCGTGATCGTGACGGTTTCGAGCGATGGCGAGGCGACCAAGACCATCGAGTCCGACGCCGAAGGACATACTCGCTATTCTGGTGGCTCGCACCGCAAACCAGAAGACATGCGGGACCGACGCCTCGGGAATGAACTCGTGAAGTTCTACGACGAGGTCATCGAGTCGATTCGCGATGTGGAAGAGATCTTGGTCATCGGCCCGGGTGAAGCAAAGGGCGAGCTGAAGGCGCGTTTCGAGCATCACAAGCTCGAGGATCGTATCGTTGCGGTCGAAACGGTCGACAAGATGACCGAGCCGCAGATCGCGGCGCCGCACCGGACAAACAAGAAAGCAGTATTCCATTCAGGAGCTCAAAGAAGCCGCAAACCTCATGCGCGGTTACGACCTCATCAGTCTCGCCGCTGCGGGATCGGGCCACGCCGGAGGGACGCTCTCCATCATGGACATCACCGCCGCCCTGTATTTGCATGTCGCACGACACGATCCTGAAAAAGCGGAGTGGAAAGGTCGCGATCGGATCATCTGGTCGGTCGGACACAAGGCGCCCAGTTTATACATCGGTCTCGGCATGGCTGGCTACTATGACGTCAAAGAGGTTGTGAAACTCAGAAAACTCGGTTCGCCATTTCAGGGACATCCTCACCGGTTGAAACTTCCCGGCGTCGAGGCCTCAACCGGTTCGCTCGGCCAGGGACTCAGCATCGCCGTGGGAATCGCACTCGCACAAAGGCTCGACAAATCCGACGCACGCGTGTACTGCATCATGGGCGACGGCGAGCAGCAGGAGGGACAAATCTGGGAAGCCGTGATGGAGGCGGGCCACTACAAGCTGGACAACCTCATCGGGATCATCGATAAGAATCGTCTGCAGATCGACGGTTGGGTGAAGGACGTCATGGACATTGACCCGATCGCCGACAAATACAGGAGTTTCGGTTGGGAAGTGCTGGAAGTAGACGGGCATGACATGGGCGCGCTTGTCAACACGTTTGAGCAGGCGATTGCCTTCAAAGGAAAACCGGTCATGATCCTTGCCCACACGGTGAAGGGTAAAGGCGTTGATTTCATGCAAGACGTTGCGGGATGGCACGGGAAGGTGCCCAGCGTCGAGGAAATGAAAAAAGGACTGGCGCAACTCGGGCTTGCCGACAAGTTGCCGGCTGACCAGATGCTCGAATCAGCCAAAACCTACCAGCGGCATGTCGAGGTGGAGCTCAGCCACAAGATGCCGCGCTTTGCTCGTGACTACTGGTGGAACACCGATGAGCTGATGCGCGTGGAAATGCAGCCGACACGCAAAGGGTTTGGTAACGCCTTGGAGGAGTTGGGCGGCGATGAACGAATCGTGTGTCTTGGGTTGGATATTTCAGGATCGATCACGATCAGCGATTTTTATGAGAAGCATCCTGAAAGAAAAAATCGATGGATCAGTGTCGGCATTGCGGAGCAGAGCGCGGTGTGCGTTGCTGCGGGATTGGCGCGTGAAGGAAAAATTCCCGTGTTCGGAACGTATGGAACGTTTGCGGCGGGGAGGTGCCTTGACCAGATCCGCACAACGGTTTGCTACGGCGAACTCAACGTGCTTATCGCAGGCGCTCACGGGGGAGTCTCTGTTGGCCCTGACGGTGCAACTCATCAGGCCCTCGAGGACCTGTTTCAAGTCTGCGGCCTGCCAAACATGAACGTCTCGGTTCCGTGCGACGTTGTCGAAACACGCAAAGCCACCGAACACCTGCTCTTCGGAATCAACGGTCCAAAGTTTATTCGGTTTGCGAGGGAAGCGACGCCGATTGTGACGACCGATAAAACACCGTTTAAGTTTGGCGAAGCAAACGTCATACGTTTTCGCGGCGAACAGGCGAGGTTTATCGACGCGTTCGAAACGAAGCTCGCTTCACAATACGAAAACGAGCATGAGCAGCTTTCGATCATCGCGTGCGGGCCGATGGTGCCCGAGGCGATGCGTGCGGCTTACATTTTGAAACAGGAATATGATTTTGAAACCCGGGTCATCAACATGCACACGTTGAAGCCTCTCGACCCCAACGCCGTCATTCGAGCTGCGAGGGAAACAGGCGTTGTGATCACCGCCGAAGAGCATCAGATCGGCGGGCTGGCGGATCGCGTGTGCCGGATTATCACCGAAGCGCCGGAGCTCTATCACCTGCCGGTTATTACGGGTTCCATTGGCATCAAGGACCGCTTTGGAGAATCCGGAGCGCCATGGGAGCTCATCAAGGAATTCGAAGTGAGCGCGGAACACATCGCCCACAAAGCGCGATTGTTGATGGAAACAAAGAACAAAACGATGGCAGCACGATATTGAACGCGCTTGTGAAGTAAACGGAAGACGCGCTGAGCGCAGCGCCTGCCCGCCAATCTTTATGGCGGGAAGCGCGCTCCTGTAAAATCATGCTAAGGGCAGTCTTCGACTTCGCAACAAGTCAAAACTGGTGGAGCTGCGCTCAGACTGTCCAGGCTTTTCTTGAAAAAAAAGGGTGTATCGAATTCTTCATTTCAGGCTGTGATAAGGGCTTTGAATTTGGATGACTACAAAAACCATAACAACAGGTGATCTATGAAAATCGCAAAACGAATTTCTCGACTGGGAACAGAGACTGCGTTCGACGTTCTGGCCCAGGTGAATGAACTCAGAGCCAAAGGCCGGGACATTGTCGCCCTGTCCATCGGCGAGCCAGCATGCGCAACGGCTGATTATATCAAAGAAGCAGCCAAGAAAGCGCTGGACAAGAACTACACGCATTATTGTCCTTCGGCAGGCATTCCGGAATTCCGCAAGGTGATTGCCGATTATGTCGCCTCAACACGCGGAATTCCTGTCGAACCCGAAGAGGTCGTGGTGGTTCCGGGCGGCAAACCGACGATTTTCTTCAGCATCCTCGCTTGCATCGAAGAAGGCGATGAAGTCATTTACCCGCTGCCGGGATACCCGATTTACGAATCCATGGTGAACTTCGTGGGCGGGACTCCGGTGCCGCTCCGTTTGCGCGAAGATAAACGGTTCAGCTTCGATGTGCAGGAGCTTCGTTCCAAAATCACAAAGCGCACGCGGATGATCATCATCAATTCACCGCACAACCCCACGGGCGGGATCATCCCGAAGCAGGATTTACACGAGGTGGCGGAGCTGGCTTTGAAACATGACCTGTGGGTTTTGTCCGATGAAATCTACTCGCGCATTGTCTACGAAGGCAAAGCAGAAAGCGTGAGCCAGTTTCCCGGCATGAAAGAGCGCACGATTATCCTCGACGGCCACTCGAAAACCTACGCAATGACAGGCTGGCGGGTGGGTTACGGCGTGATGCCAAAACAGCTTGCAACGCACGTAAGCAGGCTGATGACGAACTCGAATTCCTGCACGGCGACATTCACGCAACACGCGGCCATGGAAGCAATTGTGGGTCCGCAGGATTATGCGGAGGCGATGGTGAAAGAATTCAAGGGAAATCGGGATCTGATCGTGAACGGACTCAACCGGATTGACGGATTCTTCTGCCACATGCCGGCCGGAGCTTTCTATGCATACCCGAATGTCACACGGGCTTGCCGGCGGATTGGTTTCAAAAACTCGAAAGAGCTGCAGCAATTCCTGCTTTACAAAGGCGGGGTGGCCGTGCTCGGCCAGCAATGTTTTGGCACGCGCACACCGGAAGACGACCAGGAATACATCCGTCTCTCGTACGTCTCCTCGGAAAAAGACATCAGGGAAGCGTTGCGGAGAATCGAAACGGCCATTTCGGACAACAAGCTTGTAGAGGAATTCCTGGATGAGCAGAGAGTGAAGGAGGTTGTCGCGTCGTAATCAGGAGTTATGCGTCATGGCCGCGCGCTTGCATTATGTTTCAGTCCCTCGGAAAGGAATCGGTATGGGAATCACTCTTCGATCAGGCACGTTGAGACGAAGTATTGCCACGGCTATTGCTTGTATAGTTGTCGGGTTCCCCGGTTGTATTTCTTCCCGGTCACTCATTGAAGGTCTCGCGAAGACCCCCCTTCACCCAGTCCAAGCCACGGCACGCTATGCATCGATGAATTCCCACCAACAGGATTTTCTTTACTTCACCGAAACAGTTAGGGAGACGCATCCAGAGCCGTTTGCATCCTGGAGCAAGGAAGAGTTCGATCGCGAACAACATCGGATGATCGAATCCCTGGACGCAGAGACGAGCAAGGTCATGCTTGAAAAGTCTCTCCAGTCTTTCCTCTCGCATATTCAAGACAGTCACACAAATGCATACAGCTCGTGGGCGGGAGGCCAGCCGGAGTACCCCGTGTCGTTCATTTGGGTATATGACACGCTCATCCTTGCATCTGTCGGACGCGAAGAAGATACGACGCTTATCGGCTCACGAGTGTTGAGTTTCAACGCGATTCCTGCCGACGAAGTGTTCACACGGTTCACGCGCTTCATTACGTACGGAAATGTCTACGAGGCAAGGAGGACTCTGCGGTACTATTTCGTCTTCCCGGCCTTCCATCGCGATGCAGGCATCATCGACTCCGACACACTCGAATTGACACTTCTTGCCCCCGATGGAACCACCCGCTCACACCGCTTAGTGCCTATAGAAAAGCCGAAACGTATTTCGTTCGCTAAGTCAAATCCGATTACTGAGAAAGTCAATCGGCCGTTTAGGTATACGATTCTCAAGAAGGAAAACGTCTGTTACCTCCAATGGAACTCAATGGTGGATGTTCGTATGGTCCGACGTCTTTCCTTCCCCACCAATCTCCTTGCCTATCCGGTCGCATGGTATATGGGCATCGGGTACTTCGACAACTTCCTCGAGGATATGTTTGAAGAGATGAAGGACGAAGGAGTGACGACGCTGGTTGTGGATGTGAGAGGAAACGGGGGAGGAAGTTCTGGCTACGGAGAACAGTTGCTGTATTATCTCGACGTTCCCCCCAACAGTCGTGACCTTTCGATGGCCATCCGATTTTCCCCATTGTACAGAGAGTTTTATCCGGGAACGTATGCCGACTATGCAGCCAGCTATTCCAAGAAATATGCCGGAAAGAAACTGCCCGACAGCCTCATCGTTATCTCGGATTTCATGGAGGTCGATTCTTCAAAGGAAAGCTTCTTCCAAAACGTCACAGACGCGGAGTCCGATTACCACATCAAGCCGAATCGGACTATCTTTGAAGGGAAACGTGTATTTTCTGGTAGGCGAGGGGACTTACAGTTCTGCGATCATCCTTGCGTCCCTCGTTGAGGATAACAATCTCTTCACGACCGTCGGACAGCCTACTCGTGGTCGGCCTTCACATTATGGCGAGACACTTGTTCTGAAGCTCCCGAACTCGGGGATTGTTTGCAGGATTTCCTGCAAAAAGTTTTTCCGTCCCGACACCAGCAAAGATTCAGAGAATGCTTTGTATCCCGACGTCATCATCTGGCCGTCGTTTGAGGACTACAAGCACGGACGTGATCCGGTGTTCGAATGGGTGTTGCAGGATGCGAAAAAGCAGAATCCAGCACTGAGGAGATGAGTAAATGCCGCATCTACGTGTGAATCGCTTTCAAGATGGCGGCCATGCCCGCTCACCAGTCGCTCCCCGCCACAACAACGGCGGGCAAGCCCGATAGAAAGCTCGGGACAGGCAAGCTGGCCGTCAACTTCTGGATGATCAAAGGGGTGACGGAGGTTGTTCAGAGAATCAAGAGAATGCGTGATGAATAGAAAGGCAACACCATGAAAAAGGCAATGCTCTGCGGATTGTTCGCCGCATCCTTCACCTTCTCAAACCTTGCTGCCCAGGATAGCCTTACGGTAATAGGGAAATTCATCGAAGGTCATTCCTGGACAATGGATTTTAGAATCGAGTCAAACCTCACTCTCTCGACATTTCAAGGCACGGCGATTTCCCTCAGTAAGTTTGTTTCAGACTATCAAAGGATCCGGTTTGGCATCGGCACTTCAGTAAATTCTTCGTCAAGTGGAAACAGCGGCATGAATTACTCTGCTGACACGCTTTCAGGACGATCCAGCGGTAATTCGGAAAATGAAAGCTATTCTGTTCAGATTTCGCTACAGCGATTGACATATGGAACGCCGGATGCACAGACCTCGATTTTTTTTGGCATCGGTCCATTTGGCGGAATGAGTTGGAGCAAGAATTCCAGCAGCAACAGCTCCACTTCTGTCGGTAGCTATCAGAATCAGCAGAGCAACAGTTCCACCAATAAGACTTACTCGGCTGGTGTGCTCGGGTCCTTCGGGGTTGAGTGGTTCTTCTCGGAACACATTTCTCTTCATGCAGAATATGGCCTGGCCGCCTCGTACAGTTGGGGGAGTGGGGAGTCCAGCAACAGTTATCAGTCTGGCTATCCAGGCTCAAGTAATCCTTCCATCAAGAATATTAGTTCAAACTCGGGGTCCGGTTGGTCGTTGTCGGGTCAGAGCGTCTTGTTTGGATTGAGTGTCAATTTTTGATGTGGTTCGCCGGAGCAGGCACTCAAGCAGCTTGTTCGCGGTGACGCCACTTTTTCGGAGAATCGAGTATGAAAAGAATCCTGATTTTCTTGATGTCTTTTCTTTTGCTTGCCTGTTCCGAACCAAGCTTATCCCCCCTCGAACAGCCGGTTGTGCTTTCTAACAATGCGACTGTATCGATTTTCTACAACGTGATAGGCTTGAAGATTTCCTATCTCGTCGATCCCGCACCGACAATACCTCTTGGATCGCACAAACTTCCTGAATTGAAATCTGGTGAGCAAGTTTCGCTTCAGCCGGTCGAAGCATATGAAAAAGAAGGCGGTATTTGCGTGTTCCCTTATCAGATACGATCCATCGAAGGCATAACCATGCTTCATCTGACAAAGATCCGGCAGGTCACGTATGAAGAACTCAAGACTGGCAAGCCAATTATGTTACAGTAGCAGGGACAAAGGTCACAGAGTGCAAATGAAACACATCCGGAGATCAACATGAGCCCAAGAATCCGCGTCCTCATAGTCGTCGCCTGCGCCGTAGCAGTTCTGGGAGCGTCACTCACTGCGCAGTCCGTTTATACACGGCCGATCACCGACAATGAGGTAGTCTTGGAATTCTTCAAGCCATCGTACAAATCAACCCTCCCTGTAACAGGCTTTGTTGCGGACCTGGTGGGAAGGGTTCAACTGACTGAACAATTGCACCTCCTTTTCGAGCTGCCGTACGCGCAGGGAAAATTCGAGTTCTCCAGCGGTTTTTTTTCGGTTTCGCAGAGCCACACGACGCTCGGTAACATTTATGCTGGTGCAGAAGTGCAAACCAACATCGATCCTGTTTCTTTTGATGTCGGTGTTCGTTTTCCGACAACCTCTGAATCGGCCTTCAGTGCACTAAACGTCGGAATCACAACCGATGTCGACCGGTATGAGGCTTTCGTACCGCATCTTCTGGCGTTTAACGGAATTATGAACTACGCGACGAAAACTGAAACAGGGTTCACTGTACATGCACGGCTCGGACCGACTCTATGGGTGAACACAAAGAACACCTCAGGCGGGGATGATACAGAATGGCTGCTCGGCTACAGCGCTTTGGTAGGATATCAAAACGAGACCTGGACGGTCAACGGCGGCTATTCAGGGAGAATGGTCCTGACGGGGACAGGTCCCCTGGAAAACAGATCCTTCCATCAGATTGGAGCAACATTCGGATACCGGTTTAGCTCTTGGCGTCCCATGGCACACATTCGTCTGCCGCTCGACAAGAATCTGAAATTGCAGCTCGAATTTGTCTACGGTTTTGGTTTGGCAGTGGAATTGTAACTCAGTCTGAACGTTCTAGGGACCGCAAGAGGTGAAACATGAAAACCTGCATGAAGTTTAGCTCCGCTCTCCTTTTTTACAGCCTTATCGTCCTGTTCATTGCCTGCACAGACCCCACCGAGCCTGACCTACGCAGCGACGTGTTTTTCAACTCGTTCGAGTCGCAGAGCGACACAGTAGGCTGGGTGCGCTACGGAGGGATGGCGTTTGTTGCAGATGCTCCGCCCAACGGCGGTAAACAATCCGTGCGTGTGACCGGTGGCTGCATCGTGCCGCATGCGCTGTTTCAATTCAGCGGACCCCCGCTCGGCGGTACAGTTGTGCTTCAATGCTGGGGAAAGAACCTCGCCATTGGAGGAGGTGTCAGCCTCTACAGGGTGGGCAATGATTCGAAGCGAATCTGGATTTCTGTCACAGACACCATCTGGACGTTCAAACAGGCGGAACAAGTTCTTCAATGTCAACCCGGAGACCGCCTTGCAATCGAGATGATGTCGGGCGGGATTGCGCCGAGCTCTATGCTTATAGATCTGCTGGAAGTAAAAAAAGTAGATTAACACAATCCGGTCGGTTCTAAGGGGTTAGTAAAGAACAAGGAGAAAGGAAATGAAAAGCATTCTGATATTCTTAACGACGATGTGCGTCGTGTCAATCTGTTTTACTCAACAACAAATCAAAAGCGGCGTGTACTCACTTTCCGGTTCGCTCCTCTTTTCATCTACTTCGTCAGACGTGTCGTCCTCCAGCCAGAAGAGGACCATTCTCGCCTTGTCGCCGGGGGCGTCGTACTTTGTCGATGATCGTATTGAACTCACCGGGGCGGTTTTCTACACCAGGATGAATTCCCAAATAGCTGCCGCGGGACCATTTTTCTACAGCTCCGATTATACGACAACAAGCATTTCTGTTCGGCTCGGCCTTCGACAATATTTCCCCATGGAAACGATTGCAGTTTTTGTCGGGGCCAATGGCGGCCTATCCTGGTACAAGTTTGATGGATTTCTTGGAGCTGGTTCGTACTCTCCGCCAACTCGGACGTATGCGCTGGAATTAGGACTCGATTATTTCTTGAACCAGGTGCTGGCGCTTGAACCAGCAATTCAGTATCTGGGAACAAAGTCAGATTTTAATTCGGACGCTGGTATTTCTGTCAGCGTTGGAGTGAAGTATTTCATTCTCTAGAATCTCGAACGAGCTAGCTCGGGACTCTATCGGTATGCAATCGGGTATGAATTGCAGGATTTCTTGGCAGAAAAACAAATTAATTAGTCGCTGTCTCTCAACCCGAAAGCTCCTCGCTTTCCTCTTCCAGTCGAATTCGAACCCCCTTTCCAATTGTTGAAAAAACGAACGCTTAGATTCTCAGTGGTGGGAATAGATGAGGTTCCCCTAAGCAAAAGCCTGCCCTTTTTGACTTAAAAAGAAGCCTCTCAATGGCATAACGATTGCCATTCCCACGGTGGCCGGATCGGGAAAACGGCATTCTCAACAATCCAGGAGTTTACATGAATCCAAATCATTCGATCGAACGTTACCGGGAAGCCCTCTCGAAAGTTGTCTGCACGAAATGTCTTGAAAGTACAGGCAGAGGCATCTGCAGCATCGGGGGGACTGAAGAATGTGCGATCAACCGTTACCTGCCGGAAGTTGTCAGTATTGTGGAAACCATCGACAGCTCCGTGATGCACGATTACGTCCACGAGCTGCACAATGTTGTCTGCGTTTCATGCCGCGAGAATCAAGACGGCGTTTGCAAGCTGCGCGCAACTCCCGGATGCGAACTGGACCTCTATTTCCCGCTGATCGTTCAAACGATCAAGCAAATACAAGCGAAAGAAATAGCCATGAAGAAGCCCTGACATGTTGTGGGAGATCCAATAGACCGCACGTGCTTAAATAAACAGATAGGGAATAAAAACGCGGTACTGCGTCGTTCCACGAGTTATGCATCAGCAGGTCAAATCAGTTAATGCCTTTTTCTCATGAGGAAAGGAAGGCCTTGAAAATCAACGTCATAGATGGGAGCAACTACTTCAAGGGATTGCTCTTGCTTATTAGCAAAGACCGCAAGATTACCGAAACGGAGATTCAACTGATGAAACGCATCGGCAAAACCCTGGGTTTTGAACGTGAGTTTTGTGATAACGCCATTCATGAGATCTTAGAGAACAAATACATAGTGGACGCACCTCCGGAATTCTCAACGAAAGAACTCGCAATCAAGTTTATCAAAGACGGGCTTGCGATAGCGTTTTCCGATAATGAAGTTCATCCCTCTGAAGGAGAATGGCTAAGGTCTGCAGCAGACAAGAATGGCCTTGACTTAACCTGGTTTCGCTCAGAAAGCGTAAATGCTACAAACAGAAAACAACTCCCTTCTCATATGGAAGTGGATGATCTGACCGTAGAGTATTCCTGATTCAATGGACTGCCGGAATCTCAAGAGATTCACGAAAGAAGCTTCCGGGAGTCTCAAGAAGAAAAAAAAGCAAAGGAGAAATCATGAAAGGCAATGAAAAGTTAGTAAAGACACTCAACGAGCTGCTGGCCGATGAGCTCACCGCCATAAGTCAGTACATGGTTCAATCGGAGATGTGCGAAAACTGGGGATTCGGAAAACTGCACGAGGCCATCGAGAAGCAAGCGATGGACGAGATGCATCATGCCGAATGGCTTATCCAGCGCATCCTGTTTCTTGAGGGGATGCCCGTGGTCTCAAAGCTCAACCCGATCAAAGTAGGCAAGACCGTGCAGGAAATGGTCGGAAACGATGAAGACGCCGAACAAGTGGCGATAAGGGCTTACAACAATGCAATCAGCATGTCTCACGAGGTTGCAGACCAGGCCACCGGCGATTTATTGACCAAGATTCTCAAGATGGAAGAAGGCCACGTGGACTGGGCGGAAGTCCAGCGCTCGCAAATTGAGCAGATGGGGCTTCAGAACTATTTGGCGAATCAGGCTTCCGGGGCAGCGAAGTAAAAGCTGCGTTAGAATCTGCCGTCGACAACCTTGTTCACCTTCTGTTTCCATACGAGGGAGAGCATGGATTCTTTTCGGGAAAATAGTCAAATTGTAACCCGGAATTCCACTCTCTCAGTCTTTCATTCGAAACAATTATCACGATTCGAAAAAAATGAAAATCCGTGCAATCATCTTTGGCGCCACCGGAATGGTCGGCGAGGGCGTTCTCCACGATTGCCTCAAGAGTCCTCAGGTCGAGTCAGTTCTGGTTGTCGGAAGACGGGCGTGCGAAGTGACTCATGAAAAACTTGCTGAATTGTTCCACAAGGACTTCTTTGATTATTCAGCTCTTGAAGCAAAGCTGAAGGGTTACAATGCCTGCTTCTTCTGCCTCGGAGTCTCTTCGATTGGAATGAAAGAGGAGGAGTACAGCCGGTTGACGTTCGACCTTACCCTGGCGGCGGCGTCGACACTCTCAAGACTGAACCCTGATATGACTTTCTGTTACGTGTCCGGTACAGGAACCGACACTTCAGAAACGGGAAAGATGATGTGGGCAAGAGTGAAAGGCAAAACTGAAAACAATTTGCTCAAGCTGGCTTTTAAAGCTGCCTACATGTTCCGGCCGGGTTTCATCAGGCCGATCAAAGGAATGAAGCGCACAATGCGGTTCTCTGCAGTCCTTTCGCCCGTCTATCCTGCACTGAAACTCCTTTTTCCAGGGTCAGTGTGCACGTTGGAAGATCTGGGCCGTGCCATGATTCACGCGGCCGAAAAAGGATATCCGAAGAAAATTCTGGAGAACAGAGACATTGCCGACCTTGCGGCAGGTTAGCAGTGTGTTGAAAAATGGAATCGTGGGCGTCACGGACCAATCCGTGACGCAATCTACGATCAATTCGGTCATGGAGTGGTCCATGACCGCCATGTT
>JANOGR010000056.1:0-3098 GCA_031406095.1 Ignavibacteriales bacterium
AGCTTGCCGTGGAGATTCTTCGCATGTTTATTCAGCGACAACTTCTCGTAACTCTCCTTATTCTCTGCCTCCGTGGCCATCAAGGCTTCACCCCATTTGGTATCGTAGAAACGGAAATCCGTGACTGCACCACCGGCGATCCCTGCCTTGAACTCGGTGGACTGCGTCATGGCGAGCAACGTGTTTGTGCCTCCTCCACTGAAGCCTGTGATACCAAACCGATCTCCATCAATGTATGGCAGCTTCTTCAGCTCACGGACAGCATCGACGAGGTCGTTTAGCTCCACGGGTCCGGGCGAGTTAAGCCTCAGCAGGTTTTCCAACTTCTTGCTGATGGCTGTCGCAGCGCGGTTGTCGATTTTCACCGAGATGATTCCTTCGTTCAGCATCATGTTGTCCCACAAGCTCCCGGAAAACGAGTTCGAAATAGTCGGGGCGGATGGCCCGCCGTACACATTCGCAATCACGGGATATTTCTTGCCAGGCTCGATGTTCCTGGGTTTCACGATGGCCACAGGGATCGGAAAACCATCGCGTGCCGGAATCGTCATACGTTCCTCGAATTGCACGTCGAAATCCTTGAAGCCGGCAATATCTGAGTTTGCTAAAACAGACTTCTCCTTCCCTGCTGAAGTGAAAAGAGTCAATGAAGGCGGAGTTGCTGTGTTTGAAAACCGGTCGACATACCATTGCGCGTTCGGGCTCATCGTAATTGCGTGCACTCCGTCTCCCTGGTTCAACCGTTCCATCTTCGAACCGTCCACTTTAATGCGATACAGGTGCTTTTCCTGAAAGTGTTTTTCCTGTCCCGTGAAATAGATCCACCCGTTCCGTTCGTCGATACCTGTAACGGCCTTTTGGATCCAGAAAACTCCGCCTCCGGAGGAATGGATTGACCACTCGCCTTTCGTAATCTGGTTCACGAGTTTTCCGTCCATCGTGAAGCGATACAGGTGCGTGTAGCCGTCCCGCTCGGACGAAGTGATAAAGTGCTTACCGTCTTTCATGAAATACAGGTCGTCAGTCATGTTGATCCAACCTTCGTTCGTATCTTTCATGACAAAGCTGGCCGCTCCGCTGGCCCGGTCCACGAACCAGAAACTAAGCTCCGTTTGCAAACGGTTCAGCGTGCGGACGCAGATTCGCTTGTTATCGGGCATCCAGTCCACACGCATGATGTATTCGTAAGAAGCCGGGTCGACGCCGATCCACCGCACGGCCATCCCGCCAAGTTCCGCGATGCCGACTTTCACCTCAGGATTCTTCTGCCCCACCTTCGGATAGCGTTGCTTCGTGACAGTCGGTGTCCACGGCGCAAAATCCACGATGTGCTGAATGCTCACGCCCGACTCGTCGCTTCGCAGGAACGCGACAGACCGGGAATCATTGGACCACCAGTAGCCGATGTCCCTCCGGCCGAAGACTTCCTCCCAGTAGACCCACGAAAGCGTCCCGTTGAGAACGGTCTCGCTTCCGTCGCTCGTCAGCCTTGATTCCTTTTTCCCGTCGATGTCGTATGCGTAGAGGTCATTTTTGCGTACGTATGCGATTTTCTTCCCGTCTGGTGAGAAGTTCAGCGATTTCTCTTCTTCAGCCGTCTCTGTAACCCGTTGAATGCTGCCAGTAGCAAGTTCGACGACATAGACATCTCCGCTTAGGAGGTAATACCCTCGCGTTCCTGCTCCGGTGATGCCCTGTGGAACTGGCGAAAGTGTTGGACTTTTGCCTTCAGGGAAGAATTGTTTGATTGTCTCGGTAGCTTTAACGAAATCATACGCGGGTGATCGTTTACCTGTTTCTGGATCCATGCGTTCGAGCATCCGCTCGTTGGCTGGTTTCCGAGTGTCAAAGACTGCAAGTGTGTTGTCGTCAAACCACCAGGCACGCGGAACAGCAAATGCGCGCATTAATGACGGATCGTTCATCGTTTCCAACGTGATTTTCTTCAGATTCTGTGGGAAAAGTGCCTGGACTCCCGTCATAAGCACTATGATGCCGATGGAAAAATAATGGCGCCGTTGTATCATTGTTTGATCTCCTTTGAAGGTTTGATATTGTATCCTTTTAGAAATGTTATTTTCATGCCTCCACAAACCAGTTGTCCACTTCCTTCGCGCTCCATGCATTTACAACGTTCTTTTTCTCCAACCATCCCTTCCGCGCAATTCCAACACCGTATTCCACGTCCTTCAGGCCGTCCACGTTGTGGGCGTCGGGGTTGATGCAGATCGGAACGCCCTTTTCTCGTGCGTATTTTACAAGTCGCCAGTCCAGGTCCAGCCGTATCGGGTGCGAATTGATCTCGATGGACTTGCCATAGTCTGCCGCAGCGTTGATCACTTCGATCATGTTCACCGGATAACCGTCACGGTTGAGCAATAATCGACCGGTGGGATGGCCCAGCATGGTGACATATTTGTTTTTTAAAGCCTTGATGATGCGCTTGGTGGCCTCCGCTTCCGTCATTTTCATCCGGCTGTGAATCGAAGCGACGACGTATTCAAAACTTGCCAAAACTCTGTCCGGATAATCGAGGCTGCCGTCTCCCAGGATATCGACTTCGGTACCCTTGAACAGTCTGAACCCCTTCAGTTTGCCGTTCAGCTTGTCGATTTCCTTTTGCTGCTCCCGAACCTTCTCTGGCGTGAGACCATTCGCGTAGACGGCTATTTGGCTGTGGTCAGCGATACCGATGTATTCCCAGCCCATCTTCTGCGACGCTATGGCGATTTCTTCGAGAGTATTTGCACCGTCGCTGTATGTAGAATGACAATGAAATGTGCCGCGCAAGTCTTTATACTCAAGAAGGTTGGGCAACTTGTTCTGTGCTGCCGCATCAAGCTCTCCAGTGGCCTCTCTGAGCTCGGGTTCGATGTAGCGAAGGCCAAGCGACTCGTAAATCTCAGCCTCCGACTTGCACGAGGGTGGAGTCTTTGCCTCCATCCCCTCGACCTTTGAGAACGTGTACTCATTAAGGCTCCAGCCAAGCTTCCGCGCGAGGGACCGCACTTCCACGTTGTGCTCCTTGCTCCCGGTGAAATAGTTCAGCGCAAACGGGTATTCAGATTCCTCCACAATGCGCATGTCGCAGTTGATGC
>JANOGR010000069.1:0-4426 GCA_031406095.1 Ignavibacteriales bacterium
ATTGATCTGCGCGGCTCGCGGGCGTCGTCCTTGCAGTCATTCTCGAATGAAGCCCTAGGGAATACATGCGAAAATACATTGTCATTCTGAAACTTTATGGAAATTCTGAACTCATAGAGAAGTTCTATAATCTTATGAGGCATACGTACCAACATTCCCTCAGGCTGCTTTCGGGCGCCATGATTGTGGCGACAAGACATGACAGTTTGCAAATTGGAAATACAATCGACGGCTTTTCAATTGAGATCAATGACGAGCTGAAACAACGCACAATTCCGATAGAGGATGATGGTGTGAGCGAAGAATGGATTGAGCCTTTGAAGATACAGGAGCTTTTCATCAGCGAACTGGGGAAAGAACATAGGGGATGGTTAGATCCTGAAAAACAGGCGGCATTGGAATACCTTATTAAGCAATAGATAACATAGCGGCTAATACTAGCGCACAAGTGGAAGCTGAAAAATGGATACGGGAGATTACTTGCCCAAGAAGTACAAGGGCAAGAATTACCGTGCTATTGTTAGAAGGAACGGGAAGATTAGATACAATGGCAAGACGTTCAATTCCCTTTCTTTGGCGGGCCATGCGATTACACATCGGCCGACGAACGGTTGGTACTTTTGGAAGTTTAAGAACAGCGCAAATGAGCTTGTGAAACTCAATGAGCTTAGGAAGTGAGAAGGTGGAAGTGGCAGGTAGGGCGAGAGTTGTCAGGGCAACAAAACAACGGAGGGAAGGCATAGGAAAAGAATCTTAGGGAATGATCGCAAAAGATTCCAGCGGTGGATCAAGCCCTCCCGTGGCGAAGCACGGGCAAGTTCTCTTTTCATCATGACGAACATCAATCTCTCTGAACTATTCGAGCCCAGGGGAATCTGTTGATCCGCGGCCGATAAGTTGCTGTGTTGAGCCCGCCTGAAAGATCCTTTACAACACTGAAGTTTGTTCTTGACAATCGACCGGCCCTGTGGTATATTTTATACCACACCATAGGAGGGGGTATGACTTTCGGAGATTTCATCAAGACAAAACGACTCGACACTGCGTTGAGCTTGAGAGAGTTTTGCAAGATTGCAGAAGTTGATCCCAGCAACTGGAGCAAAGTCGAACGCGGATTGCTTCCCGCTCCTTCAAACAGGGATATTCTTGAAGGGATTGCGAAGATTATGAAACTCAAAAAGGGGAGCGCCGATTGGTCGGCATTGTTCGACCTCGCCTATATTTCACAACAGCGGATTCCCGACGATGTGTACAAGGACGAAGAGGTCGTCTCGGCTCTGCCTGTCTTCTTCCGGACAGTGCGCGGGGACAAACCGAGCGAGGAGGAATTGGACAAACTGATCGCTCTTCTCAGGCGGAGATAAGTTTGCCCGTTGACTTTTTGGCAATCCAGATTCCTTTCCTCGGCGATGATGAAATCAGGCGGAGAGCCGACGAATTTCGGCTCAAGCATTGGGGCGAAAAGACTCCTGTCGACATTGAATTGATTGTAGAGCGCAACCTTCGCCTCTTGATCATTCCGGTGTCCGATCTGTTCAATCAAGCTCATACTGAGGCGTACCTTTCGGGAGACCTTCGTGAAATTGTGTATGATCCAACCCGACCCGATACGCGCATTCGATTTTCCATCGCCCATGAGGTGGGTCATTACGTCCTCCATCGAGATGTGATCAACAAACTGCGGACATCGAATTACGAAGGCTGGAAGCGGATTCAACTTGATTTGCCTGATGCACTATGGGGAAGGGCAGAGTATCAGGCACGTGAATTTGCCGGGAGACTTCTTGTTCCCCCAGACAAACTTAAAGAGGAACTCCGAGAATTGCAGCCTTTGATCGAAAAAGCTCGACATGTTGTCCCTGATTTGGAAATCCAGGTCATCAAGGAACTTGTCAGACCTAAACTGGCGAAACGATTCCTCGTGTCTGAGGACGTCATAGGGCGAAGAATGGATGCCGAGCAGATTTCACCAATTCAGGAATAATGAGCTCAGAAGGTATCTGATGACCGCATACTACAATCTTCTGTCAGAACAGCGGCATGTGCAGCGACTTGTTGATCAATTCAACGAAGATGAGATGCGATGGCGCAGTAAGCTATTGGAGATGTTGGAGCGGCTAGGCAATCGGATCCGGCGCTCGCGTTCAGAGCGTCCGCCTCGACAGACGAACGAAGGCAATGATCAGAATGACTCCATAGGAAGCGAAGAGGAAGAAGATAGGTTTCAGCGTCAAAGAACCGAAAGTCTGATACGGAACCCGGTGAGTCGTTCAAGTGGATTTGGGATGGTGGAAAGTTGATTTTGGATTGAAGAGACGGATGTTTTGTCACGAATTATTGAATTTGCAGTTCATCAATGAAAATCTTGAAGCTGCTTTGGAGAGCTTTCGAGAGACCATGGCTTCCACTAAAGGGAAGAAATCATAACTGAAATGCCAAAAATAAAAGTGAGGTGGTTTGGGCCAGCCAAATAATCCATTGCATGGGAGGACGCTGGAGATGATCCTGAATCATCTTGTGAAGCACTACAGCTGGGAAGAGATAGGACGCAGGATTTCCATCCTGTGCTTCACCGATAATCCAAGCATATCATCGAGCTTGAAGTTTCTCCGCAAGACACCGTGGGCGAGGAAAAAAGTGGAAAAGCTCTATCTTGAATGTGCTGACCTGTGAAGTGCAAGCAAGTTTCGAAAGCCGGACTGGAGTGAAGCCACACGTCGCTACGTGTACCCTCTGTGCGCGGGCACCGGTGGATGTGAAGAGTTCACAGCAACAATCAATGCGGTCATAAAATACGAAAGGTCACAATGGAAGAAACCAAATCAATTCAGCCCACTATTGGCGAATTTCAAGGCAAGCCGATCATACGCATTCCGACTGTCGATAATCCCAATCCCGATACCACGTGGCATTGGATGTCGTTTGGGAAGAACAAGGCCAAAGCAATTCTGAAGTATATCGATGCGATAAAGAAGTTTGCGGAAGAATAAATGGCAAAAAATGAGGAAAAGCCCCTACTGATTCGGTGTCCGAATTGCAAGCAAGTCCGTGAACCAGATTACAACGAAACCATGCGCCGCCATGTGTGCCCCCTCTGCGCGGCGCCGGTAGATGCGCAGGTGCTTATCGAGAAGAAGAAGCGCGGGATGAAATGAGATGGAGGAAGTGGGAGGTGGGAAAAAAGCTGTCAGGGCGGTGAATCTACGAAGGGAAGGCGCCTGTGCGGCCCTTGTTATTCCATCTTCAGCAGTTTTCTTCTGAGCAATTCCAGCGCGGCCTGAGCCGCCCGCTCCTTCACACGCCTGCGCTCATCGCCGAAATTGAACTTCAGAGCCAGCGTCTCATTTTTTTCTGAATACCCGACCCAAACCAGCCCCACAGGTTTTTCGTCTGAGCCGCCGCCTGGACCCGCGATTCCTGTCGTCGAAATGCCGATGTCGGTGTTCGCCTTCGTTCGAATGCCCGCAGCCATCGCCTCCGCAACCTCACGGCTGACCGCCCCGAATTTCTCGAGGAAGGCGAAGGGGACACCAAGTTCTGCCACTTTCGATTCGTTGCTGTAGAGTGTCATGGATCGCTCAAAGTAGCTCGAGCTTCCGGGGACGTCGGTTATTCGGTCTGCGATGAGCCCGCCGGTGCAGGATTCAGCAACTGCCAGCGTGAGCTTTCTTTCTGTCAGCAACTTGCCGACAACATGCTCCAGCTCTTCATTTTCAGTCCCGTATATGTACTTTCCTGCTTTTCCTCGAATCCTCTCTTCAACAAGCTTGATTTGTCCTTCCGCCTCTTCTGCAGCCTTGCCGCGCACGGTGATTCGTAGTCTGACTCCGATGGGGCTTGGCAAAAACGCCAGCGTTGTTCCTGAATCCGGTTCGAACAGGGCGGAGACTTCCCCGATTTGCCCGGCCAGCATGGATTCTCCAATCCCCGTCGTTTTCAATGTCCTGTGCCTTATGACAGATCCTGTGACCTTGTTTTCGAAATACGGAACCACGAATTGTTCCATCATTCCTTTCATTTCGAACGGCACTCCGGGCATCACGATGAAAAACTTTCCCTCGCGATGGAATAAATATCCCGGCGCAGTGCCAAATTGGTTCTGGATCACCGTGCATCCTTTGGGAACCAGGGCTTGTTCCTCGTTTACTTTCGTCACAGGCAGATTGCGTCTTCCAAAAAGTCGTTTCACATTCTCGAAGGCTTCGTCATTCACCTCGAGGTCCGTTGCGAAGAATTTGCACACGGCAGAACGTGTAATGTCGTCATGCGTGGGACCCAGGCCGCCCGTCACTGTAACAACGTCGTAGTTTTTCAGGGCTTCTTCGAAGGCTCGGAGGATCTCGGTTTCATTGTCGCCTACCGTGGTCATGCGTTCCACAAACACGCCAACCCCGTTGAGTTTCTCGGCAACGTAAGCCTGGTTTGT
>JANOGR010000079.1:0-12375 GCA_031406095.1 Ignavibacteriales bacterium
CCCGGAATTGCTTTCAGTGCATCGACGAATGGCTGGGCATAGTTAAGAACTTCAACATCCTTGCTTGGCGCTTCAAAGGGCGATTCCACGTATTTTTGGCCGATATGAATGCACCAGTTGCCGACATGCCATATGCGGATGTGTTTGGATTTACCCATTGTACTGTTCCTAAATATGCGGCGTGGAAGAGACTCTCAACGGTGCACCCTTCCCGATCCACCCTCTTTTATCAGCGCTGAAACTTCCGAGACTGAGACATGGTTGAAATCACCCGGGATTGAGTGCTTCAAACATGATGAAGCCGTTGCAAATTCCAGTGTTTCCTGCGTGGACTTTCCGGTCAGCATTCCGTAAATAAGCCCGGCGGCAAACGCATCGCCTCCGCCGACACGGTCAACAATTCTCATGCTGTACTTGTTGCTCTGATGGAATTTCCTGCCATCCCAAAATACTCCCGACCAATTGTTATCCGACGCTGAGATGCTCTCCCGCAGAGTAATCGCAACAGACTTGAGCCCCGGAAAGCGTTTCATAAGCTGCTCGCCAACGGACTGATAACGCGAAGCGTCCAGTTTCCCTGAGTGAACATCTGCTCCGGAGGCCTTCATACCAAAAACCATTTCTGCATCTTCTTCGTTGGCGATCGCCACATCCACATGTTGCATGACAAGCGACATGGTTTTCTCCGCCTGTTCGCGACCCCAGAGTTTCTTTCGATAGTTCAGATCGCAGCTCACCGTGACACCTTTTTGCTTCGCATTTTTTACTGCCTCTATCGCAGCTTCTGCAGCTCCTGGACTCAAAGCAGGGGTTATCCCGCTCATATGAAACCAATTGGTTCCCTTGAGCACGTCGTCCCAGTTCACCATCCCGGGAGCGATGTCGGCAATTGCCGAACGAGACCGGTCATAGATGACCTTGGATGGACGTTGGGAAGCGCCGGTTTCCAGAAAGTAAATGCCCAGCCTCTCGCCTCCTCGAAGGATGAAATCGGTCTTGACGCCGTATTTCCGCAACGAATTCAACGCCGCCTCTCCAATTTCATTTTCAGGAAGCCGCGTCACGTAATAACTGTCAATTCCAAATTGCGCGAGGGAAACAGCGACGTTTGCTTCTCCGCCGCCGAAATTGGCCTCGAATTGCGACGCCTGGACAAAGCGCTGATGCATGGGCGTCGATAACCTCAGCATGATTTCGCCAAATGTAACAACTTTTGTTGACGGCATGAGAATTCCGTTTATGAGTTCATGGATTGTTTCGCTTCCTGAAAATTCTTCACCATCCGTGCGGCGCGCTCAGTCAACACTTCATATCTCTCCTCTTCAATCGCCTTCTTGTCCAATAAATCTCCGCCAATGCCGACGGCAACCGCTCCGGCTTTGACCCATTCTCCAACATTGTCAATCGTTACTCCCCCTGTTGGCATCAGCCGGATATCGGGGAATGGACCGCTCAGATCCTTGAAATATTTCGGACCAAGTGACGTCGCCGGAAATACCTTGACGATATCAGCGCCTGCTTTCCAGGCAGCGAGAATTTCCGTTGGCGTGAAACAGCCGGGTATCGTGACCACGCTCTTTTCCTTGCATATCCTGATGACTTCAAAGTCTGTAGTTGGACTCACAACGAACCTCGCTCCTGCTTCGATGACCTCGCGGGCTTTTGACGCATCGGTTACTGTCCCTGCTCCGACCAACACATCCGGGGGTGCATTCTTTGCAAGATCCCGGATGATCGAGACGGCGTTGGGAACTGTCATAGTTATTTCAATGCTTTTGACTCCTCCGGCACGAATCGCCTCAACGACTTTTAAGAGCCGGCGAGGGTCTTTCATCCGAATAACCGCGACGACTCCGGTTGAAAGAATCTGATCGAGAACACGCTCCCGGTTCATTGAACGTTCACCTTCCAAACCACAATGGTTCGAAAAAATTACCAAAAACGATAATATGGCTTTCCCTCTGACAACCTTAGAACGAGCAAACCCAATTCGCGCGCATGATAATCTCCCCACATGGAGGATTCTCCCCGCGGAATTTTACTTTTTGGTGGAATGTAGTCCCATCCGTTCGGTCGATGATACACTGAATGAAGAATTAAACCTTCGTGCTTCAAACTTGTTGAAAGATAAGGCTCTTGCAAAACTGTCCGCGTAATCGTCAACCCGGCGGCGAGGTATCGTTGACCGGCTTTCTTTTCTCCGTTTGTCATAAGATATTTCCCAAGTCGCACAAAACCCTGAGCTGCAATGACAGCAGCGGAGCTGTCAACGGGTTCGTGTTCATTGAAGGGATCTGCGGGACGATTGCGATAATCGCTCATCCTGGAGAGGTCGGGCGCTCCTGTGTCCCAGTAGGGAATTCCATCAGTTGGTGATTCTTCGATATAGTAATCCGCGACGGCTGTGGCAACGTCAACGAAACGCTTGATCACGTTCTTCTTGTTCCACTCGGGCTTGAATGCCGCCGGCGGGAGACTCTCAAGAAACTCAACCTGCTCCGAAAATCCCAGGAGAATCCAGGCTAATCCGCGTGTCCACGTCGAAAAAGGCGAGAATCCTTGCTGGCTGCATGGACATCGGTATGACCCATCATTCAAATTGAAGATGGATTCATGTGCGACGCGGCCTCGAACATCATACACGTCGCGTCCTTTCCCAAAGTAGACGTTGAATCGTGCAGTCGTTTCAGCATGGAGAAACAGTCGGTGCAAAAGATTGATCTTTTCGTCGCCTTCTCCCATCAATTCGTGTCCGAGCTGATGGGCGACAGCCAACGACCTCAGAGAGCGGATCGTATCGGCAAACAAGGAATGGGGCCCGTTGAAGGAGTAGATAAAGCCGAGGTTTCCTGGAAGTGAAGTCCAACGCGCCGCCTGTACTGCTCCGCTGGTCTTCAGAGCCATCTCGTAGAACGCTTTCTCCCAGGTATTTTCAGGGATTCGGTTTTCGCGCATGAGTCGAAGCAGGTTCCCGTAGGTGCTGATGTTGTTGAACCCATGATCGTGTACGCCCGTGTGGCTCACGTGCTTCGCCATATGGCTGACTGTATTCTGGCGGCCAATTTCCAGAAATTGTTTCTCATCAGTCGCATCGAATTGGAGCAAAGCAGACCCGAATTGAAATCCTTGCGTCCACTCTGTCCACCCGCGGGAAGTGTACTTTCCGTCGGCGGTAAACACCGGTGTGCCTTTCGAAGGATCCCATCTCTTCTGCAATTGAAGAACTTTCTGTGCAGACAGTGAGAACAATTGCCGACATTGAGGAGCGAGGTCCTTCGTTGTAATTTTTTGATCGATCTGAATCATTCTTCAGAGTCTTGGAAGTGTCAAACCACCGTCGATATTGATGACGGAGCCGCTTGAGAACGGAAAGTGACCGCTCAGAATTGCTTTGACCGCCAGTCCTACATCGTCCGGTTCACCCCAACGTCGTTGTGGAACAACGCCTTCAGCGAGCATCTTATCGTATTTCTGCTTGACGGCGCTTGTCATGTCGGTGGCCATGATACCCGGCCTCAGTTCAAATACATTGATGCCTTCGCCGGAAAGCCGCGCCGCCCACAGCTTCGCGACCATTGAAAGACCTGCTTTCGAAATACAGTATTCTCCGCGATGAATCGATGCCATTTCTGCCGAGACTGAAGAGATGAAGACAACGGCCAATCCTCCCGGAAGAAGCGGCTTGGCTTTGCTTTTGAGCCAATGTTTGACGACAAGCTGCGTGAGAAAATGTGGGCCCCGCAAATTCGTTCCAAAGACTTCGTCGAACGACAGCTCAGACATTTCGGTGATGTCCTTTCTTTCTTTCGGACCAATTCCTGCATTATTCACCAGTGCGTCAATGCGGCCGAATTCTTGAATAGTCTTCTTTACCAGATTGCTTCGCTCTTCGGCAGAGTTGATATCCGCCTGAATCGCCACAAACCTTTGTTCTTTGCGGGACTGCTTCTTCCTGCACAGATCAACCGTCTCCTTGGCCGCGCCCTTGTTGGAAACGTAATTAATGCCAATCGAACAGCCAAGTTCGGCCACGCGCTGAGCGATACCGCGACCGAGCCCGCGACTCGCCCCTGTGATCAGCACAACTGGAAGAGATTCAGCCATTTGGTTTTATTCTATCCCTCTATGCAAATCAGTTTTTCCGTTTTCGAACCGCGAGCACTTTACGCAAAGCATTTTCTTTCAGGGTCGTATTTGTCAGATCACTGTATAACTCCGGACGACGGGAAGCGCTGACTGCAAGTGTCCGGTCAAATTGTTCAGAGAAGAAAAAATTCGTTACGCGTTTTTGTGCCAGGTCGAGGTCGCATGAGATGACGCCAATTTCCCGGCCAATGTCAGCGAGAATGCCGCCGTCCCGCCCTATGACGCCGCTCCGTCCAAGTATTTTTCCCGGCATCCACTCCCCCTCCGAATAGCCATATGAGGCGGATACGAGCGGCAGGCCCGTGTCGATGGCACGCGCTCTGTAGCGGATTTCCCAGTCCACCTCTCCCCATCCCGACCCCACGTGCGGGAATAACATCAGCTCCGCCCCGCGCAGCATCAGCACCTGGGCCACCTCAGGATACTCAATATCCATGCAGGTCATAATACCTATAGAAGCAAAATCCAGTTGAAACACCTCAAGGTCGTTTCCCGGAATTATCCCAAGACCTTGTTCGGAAACCGTCGGATGTGTTTTTTGGTAGCATGCTGTAATCTTCCCATCTCGATTCATCAGGACAACATAACTTGAAAGTTTGCCCTGATAGAGTCCAAACATGGGGATGGCGACATTGAGACGAAATTTCCTGGCCGCCAATCCAACGGCTTTTGTAAACTTTCCAGGAATAGGGTCAGCCACATAATCTTTCCTGTTTTGCGAAACACTCCGATGATGAAGGTTTGCGTACTCTCCAAAGAGAATCAGGTCTGAACCTCTTTCGCCGGCAATCTTGATCATTGCAAGAATCTCGCGCAGGTTGTTTTGCTGCTTTTGTCCAAACGACCGTCCCTCCACCTCGGTGGAAAGCTGGCCGCAACTGATCCGGACTGAACGTGAAGCATCCGTTTTCTTGTTCCTTCCTTGATTCATACTTCCCTCACCGGCAATGGACGCTTTGTCCGGGTTCCGTACCAAATACCAAAGCCTAAAACAATAAGCATCCCGCCGGCTACCGCATTGAGCGATGCCGGTGACACAGGCTTTGACGGGAGCAGCGTGCACAGCAGAAGTACTCCGCCAAGCACAAAACAAATTCGACCTATAAGATTATAGATGGGCATCCCTGTAAACGATTTTTCCTTTTGGTCAACGAGAACAGGGTCCCGAAGATCTTGCTCAAGTTTAAGCATTTCCACATTTCGGGGGTCGTCGCGCTTGTACCACAATGCGGACCCAAAAAACACGACGACCGTCACGATTGACTCACTCAGCATGTTACGCACAAATATCTGCTCTTTCCATATTCCCAACGCCATCAGTGTCAAGGCTACCGTGATCGCGGCGGCACACGAAGCAATTCCCGACCACCAGGGCGTGCGCGTGTAGAGCAACCCGAGGAAGACCGGCATCGCGAAAGCGGCGGTCAGAGAATAGAACCCGAGCGCGAATTCAAACGCACCGCCGAGTTTCGGAATATAAAGAGCAACCCCGATTCCGAGGATCCCGACAATCAGCATCGTCATTCTGGCAAACAAGAGCTGGTGCGAATCGGATGGCGAATGACCGGTCAGACGTTTTTTGAGCGGAGCGTAGACGTCGCGTGTCAGCGTTGCAGCCAGCCAGTTGAAGGCGTCATTTGCCTGACCGAGTGTTGCAGAAAGAATGGCAGACACCACAAACCCGATGAGCCCGTGCGGCAAAAGAGCCAGAGCCAAGCTGACGAATGAAGCCTCGGAAGGGACGGCGAAGGAAGGCCACAGGGCATTCATATCCGGGAAGATTATTCTGGAGGCCATGACGGGCAGGATCCACATCACCGGTGCTGCGACCGACAGCACAGCGCAAAGAAGCGCCATTTTCTTTGCATCCCGCTCATCGGGAACCGCTGAATAGCGCTGGACCAGCGCCCAACTGACGTTATAACCAAGCATCACGCTGATCAGGTAGGATAAAAGAAACCACGGATTGGCCGTATCGCCCATGAGGCCGAAATATCCCTCTGGCGCTTCTTTCAGCAATCGTCCGAAGCCGGCGATGATTCCGCTGCCCTGACCAAGATATATGAATGAGACCGGAGCAATGATAAGGGTCATGACTCCGATGATGATCCCTTGCACGGTATCGGAAAGGACGCCCGCCCACAATCCACCGATCACCGAGTAGAGCACCATCACCGTACCGGAGAGAATGATGGAAAGCTGAAAACCGGAGACCGTGAGAATCCCCAAATCGAACATCCTGTTATTGAATCCCAGAGCCGTTGAAATAAAGATGCACAGGATATAGAGGCCTTGTCCAATTCCCACAATCTGTGGAATCAGCGTGGTGAAAGAATAGAAATACGTCGTTGAGGGGGAAAACCGTCTCGTCAGGAATTCAAGCGGTGAACGGAGCCTTGCCCGCCTCCACATTTTGCCGAAATACTTATATCCGAGAAGATACGCCCAGAAAGCAGAAGTGAAGATCACCGCCGAACCGAGGCCGTACTGATACGTAAACCCCGCCGCCGCGACAAACATGAATGCGGAGAATCCTGAGACAAAGTTCGAAAGACCGGCGATCACCCATGGAATTTTCCCGCCGCCGCGAAAAAATTCGTCCGTATTTTTACTCTGACGCGCTGCGTGCAGCCCAACCCAAATAATAATGGCAAAGTACAGTCCGATGAGGATGTAGTCAAAAACATTTACTGTGTTGAATTCAATCATGAGTAACAGTACGACAAGGATTCTTTAAGATGCTGCCGTGAATCCCGGTACGCGCCACTGAAAATTCGGGTCGACGTGAGGTTCATCGTTCTCATGTCCCTGCATCAGCTCTATCTTTCTTTTGACCAGCTCTCCAAAGTTCTTATAGTAGATGAACGTCGTTTCTCCAACGGAAGACACGATCATCCAGGTTGTCTTCGATGTTTCCCAGAGATTCAGCAGGTCTTTTGCATTTTCGATTTCATCGAGCACCATGGCTCTGAGAAACTCTCTGGATTGGTTCTTCACTTTTGAATCGGTCGATTCAAGATACCCATGAACCCCCGCCACCCAGGCGGCCACATTGCGCTGTGTGCGAAACCAGCTTTTCAGAGCACGCATTCGGTCATACTGGTCTGTCACGCAAGCTTTCGCTTGCTCGGTCTTCGCTTGAGACTTCATCTCGCTGAGGAGCTTTAAGGCTTTCTCGAGTTCAGGAAACAGATCGCGATCCATTACCTGCACACAGAACGATGCATGTTTTGGGTCGACAAGATCGAACCCGACGTCATAGCGGAAATCCACGCGGCAGCGGTTGTGAGACGTCGCAAGCATGAAGTTTTCGTAATACAGGCGGTCTTTTTCCGAAATTGCCTCGATGTTCGGGACGATGGGGCGAACTGCAAGGCGGTACCACACCGCCCACGCCGCATAGATCCAAATCGGAATGGGGAACGAGCGAAATGCCTCATCGGAATGCTTCCAGACCTTCACAAGATCATCTGCCATGCCGGATCCAATCCATTCGACTGCTTTCTTCTTCAAGAAGGAATTCAGCTCAAGAGTCCGGTCGGCCTGAAACGCACGAACCAACTCTTCATTGATGTTGTACGGAGCGAACGAACTTGGAGTAGCCCCGCCTTGCCAGCAAGCCGTTTCTACTTCCTGCTCGGCCATGTCTTTCAATTTGTCGTGCACAAGCCCGGGAAATGCAAGCCCGAGAAGGGGTTCATGATTCCAAAGCACTCCCGGCGTGAAGTAGACGTGGGTGCTTGAACCCTTGCGCTTCAACTCCTGAATGAGCGGTTTCTCTTCTTTCGTAAAGCGATTATAGACAGCCATTCCATGAATTTCCTTGGCTTCAGGATACTTTGGATGTTTGTAAGATAGTCCCCATCCTTTCGTTTGGAGAGACGAAACCTCCACGTCGATACCGTCCTCCAGGTCCCGCCAAATGTACTCGTGTTCAGCCCAGAATGGTTCAAGGCGGATCAGAGTGCGGAAGGAAGGATTGATTTTTCGCCCGGCGTCACGGAGAGTGCGCATGAAACGCGTCAGGTTCATGGCGGCAGCCTCGGCAATTTCCTTGTCCCCCTTCCATTCACGGATCACATACCCGCCGCCGTTTCGGCCAACATATAAAGAGCTTGTATATTCGAACCCGGCCCCGCTGTCGTTTGACCATACAGCCATATAGCCAAGCTTCGGAACGTGTCTGAGGAGGTTCTCCAACATCTCCGCATAATGCTCCCGCACGACCGGATGTGCAACGGAGAGGTTGTAGCGCGGTCTAAAACTTCTCATGGGATGGTCGACACGGGCACCGCGCAAAATGGGATAACGCTGCAGGAGTTCATCAGGAACAGAGCGTGGTTCGAAGCAGACAATCCCCGGCGTCAGACCATATTGTTCGGCATACTCTGCGTTCGTCTTGAGAAAATTAAGGTTTGCCTGGAGATAATCCTCATCATAGAAGCCTTTGGTAAGACGACTTGAAACAAATTGATCAAGCGCGGGACAATAGGTGTAGAAACGATGAAGAAGCTCTCCTTTGGGGCCTTGCTCGAAAGGAACAGGAAAGGCAAGCCCATTGACTTCGGCATGAGAAAACCCGAGGCGCGCCAATTCTCTGAAATACTTCGGACGGTCAAAACCCTTGACCGTTCGTGCATGTTGTGTAAGAAACACATCGTACAAAGGTCTTATGCCTGGAAATGTTGGATGAGCTATCTTTCCCCCAGCCAGGGATTCAACCGGAAGGTTTGCCCATTCTTCGGCAACAAGCGTGGAAAGATAATACAGCAGGTGTGGCTGTGACGCCAACAGTTCAACCCCGGTATCCTGGGTCGCCCGAACAAACATCCAGTGTTTGTCGGCCAGGGAGTGATGAATCGTTTTCCAAAGTTTCCTGTCTGTCACGACACCTATTTTGAGGGTACCACGTAATCCATCAAGTTTTGAGGAACACGTCATCGCGCCTCGTATTCCAAATGCCGCAGCAAGTTCATGTGCAACAGTCTTCTCAACGAGGACCTCTGGTGAGGTGTATTGAATGTTTTGAATCTGAGAGAGCATTTCTCTGAGTGTAGGCATGCTGAGAATTCAGTCCTTCCTTATTGAATGAAATGGGTCTGCGACAATATTGGCTTTGTCTCTTACCATGGTTTCTAGGCCAAAAACTCCTTCACTTTTTCCACAGCTGCTACAGCATCACGGGCGTAGCCATCCGCGCCAATCTCGTCTGCAAATTGCTGCCTCACGGAAGCGCCGCCAATGATAATTCTCATCTTCGAACGCAGGCCGAGTCCCCCAATGTAGTCGATCGTTGTTTTCATATTCAGCATTGTTGTCGTGAGCATTGCGGACAGACCCAGTATGGCGGGCTGGTGTGTTTTGACAGCATCTGCAAACATCTCCGGCGTGACGTTGGTCCCGAGGTCGATGATTTCGAACCCCGAGCCCTGCAACATGATTCCAACGAGGTTCTTACCAATGTCGTGCATATCTCCTTTGACTGTTCCCAGGACAACCTTTCCTCTCGATTCTACCCGATCCCTCGCAAGATAAGGTTTCAGGACCTTCAACGATGACTGCATAGCGCTTGCTGAGAGCAAAACCTCCGGCAGGTACATTTCGTTTTTCTTCATCTTCTCTCCCACCAACGACATTCCCAGAATCAGTCCGCTTTTGAGAATGATCTCCGGCGCGACGCCCTTTTCCAATAACTCTTGCGTGATTTTTACAACACGGTCTCTGTACCCGTTTTCAAGGGCAGTGACAAGATCTTGCAGCGCTTTATCCTCCATGTTCCCCGACCCTTTCCCTTGTCTGTTTGTCCGGAGGATATCGACCGTACATTTTTGCCGCTTCGATCAATGCGAACAGATTGTCATCCGGCGTATCCCGTCCGCACTGGTCTCCTGTGGACAGAATGAACCCTCCACCACTTGCCGCAGCGTCAATGCATGCTTTTGCTTCTTCCTCGACATCCTTCGGGCTGCCGTTCAGCATCGTTTCGAATGTATTGACATTCCCCTTCAAGCAGAACTTGTCTCCAAACTTTTGCTTCACGTCGGCAAGGTTCACATCGCCGCCCGGCGGCCGTTCCAGGGGCTCCATGACGTTCACATCGGTTTCATGATAGTTGATTTCTACAATCATATCCGACCGCCCGCATGTATGCTGATGGGCGATCACTCCAGCCTTCCTGCATATCGAGGACACAAGCTTGACCACAGGAAGATCGTACTCCCGATAGATGCTGGGTGAGCTGAGGCTCAGAGACGAAGCGGACCCTGCCAGCAAGATTTCGTCAGACTTTTCGTGAACAATGTGGTTTGCAGCTCGTTCAACAAACTCCAGATACACTTGATGGATCTCTTTCATCATTTCTGGCTGCTCAAAAAAGTCCATGATCGCCTGCATCGAGCCTCCATCCCTCACCCAGACCCAGAATCCCATAAATGTTTCAATGGCGACGCCATAAACCCCCAGCTCGCCGATTTTCCACCGATGACGGCATAAAGTTTCCAACGGCTTGTGTTTCATGTACCAAAGAAGCTTCGGGACATCTTCTTTGAAATTTCGTATAATTCCACGTATTGTCCATGGCGGGTCATTCACAGGATAAGAGATCAATTGTTCGAGCCGGCCATGCGGAGTGTCGATCCAATGCTCCACCCTGATTTCTTCATCAGTTTTGTTCAGGATTTTCCGATTCCATCTTGGCTCTTCGTGCATCGTGGCGTTATCGTAGATATACCACCCGTCCATTCCATAGTGTTTCACGGCATTGATATACGCCTCATCAAGCGGAGGATCATCATGGAGATAGACATCCCAAAACGGCTTTCTCGTGAGACGGGCCGGTACCATGTTCGAGATATCAGGTATGACGGGAACCCGATCTGCCATTCCTCTTCTCATCGCCGTAAGAATCCGTTTACGCGGGGTCCATTCCGATGAATTTCTCATGATCACTTCAGCTTCCTGACGCTTACTCGTTTTCGAAGAGCTCGGATCTCTTCATACGTCGAATTTGCGACTGTCCACTTTTTGGCGTTTGCAGCTCCTGCTGCCGCTCCGAACTCCAGACAACGCTCGAACTCCCAACCCTTCTCGAGACCAAACACAATTCCCGCCACCATTGCATCACCCGAACCGACTGGGTTTACAGTCGTGATGGACGGAGCCTGGAGTTTCCATTGCCCGCCAGACGAAGCTGCGTAAGCTGGTTTCGCCCCATCAGTAAGAACAATGAACTTGATACCTGCGCTGAGCCAATTTTCCATTACCCGACGAACTTCCTTTTCCGACCGCAATTCCTTGCCGAATGTTTTCTGATATTCTTTCCGATTGGGTTTGATCATTGTGGGTACAGCTTCCAGCCCCCGTTTGAAGGCTCTCCCATAAGAGTCGAGAACACTCTTGATGCCTGCTTTATTCGCCGACAAGATTGCTTCATGATAGACATCATCAGCCTCGGGGCATGGTGAGCTTCCACTACAAATAACCCACGCGCTCTTCCGGACAAGTTTGGTGATTCTTTTCTTTAGAGCGCGTACACGTGTAACGGCAACCCGACCGGCCGGCTCAAATACGGCTGTCGAGGTTCCATTGGGCTCGAGATAAGTCACTCCTTCCCTCGTCATAACGCCGGAGTCAACGAAGTCGCGACCGAGCCCCTCTTTTCTCAGCAATCCCTCGACAATGGAGCCAACCTCTCCCCCCAGGAATCCTGTTGCAAGAACGCTTACTCCAAGGCTTTTCAGCTGCCGGGCGACATTAATTCCCTTTCCTCCGGCAACCATTTCAAGTTTCAAAGCGCGGTGAATTTGCCCTCTCGCCAATGAATCCATATGCATGGTCTTATCCAGCATGGGATTCAGCGTAACTGTCGTGATCATCGAAGATGCTTCATCGCACTGGCAACAGTTGCGTCTTCATGGACAACTGCACAGAGAGCGTCAATCAGTTTACTCATTCGGGGGTGTTGCCAAACGTTGCGCCCAAAAACAATGCCCGCAGCATCCGCCTGAACACAATCGTGAGCAAATTGAAGAAGGGCTTCATCACCCTGATCTTTGTTCGGACCTCCGGCAACAAGAACCTTGGCTCCGCAGGTTTGAACGACTTTCCGGAAGGAGGCGACGTCTCCTGAATACCTCGTTTTGACAATATCGGCGCCATGTTCCGCAGCGATCCGGGACACAGCGATGGTTTCCTCTTCGACACCGCCGGTTTGCGGTTTCGTGACAAACA
>JANOGR010000093.1:0-2051 GCA_031406095.1 Ignavibacteriales bacterium
GTTTGCCGGTTTGAAACCGACCATCGAAGCGATCATGCATCGAAAAACAGTTGCTCTTGCGAATAAGGAGACCCTCGTCGCAGCCGGAGAAATTATTACGAGCCTTGTTCGTGAATACGGCGTGGGGCTCATCCCCATCGACAGCGAACATAGCGCCATCCTGCAATGCCTGATGGGTGAAGACCGGTCGCGCATCGCCAAGTTGATCCTCACAGCGTCGGGGGGGCCGTTTCTGAAAAAAACCAAAGAAGAGCTGCAGTCTGTTTCCGTCGATGAAGCCTTGAATCATCCGAATTGGAAAATGGGCAGCAAAATCACTGTCGATTCAGCAACGCTGATGAACAAGGGCCTGGAGGTTATTGAAGCCCACTGGATTTTTGGCCTTCCTGCGGAAAAGATCGAAGTCGTGATTCATCCTCAGTCGATTATTCATTCCATGGTGGAGTTTGTTGACGGGTCTATCAAGGCACAACTTGGCCTGCCCGACATGAAAATCCCCATTCAATTCGCTTTGACATACCCCGACCGATTTTTTCTCAACGGCGGCCGTGTGGACTTTGCGCAGCTCGGTTCCCTGACATTCTTCAAGCCCGACAGGGAGAGGTTCCGATGCCTCCAACTTGCCACAGACGCCCTGATGCTGGGCGGCACGGCTCCTGCCGTGATGAATGCCGCCAACGAAGTCGCCGTCGATGCGTTTCTGAATAGGAAGATTCCGTTCAACCGCATCCCCGAACTGATTGACCGAACACTCTCTTCCCACAGACCAAAAAAATCGCCCGAGCTCCCCGATATCCTGGAGGCCGACCGATCGGCCCGCACGTTTGCTGTTTCGATTATCTGATGTCCCACTAAAAGAATGACTCCATGCCGGTTCTCAATAACATATTCTATTTCGTTATCACAATAGGAATTCTCGTCTTCGTGCATGAATTAGGCCACTTCCTGGCTGCGAAGTTTTTCGGAATGCGCGTCGACCGGTTCAGTATCGGCTTCCCTCCTCGAGCTTTTGGCAGGATAATCGGCGAAACTGATTATTGTATTTCTTGGATTCCAATCGGTGGCTATGTAAAGATTGCCGGGATGGTGGACGAAAGCTTCGATACGGATTTCGCCGGTCAGGAACCGCAGCCATGGGAGTTTCGCTCAAAACCGATCTGGCAGAGGATGATCGTTATTTCGGCCGGCGTCATCATGAACATCCTTCTGGCCGTTGCAATTTTTTGGGGGATTATTTACACTCAGGGGAAAATGACCCGGCAGGTCACAGAAATAGGCCACGTTGCCTCCGAAAGCCCCGCGGCCAAAGCCGGATTGAAAACGGGCGACAAGATCCTTGCGATCAACGGCCATGACGTGAACAGGTGGGAAGAGATCGAAAGCCTTATTTATGCTGAGACGATTGGTGAAGATCTCACGTTGGACTTTACTCGAAAAAACGAGAGCATTACGTTATTCATCAGGCGGTCTGACCTCCCGGATATCGCCGATGAGAGATTCGGAATCCTCCCCGCCGGAGTCGTTCCTGTTGTGGGCGGTGTGGAGTCGGGAAAACCGGCTGAAAAAATAGGATTGCAGATGGGCGACACCGTGAAAACTGTCAACGGCGTGGCTATGACCTTTGCTTCTCTTCCCGAGACAATCAAGAAGTTTGCTCAGAAGGAAATCGTTCTAGGTTGGAAACGCGGTGGGCAGTTGTTTGAATCCAAAGTGACACCCACCGAAGAAGGCAGGATTGGAATCGCGCTGGTCCCTGTGTACACCGGACCCATCGAACACGTAAAGTATTCTTTCTTCGGGGCATTCCCGGAAGGAGTCAAAGAGGTTTGGCAGGCAAGCGGCTTTTTCGTCAATAATATTTATCAACTGGTCGCCGGACGAGTATCTTTTACGAAATCGATCGGCGGTCCAATCAAGATAGCGCAGATTGCGACTCGTTCAGCAGAAAGCGGGTTTCTCACCTTCCTGGGTTTTGTTGCACTCTTAAGCATGAGCTTGGCCTTGCTCAATATTTTGCCTTTTCCCGCTCTTGACGGTGGGCACCTGGTGTT
>JANOGR010000103.1:0-5250 GCA_031406095.1 Ignavibacteriales bacterium
TGTCGCGCCTCCCTGTCCTTAAGGGACGAGAAATCATCGCAGCCCTCCAAAAGATCGGATATGTTCAAAGCCGTCAGCGGGGCAGTCATATTCGTCTGTAGTGTCCTGGCAAAAAATCCATTACAGTACCCAATCACGTTGTGGGTCGGGGCCTCCTGAGAAAGATCCTAAGGGACGCTGAACTGACGACGGAAGAGTTTGGCCAATTATTGGATTGATGCCCGCCCGACCGAATAAAGTCATAAATCGGTCGTTCGGGCGGGGAGTAATGGAATGAAATGCTGGGACTGAGAAGTCCCTCGTTTTCTTAAAAATCCCGCCTGTTTTGAATCCTATTGTTCTTTTCATATCTTAACAAAAATGCTTTCCAACTGAATGAACATTTTACCAGGGGGGGAATCGCCATGGAAACAATAAGTATGAGCCGAAAAGAACTAAAGAAAATTGTCAGGGAAACCTTTGTTGACGTCCTCACGGATAGAAAGGATCTGATAGGAGATGCTGTGGTGGAGGCTATTGAGGACCTTGGGCTTGCCAGAGCCATGACAGAAGGTCGAACTGGAGAATACGTTGATGGCAAGGAGTTTAAGAGAAAACTCAACTCGAAGCTCAAACGCACAAAATGAGGGTCAGGATAGAAAAATCCTTTGATCGCGACGTTGATACAATGAGGGACAAGAAAGTGCTGAGGAAGTTACGAGATCTGATTTCGCTCATCGAAAATGCCAGTTTGATTCATGAAATTCCTCATGGGAAGAAGATACAAGGCTATTCTTCATTCTACCGGATAAGAATAGGCGATTATCGACTGGGCCTCGAGGTTCTTTCCAGTGGAGAAGTGGTACTTCTCAGATTTCTCCATCGAAAAGAGATATATCGGTATTTCCCACCTAGGTAGCATACTTGCTACGCCCGACCGAATGGTTTTTGAGCCTTGTCTCGGTCATTCGCCAGCCCGCCATGCGGTCTGGCGGGGGCGGGGAGTAGTGGAAATCGGAAGTGGGAGTCGCCGAATATTGGATATCAACCAAAAACCAATAACCGGCAGATGGCCACCGGACTAGAAAATCTATGGATATATAAATTAGCGGAGGATTTAGAGGTCGAAATACATGAACTAACCAAGTCTTTCCCAAAGGATGAAACATTTAGGAGTATTGACCAATTAATGCGGTCATCTTCATCGTTTCTACTGGGAACCAAGAGCATTGCCCAGCGGGGTTTATTTTCTGAGTAATGAAGGCCGAAAGCGAAGTGAATCCGTTGAAGATCTTCTATGGAGTGAAGAAGCTGGTGCTGTTGAAGTGGAAGTCGCCGGCAGGAAGGTTTAGGGAAGTTGAAACTGCCCTTGAACGATCCCCGGAATGGTGATGTCTTCGTCTAATGTTTCCCACCGAAGAGCATATCCATTGACCCTTACCGTTACCTCTTTCAGTTGCTCGTCCGTTGCGTTTTTGAGAATCCTGAAGCGATCAGCAGGGAAGCCGATGATTCGACTATCGGTTAATTCAACATAGATCATTCTTTTCTCTACCCACGCTCGAAGAGCCGCAGGCTCAGCAAATATTCCCTTTTCAACGGTTGTGGTACTCACGGTACTTCTCCTTTAGAAATTCTTGGTGTTCAAACACTAATCTTTCAATTTCTCGAATTTCGTGTGGTCTGACACCCCGATTTCTTGCCAGCACAATCGGCTCAAGCCAGAATTTACACTCACCTTCCGGGGTTGCTACATGAATGTGGGATGGCTCCCGCATTTCATCCGAATAAAAATGAAACCTAAACGAACCAATCCGCAGAACTGTTGGCACCCTGTAAGTTAGAAAAAATGTTGTATTATCCAAATAGCAAAACAGGTAAAGCAACGGGCTCCGTCATCAATGACCTTGTCAAGGTTACCATGATTCATCCACAGACCTTGAAAAGGTTATCCGGCCAAGGTGGTGATTGCCTTGGTAACCTTTTCAAGGTCAAGGTTCGACTCGATAACCTTGACAAGGTCCATCGCAAGGACAGGCCTGCCTGTCCGGTAGGCAGGCTCCGTCGTCAGCGCCTAAACTTTGAGACGGAGTCCGGCCTGCCCGCCGGGTTTTGTGGCGGGCGTCTTGCAGTAAGATGGAGCCCATCGCACTTCTTGAAATTGAAGGGAAGCTTTTTTATCCTGATACTTAGAAGAAACTTGAGGCCAAACAATTACCATGCAGGAGTACCATGTCAAGGCTTACTATCGAGATACCGACCGATATCCGGTCTGTGATCGAAAGACATAGGGAAATCGACTGGGAACATATCGCCCGGCGTTCTCTTTTTGAATATGCTCGAAAAGTTGCGCTGGCCGATCGCCTCACAGAAGCCAGTGCGCTGCGCGACGAAGACATCTTGGCTTTGGATCGGCAGATCAAGGCGGATATCGCTGCGAAAACTTCCTAAATGCAGCTTGTTCTTGATACAAACATCCTGCTTGCCGCGCTGATTCGCAGTTCCAATACAAGGCTCATCCTTCTTCACCCCTCCTTCCGGTTTTTCCTTCATGAACATGCTTTTGCAGGAGCTAGCAAAACATAAAAATCTGGTTGTTCAGAAATCAGGCATCTCTGGTGACCGACTGGAACTTTTGCTTGATATGCTTCTGGAACAAGTGACCATTGCAGAGCTATGCGAGCCATCTCTCGCTGAAGCAAGGCGCATCATGGATCCTATCGATCCGCACGATGCGCCCTTTCTTGCCTTGGCGCTTTCGTTCCAAAGCGACGGTCTCTGGACCCAAGACTGAGATTTCGAGCGCCAACAAATTGTACGGATATGGAAAACTGAGGATCTCCTGCGCTTGCTTACAGAAGGCAAGATCCGGTAATCTTTTACCTGCCTTCCTGGAAGGTAGACGCCGGTTTTCATCGCTTTACTGAGAATCGAGAGCGTTGCTGTTTGACCTCGAAATTCTCTTCGCAACAATTCCTGTCGTGATGTTTGCGAATGCAAAGAGACATGGCGTAACGTTTCAGGAGGGCGCTACGATGTTTGGGGATCCATTAGCGAGAACATTCCCGGATCCTGATCATTCCGACAAAGAGCACCGGTTTCTTACCTTCGGGTTGTCGCAGTCCAATCGGCTGCTGGTTGTTGCTCATACTGACCGCGGCCGAAAAGTGCGAATTATAAGCGCGCGTTTCATGACAAGGCTTGAAAGGAAAATCTATGAAGAAGGATAGACGTGATGGACTCCGTCCGGAGTACCGTCGAAAGGACCTCAGAAGAGGCATTCAAGGGAAATACCTGAAGGCATATCGTGCGGGGACCAACCTTGTGCTGATCAAACCTGAAGTAGCTGCTGTGTTCGAAACAGAACAAGCAGTAAACGAAGCGCTGCGTTCACTTATCGAAGTTGCTCAACAAGCCACTGGCCTCACAAGGCGCTCCAGCCGACGGGCCAAGACGGAGCAAGGCTGAGTTTTGCCGTTATGAGGCGCTTTGCCAATCCATTATTTCGGGAATATTTTCCCCATCCAGGATTTGGCGAACAAGAGCTTTGATCTTCTTAAAAAGTAACCCCCAACACCCATCGCTCCATTTCAAGAATGTCGGAAGGTTTAGGTCTGTCAGGGTTGGCAGACGGTATCGAGCTTTGGCTGTTGAAATTGAAAGTGGTTTAATCTGGTTTTGGATTGGTACGCACTCGCAATATGATCGACTCCTGAGTCAATCCCGTTCCAAATCTGAATAAAGACCAAATCCTTGCGGCCAACATTTAGCGCAAGCAGATAACTGAAGAGCGTTATCTTTTTTGCCGTGATAGGGTGGGGGCAAAAGAGAGACTTCTTACTGGACATTCCTCGCAACACCGCGTGTCTTTTTGAGTCCGCTTTGTGGACGAACCTGCCCGCCTTCTAGCAGGTTGCTGAAAAACTGGTTCTGCGGTGGCGTCAGGAGCCCGCCCGAACGACTGGTCGTTCAGTCGGGCGGGTTTCCTCCTGACGCTAACACGCATAATTTCTCAGAATCAGGCACTGGCGTGTCAGGACGAAAGTCCTGACACCACTTGTTCCGGTGGTGTATGCCTTTTTTCAGCAACCTGCTAGTGCAAGAAACTACATTCTTGGGGATCATTCAGTTCTTGAAGTGAACACCGAATGGTGGTAGCAGGCAGGTGTCACGGTGTGCCTGCCCGACCGAACGAATAAAGTCATAAATCGGTCGTTCGGGCGGGGACCGTGCCACCCAGGTATTCTCGAGTGACCTCGAAATACTCTTCGCAACAATTCCTGTGGTCATGTTCGGTCTACGACTCCCTACGGGTCTAACGACCCGATAGGGTCGTAGACTACTCTACGAGCCTTTCTACGAATCGACGATATTCGTAGAATCGTTGATTCGTAGAGCCGAGGCGCCTACTTGTTTAAACCAAGTAAGGGCAAGGTGTACGCTTGAATCAATCACTGAATAGTTTTATCTTTAATGGTACACTCTTTAAAAGAAAGGAAAAGTTCATGGCGGGCATTGAAGCAAAATCCGTAAGAGACTTGAGCGTCGAAGAATTCAAGGCTCTGATCGAGAGAACTGTCCGTGAGGCCATTGAAGATGAAATCGAAGATGAGGCCGCGTTGAAGAGCTCACCCTACATCGCTTCGATTGCGGAGGCTCGAAAAGATTTTGCTGAGGGAAAAGCGAAATCATTGAGCGATCTATTTGCCGATGTATGAAATCGTTTTTACCAAAAGATCGATCGTAGACATTGAGAAGCTCGATGATGCCACGCGGTCGAGAATTGTAAAAAAACTGAAAGAGTATTCGGTTGCACCCTTTCAATTTGCACAGAAGTTATCCGACCCCAGAATAGGGACGTACAGATTTCGCATTGGGGATTTCAGAGTTATATTTGATCTCGTGGGAGAAAAGATCGTTATTCTGCGGATCGGAAATCGCAGAGAGATCTATCGTTAGGCTGCCCATATCTGACATTCCCCGAAATGGACCATTTGAAGAGGCTCTGACACCGTGACTTTGGTCAGAGCCTCTTTGTTTTTCAACGTATTGCCCATTCTGGTGGATCAGATACCGGAGGATGTGTGAATCGAAAAAAATTCTCTTCGATCCGGAAACGCTCTTCGCAACAATTCCTGTCGTGATGTTTGGCCGCGGAGCATACTAGTGGAAACAGGAAATGGAATGATGGAGTAATGGAATGAAAAAATGGAAAGTAACAGATTCCACTATTCCAAACATTCCAACATTCCATATCATCGCTAAACCTTC
>JANOGR010000109.1:0-5438 GCA_031406095.1 Ignavibacteriales bacterium
TCTGCTGGAGTCCCTTTATAAAGCGGTCGAAACCAAGTCCTGGGTAAAAGTGTGACGATGTCTCCTCAAATGAAATCTCTTACTCAGTCTCCGATTCTTCTCGAACCGAATCGTGTTTGGCGGTTCTACAAAGGAGGGAAAACGATAGAACAGTTTCAGGGAAAGACGTCCGACGACTCTTTCTATCCTGAAGAGTGGGTCGGTTCTTGTGTGCAGGCGTCGAACCCCGGTCAGCATTTTAGAAAAGGCGAAGGACTTGCCCTGATGACCAGGGGACTTTCAGAACCCGTGACGCTCAAGTCCGTCATCGAGCAGTTCCCGGAAGAAATGCTTGGAAGTGCTCATGTAAAGACATACGGCTCCAATCCCGCGCTTCTGGTCAAATTGCTTGACTATGCTGTTCGGCTTCTTATCCATGCTCATCCGAGCAAAGATTTTGCGAAAAAACATCTCAACTCATGCTTTGGAAAAACCGAGGCATGGTTCATTTTTGAAACGCGGAAAGGCGTCAAGGATCCCTTCGTATTGATTGCGTTTAAAGAGGAAGTCGCCAAAGACGAATATCGTGAGATCTTAAAAAGGCAGGACCTCGACCGTATGATGAAAATTATGCATCGCATTCCGGTGAAGGCGGGCGACGTCGTGTATGTCAAGGCGGGTCTCCCTCATGCGGTCGGGGATGGCGCATTTATGGTGGAACTTCAGGAACCGACAGATCTTTCGATCATTCTTGAACGCGTTACGGAAGCATACACCTTTCGCGAAGACGAAAGTTTTCTTGGGCTCGATCAGGATCTTGCGCTGTCAAATTTGATCTATCGAAAATATTCGCCAGAGGAAGTTCAGCGCGAGCTTGTCATTCGGCCAACGTTGCTACGCCGTGAAGGCGAGAGCGCAGAGTATCAATTGCTCGGATATGACACGACCGAGTGTTTTGCGGGTAATCGTTTGGATGTCAGGAAGCAATTCAACGATTCCACACACGGAAGGTATCACATCCTGATTGTGCTTGACGGCGAAGGGAAGCTGCTGCATTCGCACGGGGAAATTCCTTTGAAACGTGGCGTTGAAGTATTTGTCCCCGCAGCCGTAGGCGATCATCAGTTTGTGAGTTCATCAAGCATGACAATCTTTAAGTGTTTACCCGCGAGAGCGTGAAGGAGGGCCCATGGTTACAACTCTGACGGTTCAACAAAATCTCCAGCTTCTGGGAAAATACAGATACGTGGAAATGCAAATGATGGAATTGATCGGAAGCTGGGCTTACACGATGATCCAGCCTGAAATCAAGATCGCATTCGGGCGGCATTTGTATCAGGATGTGGTTCATGCTGATTTGATCGGGAAGCGTATTCCGGAGCTGAAAGGACGGTCGAAGCAACATCAATCCATCGCACCGGGGGATGAATTCGTGAAGCTGGTGGAAAAAATTTGGAAGGCGGATGATGAATTACGGCGAATGATCGGCCTCTACCGAATTCTGAAGCCCGCCATGATCGATGCACTGAAACAGCATTTGAAGCATTCCGAGCTTCCAGCCGACGAGCCGACGGCGTATATCCTTCGCCACATTGCGGATGAGGAACTTGACCATGTCGCGTGGGGCGAAACAATGATCGAGAAGCTGACCGTGACGCCTTCGGACCGGGAGCGCGGAAAAACCTGGCACCAGGAATTGTCAAAAGAACTCAAGGAGTCGGGTGGAGTCTGGGGCGAGGGAAAAAGTCCGGGCAAGTATTCCTTCAGGAAAACGCATGCCCATAGCTCGCTGCCCGTTCGGGATCCGCGCTGGAATATCATCACGAGCGACCAGCAATTCGAGGAAAAGAATTGGTCCTTTGATACAACAGAAGGCAAGCTTCACCTGCTTCATGACCTCCTGAACAGCGAGTTCATTACTGTAGAGCGAATGGGACGAATTATATCAGATTGCCCGGACATCCCCTGGCAAATGAAAATGGACATGGCGCATCAGGCGTGGGACGAGGCAAGGCATGCCGAGATTGTGCAGCGGCGGCTTGAAGAGCTCGGGGGGCATGTCGGCATGTATCCCACAAGCTGCTTCGGGTGGGAACAGGATGTGAATCGGCCGGATCCGCTCGAACGACTCGCACTTTCGAACATGACTTTTGAAAGCGAAAGTTGCAAACACTTGAGGGACTGGATTGCCAAAGCGAAGAAAACCGGGGACGCAAGGTCGCAGCAGCTTATCGAGTTTCTCCTCGCCGATGAGGTGAACCATGTTCTTTACGGTGTGCATTGGATCGATGAGCTGACGAAAAACGACCCGGAGCGCAGGAAGCGCGTTCTCGCTTATCCTGAGCAAGTTCTGGCCGCCCAACATCCTGTCGGAGTGTATTTCAAAGAAACAATTAATGTCGGGAAGGAAGAAGAATGAAGGTTGCACAAATCGAACATGACGGTGGAACGTGCATCGGCGTTGACCTGAACGGCCGCTGGATCGACTATTCCAAAGCGGAAGCGGCAATGGTGCTATTGGAGCGAGGAGTAACGATGGAGCCAACGAGCAATCTTGGTGCCCTGATTCAAAGCGGTGCATTCGACGTTGAAAAAATGAAGGCGACCATTCAGTTTGTCGAGAAATACAACCTGCAAGACAAGCTCGAGGTTCATAAGAAATTTGCGTTGAGAGCCCCGATTGCCCGTCCTCCGAAAATTGTAGCTCTGGGACTCAACTATGCCTTACATGCCGCAGAAGGAAATTATCAGGTTCCCAAGGAACCGATCATCTTTTCGAAGGCCGGGTCTTCTGTGATAGGGCCTCAAGAAACCGTCCGAATTCCGAAGGGGTTGGGAAGAATAGATCACGAGGTAGAGCTTGCAGTCATTATTGGGAAAAAGGCAACTGAGGTGAAAAGAAAAAATGCCTACAATTTTGTCGCCGGCTACACGATCGCAAATGATGTGAGCGCTCGCGATTTACAAACAAAGGACATCGAACAGAAGCACCCATGGTTCCGGTCCAAGAGTTTTGACACGTTTACTCCGCTGGGTCCGTGGATAGTCACTGTAGATGAGATCGATCCACCCATCCATCTTGACATCGAATGTCAGGTGAACGGCAAGGTTCGGCAAAAAGCAAATACGCGAGATCTGATTTTCGACATTCCGACACAAATCGAATTTATCACACGGTATATCACTCTGGAACCCGGCGATGTTATTTCCACGGGTACACCGGGAGGGATTGGCCCTATCACGAATGGAGACGTGATGGTCTGTCGCATCGACCGGATCGGTGAATTGACGAACCCGGTTCGGTATCGATGAAAATCGAGCGGATTACTTTGAATCATGTCCAGATTCCCCTTCTTGAACCGTTCAAGATCAGTAACGGAGAAGTTCGGTCTAATGATGGAATCATTGTGGGTGTGTGGTCGCAGGGAATTGTCGGTTACGGGGAAGCTTCGCCGAAGTCAGGGTCGTTCTATTCTGAGGACACGCCGGAAAGTGTGTGGGAAAATCTTACAAGGGATTTGGTCCCGGCGGTTCTCAGAAAATCACCAGAGACGATCAATGATTTCAACGCAGTGCTTGACGAGATGAGCGGAAGCCCTTTCGCAAAAGCAGGACTGGAAACAGCCTTTTGGGACTTGATCGGACAGAGCGAACGGAAGCCATTGTTTGTCCTTCTGGGAGGAGACGAAAAACCGATCCCCTCTGGCCTGGCAGTTGGAATCTATGATACAATCGAGGATTTGCTTGATGCGATCGAACGCTACCTCTCTGAAGGATACAAACGTGTGAAGATAAAAATTCAGCCACAGTGGGATATCAAACCGCTGGAGGCAGTCCGAAAGCAGTTTGGCGACATTCCACTCATGGTGGATGCAAATTGTGCTTATTCGCAGAATGAAATCCCGCATCTCAGGAATTTGGACGAGTTTGACCTCATGATGATTGAACAGCCGCTCCCGCGGGCTGATCTCGAAGGCCATGCGAAATTGCAGGCGCAGGTGAAAACACCCATTTGCCTGGACGAGTCGGCGGAAGATCTGGATGCGGTTCGCCGTGCACTGGAGATCCAGGCATGTAAGATTGTGAACATCAAGATTCAACGTGTGGGCGGGTTGAAGAAGGCGAAGGAAATTCATGATTTTTGCGCTGAAGCAAAAATACCGGTGTGGGCGGGAACGATGCCCGAGCTCGGCATCGGTGCAGCGCAGACCCTTCATCTCGCCACTTTGCCAAATTTTACTTTTCCCACGGATGTTGAGTCTTCGCGTCGCTGGTTTGTCGATGATATCATTGAGCCATTCATCGAAGTGGAAAAAGGTGAGATTCGAATCCCCGGCGGGTCCGGGAATTGCTATCGCCTCAATGAAAAAGCGATGAAAAAATACAAAATTCAGGAAGCAATTTTTCGGGCAGAATGAGAAGGTTCAAGCTCATATCAAAACTCATTTTTTGTTTTTCAGTTGCCGTTCAGATGAGTGCCGCATCACAAGACATTGAGTGGGTTGAGAAAACTTTGAAGTCGATGACTCTTGAGGAGAAGGTGGGTCAGTTGTTCGTCGCGGATCTCGTGGCCGTTTACAGTCATAAGAAGAGTCCTGTATATCAATATGCTCTCAAGATGATCAAGGAATATCATGTCGGCGGGTTCATTCTTGCGGGTGGTACAGTGACTGATATAGCAGTCATGGCGAACGCGCTTCAGAGAGAATCGAAAGCGCCGCTCATCATGAATGCCGATCTGGAAAGCGGGATGACTTTTTCTGTCCCATGGCGCCATCTTCGCGGAAGGGGTCCGGAGCTTCCAGATTACATTTTTGGCGGGGGAACGCAGTTTCCATCACTTATGGCCGTTGCCGCAACGAATAATCCTGATTATGCTTATCGAATGGGCAAAATCACGGCACGAGAAGCTCGTGCGACGGGAATTCACTGGACGAACTCTCCTGTGGTCGACGTTAATAGCAACCCGGAGAATCCGATCATTAATACCCGCTCGTTTGGCGAGGATCCGGAACAGGTCGCCCGGTTTGGTGCCGCCTATGTCAAAGGAGTTCAGGAAGAAAACGTTTTGGCAACCTTGAAACATTTTCCAGGCCATGGCGATACGGAAGAAGACACTCATATGGGGCTGCCGGTGTTGACGTTCGACGCGAAACGTCTTGATTCGGTGGAATTAGTTCCTTTCAAAGCGGGCATTAAAGCGGGCGCTAAAGCCGTGATGACTGCGCACCTTGCTCTCCCAAAACTGGACGCCGAAAACCGCCCGGCAACACTCTCGCATCCGATCATGACCGGCCTGCTGCGAAAGAAACTTGGATTCCAGGGCATCATCGTGACCGACGGAATGACGATGCAGGGTGTGACCGACAAATTTTCTCCCGAAGAAGCGGCGGTTCTTGCAATGGAAGCCGGCGCCGATGTCGTTCTTGTCCCGGAAAACTTTCAACGATCTTATGAGG
>JANOGR010000126.1:0-4183 GCA_031406095.1 Ignavibacteriales bacterium
AAGTCGAAGCGTGCTATTGTAATCCCTGCAAGGAGCAGTCCTCGATCCCTCGTCTTCGCTCGGGACATGCTTCGCTTCGCTGCCTGCCCGCCTCCTCAGGCAATTAAGGCAGGCGGGCGGAGTATCAATAAGTGCGTTCGATTTCGGCGTCCTTTCTTTCGTCCATTTCTTTGGACGAGCAAAGAAATGGACACCATTCAACCAAGCATTATCTCAGTGAATGTTCATTCCTAAACTTGAAATCCAACCCGAATTCGGCTACATTGAACGCCATTATGCAAACGGGAATGCCTCAAAAAACAGATTCGAACGCGAAGGGCCGCATGCGGAGGGTCAGAAAAAATCTGAGGCAGGGCCTCGCGCTTGCCTGGGCCGCGTCGCCGCGTGCTCTTATCCGATATTCCGTGCTGGGGATCGTCAGCGCTGCCATGACACCCATCTCCGTTTACCTTGGTGCCGCTCTTGTGAACAGCATCGCAGAAGCCCGCCTCCACTCGCTTGGCTTAACGGACATGCTTCCCATCGTGGTCGGCTTGTGGGTTGTCGTCGGAGTGCAGCGAGCTATCGGCGCATATTCGGGCTACGGCAGGAATCTGTTCGTCCGCCGCGTTCAGCTCGAAGCGGAGCGGCGTTTGCTGACGAAGGCTTCGAAGCTGGACCTCGGTCATTTCGACAACTCGAATTGGTACGACCGTCTTGCACGCGCCAAGCGGGACGTTTCGTGGAGGCCCGGGGACCTCACGTGGTCAGTCCTGGGGCTGTCGGGAAACATCGTGACGATCGTACTAATGGCGTCACTCCTGGCAAGTCTTCACTACGTGCTGGTCATTCTCGCACTCGCGGCTGCCTTGCTTTCCCTTGCCCTCGAGCGTCGTGTGACGTCGCGTCTTTACGAGTTTTTCTACAAGGAAACTCCGGAGGAGCGGGAACGCGAGTATCTGGGCGACCTGCTTGCCCAGCCACGCACTACGAAGGAAATACGGGCCTACGTCCTTGCCGACTACCTGCTTGGAAGGCATCGCACACTGTCCGAGGATCTTTTCAAACAACGGGAGCACATGTACCGGTCGGGCACTCGCATCTCGATGCTGACCGGACTCGTAACCGGAACAACTCTCGCGCTCGCCTACTTGTTTGTCGCTGTTCAGGGAGTGGCCGGCGCGATTAGCCCGGGAGGTGTGGTTCTCGTGATCGGCGCTTTCACGTCAGTCTCAGGAACCCTCGCAACAATTTCCAGCACGTTTGTGGCTGTCGACCAGCACACCACGTTCCTCGACGATTACTTTTCGTTTCTGGCAATCGAGCCGCTCGTTCGTGCACCCGCCAAACCAAGTGTCATTCCGGCCGGTTCTATTGATGGGATTGAGTTCGACAACGTTTCGTTCTCCTACCCAGGCGGGACTGAACCGGCTCTTGCGGACCTGAGCCTGAAAATACGCCATGGAGAGCTGGTTGCCTTGGTCGGCGAGAACGGGGCAGGAAAAAGTACTCTCGTGAAACTGCTGCTCCGGTTTTACGATGTCGACCGTGGATCCGTGCGCGTCGGAGGAGTGGATATCAAGGAGTTGGACCCCCTTGACCTGCGCAGCCGCATGGGCGTGTTGTTTCAGGACTATGCGAGTTACGAGTTGTCCGTGAAAGAAAACGTTTTGATGGGCAGGCCGGATGGACAGGTAGACGACGAAAAGGTCATGAAAGCGTTGCGGGATGCCCGGAGCGAGTGGCTTGTGAAAAAGATGCCGAACGGACTCTTGTCCAAGGTTGGCAGGCTTTTCGAGGGCGGGCACGACCTGTCCGGCGGCGAATGGCAGCGCCTCGCGCTGGCCCGCCTGATGTACCGCGACGCCGACATCTGGATCCTGGACGAGCCGACGTCTTCGCTCGACCCGGAGGCGGAGGCGGGGATCTTTGCAGAACTAAAGGAGAACCTCAAAGGACGCATCGGCATCGTGATCTCGCACCGGTTCTCGACCGTGCGCATCGCCGACCGGATTGCGGTGATCGCCGACGGCCGCGTGACGGAGTTGGGGACGCACCAGGAATTGCTCGCAGCGAAAGGCCGCTACGCGCAGCTGTTTGAGCTGCAGGCTGCGGGGTATCGGTAAGATGAATTATTCCGGGTAGGGGCGTTCCCCGCCTGCCTATCAGTTCATTGAGGCGGGCAGGAATTGAACGCCCTTACCCGAATGCACATGTCCGCGTTGCGATTCGCCCCCCTCCTTGAACCCCGCCCCGAATTCGCCTACATTGCATCATGCAAGTCGACGACATCATCAGCGAGGCACAGGTTGTGGCGGAGGAAAAGGTCAACATCAAAAACGTGATGAACTTTGGGAGCGGCCAGAACCACTCTGTGCTCCTCAGGTCCATCCGCAAAGGAGCTCCGATAACTGATGAAATCGACGCAAAGACCGGCACCCTCATTTACGAAGGCCACGACCTTCCAAAAACCAAAGGTTCGCCTGACCCGAAAACCCTCGACCAGCCGTTAACGGCGGCAAAAGGCGCGTGGACAGAGAACGGCAAATTCTTCAACGCTGCGATGGATTTCAAAAGCGGACGGCGGGCAAAGGCGGAGCTCGTCAAGATCTATGAGAAAATCTCCCGTGGAATCTGGTCTTACAAGGGCTTTTTCGAGCTCGTGGATACGGCGATGGTTATGTCCGACAAACGGAAGGTGTTCAGATTCTACCTGAAACCCGTTGCAAAGGGAGCCTTTCTTGTGACCGACATGCTCTCCGCCCAGCTCATCCCCACACAAGTCAAGATCAAGGTCTGGCAGAGGGACAAGGGGAAATGCGTCATCTGCAGTTCGGAGTTCAACCTGCATTTCGACCACGAGATTGCGTTTTCGGATGGCGGCAGCAGCCTGGATGAGGCGAACCTGCGGCTGTAGTGTGCCGCGCACAATCCGGAAAAAGCTGCGTAGGTCACCCGCTACAATCTGCCCAGTCCAGTTACCGTTTGTGTGAATTCTCAACACCTCGTCTCGCATTTCCTGGTGTTCAGACTGCTCGTTCAAAAGGCGCAATAATACGGCGATGCGCGGTTTGCCTTTCGTGAATCATTGAGCTAAATTTGCATCAGTGGACTTCGAAACCGAGGTTTTTAATACCAAGAATCGTATCTTTTCGTTGTAAGGAGGAATGAATGAATTTCACCGCAGTATTTCAGAAATTTCCTAAGGGCTATGTTGCTTTTGTAGAGGAATTGCCCGGTGCAAACACTCAGGGGAAAACCCTCAAAGAGGCACGTGCGAACCTTGTCGAGGCGGTTGAATTGGTACTTCAGGCAAATCGGGATCTTGCCGAGGAGTCCATTGCCGGAAAAACGGTTATCAGGGAACCGCTGACAATCGCCAACGTTTGAAACGTTCGGACCTTATCCGCCATCTGAAAAAGCACGGTTGCGAATTCCTTCGGGAGGGCGGTAGACACACTGTGTATGTCAACCGCAAGACAAAGAAAGCCTCCACAGTTCCCCGCCACAGGGAAATCATTGATTATCTAGCCAGGAAAATCTGTAAAGACCTCGAGATACCGCAACCGTAACCATGATCAATCCAAAATACGTCATTTGTATCAAAAACAAGAATTATGAAACTTCCCTGGAGCTGAAAAAGGTTTATAGATTGGTTCGTGATTCAGAGGCCTCGACGCACGGACGCGTCAGAGTGGTTGACGAGTCGGGTGAAGATTACTTGTATCCCGCCAGCTATTTTGCCCCGATCAACATTCCGCAGGTAGCAAAGAAAGTCTTTGTTCGGGCATAGAGAAGCCCGTGAAACCAATAAGCCCGTCTGATTCTCGACGGACATCTTTGTTTATTCTAGCTTGTGACGGAAAATCCGACGGAATGAACGCCCGCTACTCAACTACTTTCTTTAACTCCAATACTTTCTTTTTTACTTATTTATGGGCGTTCCCCTCACTGATCCCGCTCAAAAACAGCGGGACACAAAAAACGTGAAGGCGTACGGGTCGGCGTCCTCCGGGGTCGGCTATTCGCCTCCGTGCCGCCGATGGGGGAACGATGGAAGCGGCACCAAGCCCGTAGTTTACCCGCCATCTTTTATGGCGGGGCCGCCTAACGCAAAAGCAACTGACGAGAAGAATCGAGGGGCGCCCGGAGTTTATCCGCCAATCTTTATGGCGGACATCCCTAACTGCGAGAGCAACTGAGG
>JANOGR010000129.1:0-6520 GCA_031406095.1 Ignavibacteriales bacterium
GGACACAACCTCAACGCAGATTGCCATATTAGTTGTGAGTTCGATGGGGAGCGGTTCCATTGAGGAATTTGCGAACAAGGTGTTTGAGAAAAACGGCATCGGACAAAAAAACAAGAACAACGGCGCGCTTATCGTCGTGGCCAAAATGGACCGCCTTGTGCGAATCGAGGTCGGGTACGGGCTGGAAGGTTCATTGACAGACGCCATCTGTTCCCAGATTATTGAGAAAGAGATAGAACCCATGTTCCGCGAAGAAAACTATTTTGCCGGCCTGGCGAACGGAGTTTCTGCCATCATGAAGGCGACCGCAGGAGAGTATTCCGCTGATTCAAGGGGGAGAGAAGCGCCCGTCATTGCAGGGGTTCTTGTGTTAGTGTTTGTGGCCGTATTTTTTATCTTCTTGCTCCCCATGATCGTTTCCCGGAGACGCTACGTCATCGGGCGAAAAGGATGGATGTACTATCCCGGCTGGGGCTATTCTTCGCGGGGAGATGGCGGCTCTTCCTCTGGTGGGTTTGGTGGATGGAGCGGCGGAGGGGGAATGTCGGGAGGGGGAGGCGCGACAGGAAAATGGTGAAAGCTGAGCTGGAAAAGAAATGTCGAATGAGGAATGTCCAACATCGAATGTTGAAGGAGCTGTGATCCGGAAATGCTTGTCTTAATGAAACAAGAGGCCTCGAAGGCCGATATCGAAAAAGTCAAGGACAAGGTTCGCTCCCTTGGGTTTATACCGCATGAAATGCCCGGGGCGCAACGCGTTGCTATCGGGATTACTGGAAATAAGGGACGAATCGACCCGGACCTTTTTCTAAGCCTCCCCGGAGTCCACGATGCAGTCGCCGTTTCAAAACCGTACAAGCTCGTCAGTCGTGAAATAAAGCCGGACAACACGGTCATCCGTGTCGGGAATGACGAGATTGGAGGGCGTGCGTTGACGGTGATTGCCGGTCCATGTTCTGTGGAGAGCCGGAGCCAGATTCTCGAAATGGCGGATATGCTGAGTGAAATGGGAGTGAGGTTTTTGCGCGGCGGAGCGTTTAAGCCAAGATCCTCACCATACTCGTTTCAAGGTTTGAAACTTGAAGGCCTCGAGTATCTCAAGGAAGCGGCCGAGAAAACGGGGATGCATATCGTGACCGAGGTGAAGGATACCGAGACTCTCGGCGCCGTTGCTGAATATTCGGACATTCTGCAGGTGGGCGCTCGCAACATGTACAACTTCTCGCTGTTGGAGAGGATCGGCGAGACCCGGCGTCCGGTGCTGCTCAAACGATCCTTCTCTGCAACGGTGGAAGAGCTGCTCATGGCGGCGGAGTATATCGCATCACGCGGCAATTACCAAATCATGCTGTGTGAGCGCGGCATCCGGACCTTTGAAACCGCGACCCGGAATACGCTGGATTTGAACGCTGTCCCCGTACTCAAGAAACTTTCCCATTTGCCTGTTATCGTGGACCCGAGTCATGGAACGGGGGCATGGGATCTCGTGATCCCGATGGCTCAAGCAGCGATTGTGGCCGGAGCCGATGGCCTCATGATTGAAGTGCATCCCAACCCGGACAGTGCATTGTCAGACGGGTTTCAGTCACTCCGCCCGGATAAGTTTAAGTCGCTCCTCGGACGCCTGGCGGCCCTGGCGCCGGTCATCGGCAGAGAATTGCCGGCATTATCACGTTCGTCGATGGTTGTCGAGAAGGTAAACGAGCAGTGAACTCAACCCCCATTAACGTGCTTCTCGTGGACGACAGCCCGGATATGGCAAAACTGGTTGAGAGTTATCTTAATCGGATTGAAACGGCGTCGTTTCAAGTTGTTTCAAAACCTGATGGGCCTTCGGCCATCCAGGAAGTCGAATCAAACAAGAACATCGACGTCGTCATCATGGATTATTTTCTCCCGGGGATGAACGGCCTCGAGGTGACCAAGAGACTGAGAGACAAAAACAAGAATCTTCCCATCGTATTCCTTACGGTGAAAAAGGACATGGAGGTTGCCGTGGAGGCTTTGAGGCTGGGTGTGTCCGATTATCTGCTCAAAGAAGACATCACGAGCCCCGTGTTTCCCAATGCAATCCAGAGCGTGGTTGAAAAGCAAAAGCTCCATCGGGAGGTGACGGAGCTCGATATCCGCAAACGACGCCTGGAAGCCATGCAGGAATTCGTGGTCTCGATTACCAGTGAAATGACCGCTCCCCTGGTGGAAATGAGAGTTGCCGTCAGCCACATGCTCGAGCGTGATCAATCGGACAAAGCGGCAAAATATCTCAGTCTCATTAAAGAAAACCTGGATCGTATGGAAACGAAGATGGAGAAACTGAAGAATTTAAAGGATGACAAGACTGTCCAGTATATCAAAGACATCAAAATGATCGACTTGTCATAGCAGGAGTCCGCATGGCAGAAAACCTCAAGAAACTTCTCTCGGAAGACGATCTGAAGGCAGTAGCCGACGCGATTACCAAAGTGGAATGGATCACGTCCGGCGAGGTCCGCGTCTCGATTCGTCAGGAACGCTCACGCGGAGAACAAGGCGCAAACGTGGAAGCCCTGGCCCGAAAGGAATTTGCAGAACTCGGGATGGTGAATACCAGAGACCGCACGGGCGTGTTGCTGTTTTTTCTCTCTGAAACGAGGCAGTTCTACATTCTGGCGGATGCAGGGATCGATGGAAAAGTCCCGGAAGGCACGTGGCAGTTGATTGCGGACATCATGTCTGAACAGTTCTCGAAGCAGAATTTCCGCGAGGGGATCGTGTCGGGCGTGCGGGCCATTGGCAAAGTCCTGGCTCAGCATTTTCCGAGAAAACCCGACGACGCGAATGAGCTTTCTAATCAAGTCCGTGTGACATAGCCTCATGAAGTTCACCGCAGCACTCGCCCAAATCGACTCCCGCGTCGGCGACGTTCCCCATAATATTCAGCACCATCTCGAACTTATCGATAAAGCGATCCGCCGGAAAGCTAAGCTCATCATGTTTCCAGAGCTGAGTCTCACGGGTTATACCGTACGGGACCTTGCATGGGATATTGCGCTCGACCCCGCCCGCGACAAGCAGCTCGATGTATTGAAGAAAAAAAGCAAATCAATTTCCATCATCCTTGGTTTTGTCGAAAGCGGCCCCAAGCACGGGATTTACAACAGCGCCATGTTTCTCGAAGACGGCGAAATCAAGTATATCCAACGGAAAGTGTATCTGCCGACGTATGGGATGTTCGAGGAAGGCCGATATTTCAGCTCGGGAGACCGTGCCCGGGCGTTCGATTCCAAACTCGGCAGGTTTGGAATGCTGATTTGTGAAGACTTGTGGCACATGTCGCTCCCGTATCTCCTGGCCGTCGACGGAGCCGAAGCAATCTTCAGTCTCACGGCGAGCCCAACGCGCCTTGGATCCGACAGCAAGAAGCTTGAAAACCAGGAAATCAACCATGAACATCATCGATGTTATGCACGCTTGCTGAATGTGTACGTGTTGTTTTGCAACCGGGTGGGTTTTGAAGACGGCGTGAATTTCTGGGGAGGCTCCACTATCGTGTCTCCATCCGGAGACCACGTCGCTCTGGCTAAAACTTTTGAAAAGGATCTCATTTTTGGAGAAGTGGATTCGAATGAAATACGGCGGGCCCGAAGGTTTTCGAGACACTTTCTCGACGAGCGTCCAGAAATCATCTTTCGTACGCTTCAAACCATGCTGGAACCCACGCAAAAACGTAAGTAGCTCGTCTGTTTTCATTGGAAGTCCCTCCTTTTTTTTGTAAATTCAAACTCATCCAAATAATTCAGCAGCCAGCCACAACAGCTTCCTAATCCAGAATCATTATGGACGTTCATCAGCCCGCGGTCTACAAAGAACCAGCTCCCATTCTCGATAAGGAGAACCCGTTTGAGTCCATGATGAACCGCTTTGATGTGGCGGCGCATCTGCTCAAGCTCGACCCAGGTTTGTACGAATACCTCAAAACTCCCGTAAAGCAAGTCGTCGTATCGATACCGATTGCTATGGACAACGGTGAAATCAAGGTTTTTGAGGGGTATCGCGTGATTCATAACGACATCCTCGGCCCTTCCAAGGGCGGAATCCGCTACGCGCCCGATATTTCGCTCGATGAAATGAAAGCACTGGCTGCGTGGATGACCTGGAAGTGTGCCATCATGAACATTCCTTTCGGCGGTGCAAAGGGGGGAGTGAAATGCGACCCAACAAAGCTGTCGCCCCTGGTGGTTGAGAAGATTACGAGACGCTACACCGCAAACATGATGGATATTTTCGGCCCGGATCGCGATGTGCCGGCGCCGGACATGGGCACGAACGAACAGGTGATGGCCTGGATCATGGATACCTACAGCATGCACGTTCGCCGAACGGAAAAGGCAGTTGTCACCGGCAAACCGTTAATCATCGGCGGGTCTCTTGGAAGGAGGGAAGCGACGGGAAGAGGGTGCATGATTGTGACCCTCACAGCCATGGAGCACCTCGGCATGAAGCCAAAAGACACCGCCGTTGTGGTGCAGGGATTCGGGAACGTCGGTTCGATCACAGCCCAACTCCTGGCGGAGCAAGGCTGCAGGATTATCGGTGTCGGCGATGTCGACGCTGCGTATTACAACAAAAAAGGAATCGACGTCAACAAAGCCATCGAATGGGCGAAAACCAACAGGTCGCTTGCGGGATTTCAGGACGCCGACCGGATCACTCAGGAAGAATTGCTCGAGCTCGAATGCGATGTGCTGGTGCCGGCCGCCAAAGAAGACCAGATCACACAGCGGAACGCCCCAAAAATAAAGGCGAAGATCATTTGTGAGGGGGCCAACGGCCCAACTTCTGCCAAAGCCGACCCGATCCTCCAGGGAAAAGGGATTCTGGTCATTCCCGATATTCTCGCCAACGCGGGCGGCGTGACGGTGTCGTATTTTGAGTGGGTGCAGGATCGCATCGGTTATTTCTGGTCGTTGGACCGCGTCAATAAGCAGCTGGGAACAATGATGAAAGCAGCTTTCAATTCGGTCTATGAAACGGCTGAACAATACAAAGTTACTCTCCGAATCGGAGCCTACATTCTCGCCATCGACAAAGTTGCACGCACACTCAAACTTCGAGGTATCTACGGGTAGAAGCGCCCCGCGGGTCTTTCTGTTGGATGCCATCGCCGTTGTTTTCGCGGGCCATTTGGGGATTTCTCAGTCATCCTTCCCCTTGCTCGTTCGATTGAGAGACCAGGCATCAAGCATTGCACAGGAGGTGGTCGGGAAGCTCACCGTTGAACAACCGGTCCGAGTTCTTGTTTCGGTCGAAAACAGCCCGTGGAAAACGCTCACGGAAAACGCGTTTATCGAAGCACTCAAGAAAGCAGGTTTTCAGCCTGTATTAGGCGGCGGAGATGAAAAAGAATTGCGCATTGCGGTCCTCGACCAATCGGTTACATTTCAAGCAGTTCCGACGGGAGGCTTCCAAAGATATTGCAGGTCGGTGGTTGAAGCGAGGATGTGGGGAAGCAATGCGTTGGAAGTTGTCACGCTGGGAACGTTTCAACGAGAATCCGTCGATACTGTCGCTTCGAAAAATGATCCCATGGCCCCTTCTGAACACGAACCCGGCTTTTTCGACCAGATTCTCGGACCGCTCCTGATCATCGCGGGTTCTGTGACAATCATCGTCCTCCTCTTTACTGTGCGGAGTTGAATCTTGGGCTTACGGCTGCTTGGAATTGTCGGTGTGGGTCTGGGCCTGGCATCGGCTCAACCGGATTCTGTCGCACGAATATCGATTGTCGCCTTCGGTGATGTGAATCTCGGCAGAACGGTTGGGCAAATAATCTTGAAAGGTGAAATCGACTACCCGTTTGAGAAGGTGCGCGAGTATTTTTCGAAGCAGGACATCGTATTTTTCAATCTTGAAAGCCAGCTGAGCGACCAGAATGGCGAAACGGAGGACCCGAAATCCAATATCGTGTTCTGTGGGCCGCCGGTGGCAGCAGCGTCCGTACGACGGGCCAACGTATCCGTGGTTTCGACCGCGAACAACCACGCATTCGACTATGGGATGAAGGGCTTGCGGGAAACAATTACCCTGCTTCGCTCGGAAGGGGTCAGTGTTGCGGGAACGTCATTCGACTCCTCGGCGATGTTTCCTCCGACTCTGATTGAAAAAAATTCGATTCGTGTAGGGATCGTGGCTTACACGCAGTTTGTTAATAAGATGGAATCCTGGGATGGAAGAGAATCATGGCAGGGCTATATTTCTGACTTCGATTCTCAGAGAGTGCAACTTGAGATTGAAGATGTGAGAAAAAAAGCAGATTTTGTCATAGCGAGTTATCACGGTGGGAGGGAATATGCAGACCTTCCCGACTCAAAAACCAGGGAAGAGATGCGATTCCTCATTGATGCGGGGGCGGATTTGGTCGTTGGACAACGGATCGGTGTGATAATATTTGCTTATTAATCGAGGACTTCCAACCGTATGAACGCCGTCACAATCACGCCGCCCGCAAGCGGCGAGAAGATCCGCATTACAGGCGGCAAAC
>JANOGR010000171.1:0-1534 GCA_031406095.1 Ignavibacteriales bacterium
TGCAGGAATACTTCAGGGTTCATCTGCAATGTGCAGAAACAACTGACGGCTATCGTGTCTTCCCGGAGGACGACTCCGTCCATTTCGATTTTGAGTTTGGCGGTTCCTGATGTCCCGGCAGGAATGGACCAGCGGGCAACAGTTGTATTCCGTCCGCTGCGGGCTGGGATGCTGATGGTGGCAGAAGTTGACATCGGGTCAACGAACTGATCCGTAGCGCAATTTGTGGCCCTCAGAAATCGAGGCATGTCGGGTCTGATGGATCCAGTGAAACTAAAGGTCACCACAAGTGACATATTGCCACCTGAGGTCGATTCAACCATGTTCGGAGGCTTGGGGTCGATCGAGACTTTTTCACGGATGCGAACCTGAGCCAGGCTGGAACTAGCCAGAAACATCATGAGCAGAAACCAACTCGTCACTCTGCATCGCATTGTGCCTCCCCTGAAATCTGTGGTGGCGTGGCGGGATTGTAACAAGCGTTGATGAAAAAGTAAACACCGGCCAAGTCAAGCGCAAGGGAATTCTTTTGAATCGCGCACTAGGTAAAGTACGTACGACTCGGTTAGGTAATTTACCTAGTCCGCGCGATGGCTGAATTGATGATTTAGAAAACCCTTTAAGATATAAAACGAAATGAGGTAACAACCGATGGGGCGAATCGTTTTCGTAGGGGCGTTACGGTAATCGTAAGGGCTTGATAAATCAAGCCCCTACCGATTTACATCTGTTCCGTTATGCCTTTTGCTCGCACAAACAAAAAAGCCGACTCTTGCAGAGTCGGCTTTGATAAGCTCTGGAGAGTAACCTTCAGCGCATCGGCGGGCCCATTCTTCTCTGATTCCTCTCCTGCGCCATCTCCCTCACGAGTTGAAACAACTGCCGGTTGAAATTCCTCTCAAAAACAATGTATTCTGCTATTTGCTTCGTCGAAACGACTCCTTTGAGCTCCTGTAGAAATTTCGAGCGCTCTTCTGCCATCTTCCCTTCTACACTCGTAAGCTCTTTGAACACTTTTTCATACTCGCCGTCGCTGGCATTCGATCTCCTCAGTGCAGCCAGTTGGTCGATGAAACTGTCGCGCTTTACGGTTATTTCCCTCAACTCTTCCTGAAATTTGTTGTACCGGGCAAAAAACCTCAGGGAGGTCTCTTCATCCAGCTTCAACACCTCCATCATGCGGATTTTCTTAAATTGCTCCACACGCTCCATCGCCGGGCCTCTCATGGGCATCTCCTGGCCTAAAGCGGTCGAGAACATCAAAACAATGAGGGCGATTCCAATCTTCATAACATTGTCCTTTCTCCAAGCTTTTGGAGAAGCTGTTGGATCTCAGATTCGTCAAGTTCGCCCAACAGCTGCTTCGTGTGTTCCATGCTTTCCTCCGGGTCGGCCTCGAGCACATAAGTCAACGCGTGGCCTTCCGACACGTGCCCGGCGACGAGTTTCTCGGCAATTTCCTGCGCCTGTCTCGTCGTCCATAATGTCGGCCGGGACGCTTCAGCAACGAAGTCAATGACATCTTCGGGCAAAA
>JANOGR010000221.1:0-3766 GCA_031406095.1 Ignavibacteriales bacterium
TCTTCGGTTCCCCGTTGAGCGTTCAGCACAAGCCTGGACCCGATGACACGATAAATCCACGCGTACTCGTTGTCAAGAAGACGCTTGATCTCATTGAGCACATTTTGAAACAGATAATTGATATCCACAGCGCGGTTGACTGCCTCGGAGACTGTGTTCAGCGCCATCAGTTCTTTTTTCTGGTCTTCGAGAAGACGCCCGTACTTCAGGGTGAAGACGACAATAATGAACCCGAATATCCCGACCGTAGTGACGCTGACAAAAAGAAGAAAATCGAGAGGTACTCCCTTTGGAGCGCTGATGATTCTGACAGTAAGAATGGTGATCAGAGCAACGACGACGGCTGTGGACGCAACAACCTGAGCCTGCTCGACAGGGCCGAGTGCCGTGCGGAATCGCTGGATATTGCGAAATGAAAACTTCATGCCAAACCTAAATTAGCGACTGCTTGGCAGATTAGCAATGAGCGAGTGACGGGCGCTACAACGAGCGGGGGAAAGTGCTGGAAAGGATTGAGGAAATCTCTTCGTCGTCGAAGGGTTTTACCAAGTATCCGGCCGCGCCAAGATCTTTGGCAACTTTCTTTGCTTCGAAATCGTCGATGGCCGAGCAAAACACCACAGGGGTTGAGGAAAGAGATGGGACCTTTTTGATGTTGTCGAGCAAGTCGAACCCGTTCATCTCAGGCATCCTCACGTCGCTGAAAATCAGATCCGGCTTGAATTTGGAAAGTGTTTTCAACGCCTCGGCGCCACTCCCAGCCTCTTTCACATCGTAGCCTTTATGATGAAGGAAAAGAGAAAGGACTTTTCTCCAGGAAGGTTCGTCGTCAACGACGAGGATATGTCTTTTTTTTCTGGGCAGATGTTCCTCGGTTCAGTTGTTTTTCCGGACCTCAGGGGTTGCTGTCGCCGGGATGAGCCGACGAGCGCGCACGAATCGTTTGAGATTTGCTTCGTCGTAAAAAGAAGCCGCCGGGTCAAAACTGCCAAACCTCACACCCCGCCCCGACGGAGTGTGAATAAAGGTCTTGTTCTCCAGATAAACGGCAACGTGGCTGATGCTTTCTCGTCTCTCGGATGAGGCCTTGCGTCCGAAGAAGAGCAAGTCCCCTTTTCGCAAGTTTTGAAACCCTTCGCCGGGGTTCAGATCCTCACCCATGAGGGCTTGCTGATTTGCATCGCGGTTCAGTTCCATTCCGTTCATCCGAAAAACCGTTTTGCTAAACCCGGAGCAATCCATGCCTTTCACGGATGTTCCGCCCCACAAATATGGGATGCCCATCAGCGATTTTGCGGATTTCTCAATATTTTCTCCGGTGAGTTTTCGAGAGGCCTTCCAGGATTCGTAGTCTTCGACGTATGCACGATCGACATACCCTTTTCTTCCGTCCGGCAATTCTACCTGAACCCACAAGTTCTTTGCATCCACGGTTTTGAGAATCCCGCCGGCAACAAGGTCGCAGACGGGTTGTCCATTCGCGTCCGGCTTTTCCCGCACCTGGGTAAAAAATCCCGTTGCTATGACTTTCGGCCCTGAGACCCAACCGTCGACCGTTCCTCTGTCCGCCAAAAAAAGGGCGTCGCTATCCAGCCAGCCGAGATACGAGTCTGATGATTGGACCAGATAATATCCCAATTCCTTTTTCAAGAGCTTGACGACCATGCCCATGAGTACCTGGGTGGCCAGCTCTTCGGGGTTTCCGGGTTTGCTTCTTACATTGCCGACGCTCAATGCAACGATCCCGAAAGTCTTTTCGCCGAGGGAGGGATCGGGCAGAAGGCGGATGCTGTCGACGAAAGCGATGGATGATGATTCCTGAAAGGCGCGAACCAATTCGGCTTTTGCGCTGGGATTGTCGGTCTCTCCTTTCAGCACGAGCGAAGCTCCGTTTCGCTCCCAGGAGATGTCGAACACGGCGGTTCTTTTGTCGGGAGCAAACTTTTCCTTTACCCGGCGAAAAGCATCTTGAAGGGCCTCATTCGTTTTCTCCTGGAAGGAAAACGCCGGAGTGTTCCAGCTGAAAGTAAGAACAAGAAGGGTTAAGAAGATTGTTTTCATAGGCTGACTTGAATGGGAAAGCGTTTTCAATATACAAACAAAATTGAGGAGGTCAAAAACCGAGGTTTATTTCGAGGGATCCGTCAGACGTTTCAATGCCAGTTGCACATAGGTCTCATTTTTTTCGTAGCCGACGAAAATCCTTCTGCTTGTTTTGGCGGCGAGACAGGTCGAGCCGCTCCCCGCAAACGGGTCGAGGACAACGTCATTCTCGAAGCTGTACAATTCGATGAGACGGCGGGGGAGCTCAACCGGGAATGGAGCCGGATGGCCCACTCGTCTTGCAGACTCGGATGCAATAGTCCAGACGCTCTTCGTATTCTCGAGGAACTCGTCACGCGTGATGGTGTTCTTGTGATTGTTCCCGTTTCTGGAGAAATCGCCTTTTGAAAACACGAGGATGTACTCATGTACGTCCCGCAGAGTCGGATTTGAAGCAGACTGCCAGCTTCCCCATGCTGTGGAGGGGCCTGCGCTCGTCCCTTTGTTCCAAATGATCTCACCCCTCATGGAGAAGCCAATTTCCAACATGTCTTCGATGATGTAAGCGTGCAATGGAATGTACGGCTTCCTCCCGATGTTGGCCACGTTGACGCAGGCTCTCCCGCCCTCGACAAGAACCCGATACGATTCGGAAAAAACTCTTTTGAGGAATTCCCGGTATTCTTCCAGCGTAAAATCCTCGTCATATTCTTTTGTGACGTTGTAGGGCGGCGAAGTGATCATGAGGTGAACACAGCCATCCGGCAAATCGTCCATCGATTCACTGCTCTTGCAGAAAATCTTGTACTCGCACGCTTTTGGGAGCGGGTTTGATGCAGACAATTTATTGCTTGAGGGCAATAACGACCCATAAAGCCGGCTTTTGTAGAACTTTGCCGAGTCGTGGCTGACCCGGCCCTTTGTTCCAAAGCTAGAAGTGGCAGTTTTGCGCGTCCGGCTTTTCATGGGTTTCCGGAGCCAATTCGTGTCTTGAGCCACTCAGAAAGGTCATGCAGGCTCTCATCGCTTATCTCATGCCCGATGGGATACTCCTTGTAGGTCAAGTCGGCTTTCGCCGACCCGAGGATTTCTTTTGCACGCCTGCCGAATTGCACAGGTATGACTGGATCGTGCAGGCCATGGGCCACAAAAAAAGAAGTGTCATTCAATTCGTTCAGTCGAAACGCGAGACCGGTATCCTCGGGAATATATCCGCTATGTGCCACCACGCCACGGATGCTCTGCGGTTTCGTCAACGCGAGTGAAAAAGACATCATCGTTCCCATGCTGAACCCGAGCAAAAAGACGCGCCCCGGATCGACAGGATACTGTTTCTTGATATCGTCGAGAAACTGAACAAGCCGTTCGTAACTTTCCATGAATTCGCGGGGCTCAGGTTTGCCGATTTCGAGCACTGTGTACCAAGTGTACCCGCCGTTTTCGAATGGAAACGGAGCCCTCACGCTTATGACGAAGAACCGGGGGTCAAGGTAGGAAGCCAGCCCCATGAGGTCATTTTCGTCGGCGCCCCGGCCGTGAAGCAGGATCAAAACAGGATAAGGCCCCTTCTGGCTTGTCTTCAAAGAGCCAAGGCGATGAACAAGCGAACTCTTGATAGTTTCCATCACAGAGGAATACTTAGCGAAATTTCCCCTAAAACAAAAGCCCGACTGATTGACACGGGTCGGGCTTTTTCCAACTCTGACGAGGAGAAACCTACCTC
>JANOGR010000239.1:0-10173 GCA_031406095.1 Ignavibacteriales bacterium
GATGGAGTTCAATTCGTTGAAGGTGCCGATTGTCATCATGTTCACGGTGCCGTTGGCGCTCATCGGCGTTCTGTGGGGACTGATCATCACTCAGACGCCCTTCTCCCTCATCATGACGGGGGTCGGCGTTATCGCTCTTGCAGGCATCGTTGTGAAAAATGCGATTGTGCTCCTTGACTTTGCCAATCGCAAACGGAAGGAGGGCATGCCGCTGGACGAAGCACTAACGGAAGCTGGGCGAACTCGCTTGCGACCGATCCTGCTCACAGCCGCCACAACAGTGCTGGGCGTTGTCCCGCTGGCGACTGGGTTTGATTTCGACTGGCGTGCGTTCAAGTTTGTGATTGGAGCCGAGAGCGCAGGGTTCTGGGGGCCGCTGGGCGTTTCCATCATCTCCGGACTGACCATTTCGAGCTTCCTCACACTGGTGATTGTGCCGGTGATGTTCTCGAAATTGGAAGAGACGGAAGCGTGGCTCAAATCGCTGTTCGCGAAAAAGCGCCACAAAGAATTCGCCATAACCCCTCTTTCCGTTGAATCAGCAGGCAACAGACGCGAACGGGAAGAAGTCGTTGCAAAATAGATGACGTTTCGGTATCTAGAAGCCACAAGGACGAACGTTCTTGTGGCTTTTTCTTTTCAAGCGATCATAATGAGAAATCCGGCGCTGATTGATCAATTCCTCCCTGTTTTTGATTTTTCCGAGCGTCACAGAATAAACATCAATGCCTCGACCGAAGAGGTTTTTTCCGTCGTTCGAACCCTGAATTTCACTCCATCCATTTTCACGAGAATCTTGTTTCGTTTGCGCGGGCTTGCCGGCGCGGCCACATCCTTGAGCGACCTTCAAGAGATGGGCTTTGTCTTTCTAGGCGAACGAGCGGCTGTGGAAATGGCTTTTGGGATTGTGGGTAAGTTCTGGAGTCCATCAGGCTGCATTCAATCTTTAACTGTGGACTCGTTCAGAAGTTTTCAAACGCCCGGCTACGCCAAAGCCGTGTGGAATTTCTCCATCTCTGAAATTCAACCCGGTCTTACTCAAGCCGCCACAGAAACCAGGGTGCATTGTCTCGACCGAGCAAGCTTGAACCGCTTTCGTTTCTACTGGATCTTCGTGCGCCCTTTCAGCGGCTTCATCCGAAAAAGAATTCTCATGGCTTTGAAAGACCAGGCGGAGCAAAAAAATTCTGGCGTCTCATAAAAACCAAATGACGCATCCAACCAGGCCTCGAGTGAAAATCTGTTGCATTCAGAGCCTCGAAGAGGCTGAACTTGCCATCCGCTATGGAGCTTCGGCGATTGGCCTCGTCTCCGAGATGCCCAGCGGGCCTGGTCCCATACCGGAAGACCTCATCGCCCGCATTGCGAGCCGCATTCCTCCCGGCGTCGACAGTTTTCTGCTAACCAGCAAGCAGGACCCTATCGCTGTCATCGGACAACATCGTCGTACGCGTACAACTGCCATCCAGCTTGTGGATTCTTTTCCTCTTGCCGGTTATTCCAAACTGCGCGTAGGAATGCCGGGGATTCGAATCATTCAGGTGATCCATGTAGTCGACAACAGCTCATTCGACGAAGCGCTTTCAGCTGCTCCACACGTTGACGCCCTGCTGCTCGATTCAGGAAACCCCAGCGCTTCCGTGAAAGAACTTGGAGGAACCGGCCGGACTCATAACTGGGAGATCAGCAGCAGAATTGTTTCGGAGGCTGGCAAACCGGTTTACCTTGCCGGTGGCCTGAAACCGGAAAACGTCGCGGAAGCGATTGCACGCGTGCAGCCATTTGCTGTGGATATATGCAGCGGAGTCAGGACAAACGGAAAGCTTGATGAAACGAAGTTGGCTGCGTTTTTCGAAAACATCCGGGCATGAAAAAGCAAGGGCGATCTTGGCGATCGCCCCTGTTGAAGCGAACCTCGACCCCCTGGGAGGCAACCAGGAGTCGAAGTTCAGAAGAGTGGCGGTATAGTAGCAAAATAAGTGTCTCTGAGTCGGTGAAATCCGTCACATCATCCGGAACCCTGCCTAAATTCGAGAGAATAGACGCCGCGTGACACCAGAATTCCTGGTTAATCCGAAGGCTCTCTTCCTACCACCCCAATGTTGCAAATTGTCTCGCCTTTCTTCATTGATGGAACGGAGCATATGTAAAGAACAACGCCCGCAGCGGGCGCGCGTGCTTCGAACAGCATTTTGCCGACGTAGTCAGTGACATAGCCCACCTTCATACCTTCTTGCACGTATGTTCCGCGCTTCAACAGGGGATAGAAAATCCCGGTCTGGCTGCTCGTCAGCGGGACCACCTTTTCAATCCAGACTGGATGCTCTACCTTGTCAGGAGAGCCTGCCAACATTTTTAAGTACCTCATCACACTCAAAGTGCCCTGGACGAGCGCGTTCACGTCTTCCGGCTCGACAGTTCCGGCATGTCCCGCTTCGACTGTGATCGATGGTTTCCCGCGCGTCGTTGCCGTGTTTTCTAGATATCGAGATGCGTTCGGATCCTTCGGCCTTTCCGTCGAAATAATGATATGGTCGAGTCCAAATGCAAGCACCATCTCGCGAGAAATTCGATCTTGTGCGTCATTTCCCGTCTTTGTCCAATAGCTGTACTGGCGGAGGCTTTCATCGAGGTCGCCGCCGTGATAGTCAATCAAATGGTCGCACTGTTCAACGACCTGCTTCGCTATAAGAAAAGAAGCTCGTTCTGTTTGAGTTCCTTCAGGGTTTCCCGGATACATCCGGTTCATGCTCTTTCCGTCAATCGGATTGACATGAACGACTTTTCGCTCAAAAGAGGGGATGTTCACAAGTGGAACAATGATGACGCTCCCGGAAATCTCTGCCGGATTAAGCATGGCGATGAGTTTTTCGAGAGCAATGATGGAAGCATATTCGGTACCATGGGCACCGGAGACAAGCGCAAGGACAGGGCTCTGACGCGCACCGCTCACAATGACAATCGGTATGCTTAATGAGGTGTCGCGACCCGGCGGAACCTCGATGGCTCCAAAGACCTTTTGTCCCGGTTGCGCGGAAGCTGTTCCGACTTTGAGCGGAGTTTTCATCTGGGCATATCCAACTGCGACGAAATATATTATTCCAGAGAGTATTAATAGAAATGAGAATCTGCTCATCGAACGTCGCACGGGTCGTTCAGATAAAATTCTCATCTTTTATTCCTCCAATGTCGGATGTTTCAAATGAAAATTCGTTGCGTCCTGATATTTCTTTGCAACGGCAAGCAATTTTCCTTCTCCAAACAAACGGCCAATGAAGCTCACGCTCGTAGGAGTGTTTTCTTTCGTAAACCCGTTTGGGAGAACAACGCATGGATGGCCGGTGAGATTCGTGAGCAAGAGGTTGTCGCCAAACGACGGAGTTACGTACACATCGACATCTTTGAAAAGCTCTTGCATATCCTGAATAACGAGTGTTCGAATTCGATTCGCCTGAATGTACTCGACAGCAGGAATAAATCTGGACGACCGGAATGCGTTCGGCCATGCGTTCTTGATCTGCCGTACGAGCATGGAGTCTTTCCCACTCCGTGTCAGGTCGTCAAACGCGGCCGCCGCTTCGGCACTCAGAATAATCGAGAGGTCGCCGATTGCACGTTTGGGCAATTCCTTCGGTATGAGCCTGGCGCCCAGCTTTCTCAACACGGCGAGCACGGAATCCGTGTTTGCTTTGTTCGTCCTGACGCTGTCAAAAGCAGTTTTCAGGTATCCGATTTTCATTCCTTTCAAACTGAGCCCCGGGTTGTATTGAAACGGAACATCGTACACCGTTTGGTCTTTGCCGTCAGGCCCATGGATGGCGTTGAACACAATGGCACAGTCTTCCACGGTGCGGCATAATGGGCCGAGTTTATCCATCGACCAGCTGAGCGCCATCGCGCCGGACCTGCTCACGCGGCCATACGTCGGCCGCAATCCTGTTGTTCCGCAGCGCGTCGAAGGTGATACGATGGATCCCCATGTTTCGCTTCCTATGGCAAAGGCCACGAGACCCGCCGCCGCCGCCGAAGCTGAGCCAGCTGACGAACCGCTCGAACCTTGTTTGTAATTCCAAGGATTGCGCGTCATGCCGCCGAACCATACGTCGCCCCACGCCAGCTCACCGAGTGTGAGCTTTGCAACGAGAACCGCCCCCGCTTCTTCGAGCTTTTTGATCACCGTTGCATCTTCGTCGATGACCTGATCCTTAAACGGCACGGAGCCCCAGGTGGTCTTGTATCCTTTTGCCGCCAAAAGATCTTTCGCCCCGTACGGGATACCGTGGAGAGGGCCGCGATATTTGCCTCTTTTGATTTCTGCGTCAGCGCGTCTTGCCTGTTTGATCGCCAGCTCTTCCGTCAGTGTGACCACGCATTCCAGTTTTGGTCCGTACTTCTTCAGACGACCCAGGTACATTCTCGTCAATTGTTCGGATGTTATTTTCCGTGTCCAAATGAGGTCGGCAAGTTGTCCGATCGAGTAGAACGCAACGTCTTCAATGTTGCGAGGCTTCGCAACTTGACGGAGTGTGCTCGCCTTAAAGGAACTTCGCCCCTTGTCGAGTTTCATTCCGGGGGGAATCGGATTGAAGAGCAGGGCCGGCGGTACATCGTTCGGCAAGGGTGTATTCCGGATTCCCTCATACCTTTTGAGGTTCGCCGTCACGTCTCCAAACATCGAGTCTCTCTTTGCTGAATCAAAACTGAGCCCAAAGAGTCGTTCTGCACTCTCGATGTCGGCCACAGAAGGTGGTTGCAAAGCGATCGCTGCACCGAGGAGAACAAAAAGCACAGATAAGAAAAACATGAAGAGACCACGCGAAGGTTGTGGATTCATTGGTTGCTCCTTAATTGCACGTCTTGGTGAGATGAAGGGACGGCAGCTCAGGGCTGCATTTGCCTGAACAAGCCAAACTGAGCCACGATCATGGGCCCAAAATCTGTCTCGATCGTGCGGATAAAGGAAACCCGCAACGCATCGTTTGACATCATCCACATTCCTGTTGCCGTCTCCCTGGAGTTCGTGCCGGTCACAGCGCGGTATGGTCCGCCGTCAAGAATGCCATCCGCCGTCGGCAGGTTTCCCGTGATGATGACTGCCCCGTTCTTTTCCCCGAAGTGCAGCGAGAGAATCTGGGCGATGCAAGCCTTCTGGTCTGCCAGGGACGCTTGCGGCGGGATCTGGGCGCTCACGACATAGACGGGCCTTGTCCCTCCATCGATCATGGCCTGGAATGCGGCTTCGAACTTCACGGATTTGATGTTTTCAAAAGACCGGTTCACTTTGGACCGAATCGGATAAGAGCTGAAAACTGCGTTGCCCGTCTGGCGGCCGGAATTGTTGATCATCTCGCCGAATGCGCTATTGAGGTCGCCTTGCTTGGCCAGCTCATCGACAAAATCGACACGTGTCGCAACCCCCGGATAGCGGGTGATCGCCTGGACAGAAAGGATTTCAATTTGTTCGCGCTTCAAAATATCCGCGATCTTCTTGATGTCTCGCTTCTCGATGCGTTTGTTCAGCGAGGCGAGGTTCATGCTCGCCACCTGGATCGTCAATTCCGGGGTTCCGGCTTTTGACTCCTTCTGAGTCGGTTGTGAAGAGCATCCTGCGAGTAATGCGCCGATAAAAAGTAGTGCATATGGTTGAAACCTCTTACACATTTTTTTCTCCGTCCTTTTGCAAAATGTCTGTTATTTCGAAAAACGTCTGTACAGGAAGAGCGACCCAAACATTCCAACGATGACGAGGCCGAAAGTTTCGAGCGTGCCGAGGTCAAGATAGCGGGCACCGACAATCGCAGCAGCCGCGCCTAAGGCCACTACAAGCAATTGAGGTTTCATGGATCCTGTTTTTTATTTGAACGATTGGAACGACCCGCCCATCTGAAGGTGATTCTGAGCGGATATGCGTGCAAGTTCGTCCGCAGTCGTGATCTTCGGTAATGGAATCTCCTATTAAAAAGAGGCTTTATTCCCACCGGCCGGCGATCTTCGTTCCACACTTGAAACAAGTGCCGCCTTTGATCCTGTTGTTCACAACCCGGAATCCCAATCGCTCTACCAGTGTTTCACTGCATGAAGGGCAAAAAGTGTTCTCGTACTTGCCAACCTCGCCGGGACGGTTTCCGGCATAAACGTAACGTAAGCCTGCTTTGTACCCGATCTCCGCGGCGCGAACGATCGTCGATACGGGTGTGTTCTCCGGGTCCGTCATTTTGTAGTCTTTGTGGAAAGCAGTCACATGCCAGGGGATATCGGGCGAGACGGAAACAAGGAAATCCGCAATTTCCTGTATTTCTTCATTCGAGTCGTTAAACCCGGGGACGAGCAGGGTTACAACCTCCAGCCAGAACCCGCGGTCGTGCAGCATTTGAATGGTATCCAGGACATTCTGCAAAACACCGCCGAGCTGCGAATACTCCTTCTGACGGAATCCCTTCAAGTCGACCTTATAGAGATCTACCCAGGGTTTGATGTAGTCAAGAACCTCTTTGGTTCCGTTTCCGTTGGAAACATACGATGTCACCAGTCCGACCTTCCTGGCAAGCTTGAAAATCTCAACCGCCCATTCACTCGTGATGAGGGGTTCATTGTATGTGCTGGTCACAATCTTCGCTTTTTGGCGAAGGGCAAGGTCTATGAATTCTTCCGGAGAAATAAAGTCGGGATGAGAGACGGCGACAGGATCGCGAAGAGCCTGCGACGTGACCCAGTTCTGGCAATACCCGCAGTGGTAATCGCACCCGAGCATGCCGAAACTGAGAGCGTTGGAGGCAGGATAAGCGTGAAAAAAGGGTTTTTTCTCGACCGGGTCGAGTTGCAAAGCCCCGACGTATCCCCATGGAACCTGAAGTTTTCCGGCTCGATTGAAACGCACCTTACAGATTCCGTCTTTTCCAGGTGGAATCTTACACCGATGGCCGCAGGCGAAACACCTGACCCAATGATCAGGCAGAGGGGAATATAATGCGCCCTCTTTTGTATGCTCCGTGAGCAGCTCCTTTAATGTAACAGTTTCCGACATGGTTGAGGTAAGTTACGGCGAAGGCCATAGGATGTCAAGTTGACGGGAGTTCAGGGAGTGGTACACTTTCCTTCGACTCGGAGGTCACGGACCAGTCCGTGACCGTTGTGCTTCTGTCACGGTGTGCCCGCTCGACCGAACGAATAAGTCAACATCGGTCGTTCGGGCGGGGACCGTGACAGCCCAACCAAAATGCACCACTACCCGAGTTCAAGACCTGAAATTCCAGTATCAAATTGATAATTGACAAATCAATCGTACATTGGGGCTCAAACAAAGGACGGATATGAAAAACAAAATGATCGCCGTATGTTTCATGTGTCTTCTTTTTTCCACGGGATGCCGTCAGGAACAACCCCAATCCGGTTCGGTTCAACTGACGAAAGAGCCCGCTGTCGCAGGCATGGTGTGGTCCCGCCCGCAACGCTGGGAGAAAACTGCTGACCGGCCGATGCGCGCGGCAACGTATAACATTCCGGCCTCGGAAGGAGACGCGGAGGGAGGAGAATGTGCTGTGTTCTATTTCGGAACCGGGCAAGGCGGAGATGTGAACTTGAATATCGAGCGTTGGAGCGCGCAGTTTGAACCTGCCGAACAAGTTGTGAAAACAACACAACAAGTTGCCGGCATGAAGGTCACACGAGTTCAAATTGACGGCGCCTATTTGGCTCCGGCCGGACCGATGATGCAGTCACAGGGAAAAAGGGAAAACTACCGGCTCCTGGGAGCTATTGTTGAAGCGCCAAAGGGTTCGGTGTTTTTCAAATGCACGGGCCCCGCAAATACAGTATCCGCCGCAGCGTCCGAATTTGACGCCATGATCAGTTCCGCAGCAAAAGAATGACCCGACTCCAGCGCCTTCAAAAGAAGCGCACGAAGATTGTTGTCGGGCTCATGTCCGGGACTTCGGTCGATGGGATCGATGCAGCCGTCGTTAGAATTACGGGCAGCGGCGAGAAAACCCGTGTTCAATCGCTCGCCTTCAAAACGTTCTCCTACCCGCCAGGCTACAGCGACCGTGTCCTTGAGAACTCCCTGCCCGGCCGGGGAAGCGTGGACGTTATCTGCGAGTTGAATATACTGGCAGCTCACCTGTTTGCAAACGCTGTTGTGAAGATTGCAAAGAGAGCAGGCGTGGGCATGAAACACATCGACCTCATCGGCTCGCATGGCCAGACTATTCACCACATCCCTGAAAAACAATCCGTGTTCGGGAAGCAGATTCGTTCGACCTTGCAAATCGGAGACCCGTCCACGATCGCAAAACTCACCGGGATCACGACGGTGGGGGACTTCAGGACGGCAGACATGGCCGTCGGCGGGCAGGGCGCACCGCTTGTCCCGTTTCTGGATTATATCATGTTTCGGTCGAACACGGAGAGCAGGATTCTCCTGAACCTTGGGGGCATCGCCAATATTACTGCGCTGCAAAGGAACTGCACGATCGACCATGTCACTGCTTTCGATACAGGCCCGGGCAACATGGTCATCGATACTCTTACCAAGACCTTTTTCGGCAAGCCGTTCGACAAGGACGGGAGGATTGCACGGGACGGAGTGGCCGACCCTAATCTTCTGGAATGGATGCTTCGTCACGAGTATTTTAAAAAGAAACCGCCGAAATCGACGGGGCGTGAGGTATTCGGCGAAGTGTTTGTGAGAGAATTTCTGAGCCAGGCAAAAGAGCAGAAACCGGAGGATCTGATTGCCACCGCAACAGAGTTTACAGCGCAAAGCGTCCATCGCCAATACGCCCGATTCGTCAGGCCTGGCATGAAAGCAACGCAAATAGTATGCAGCGGTGGAGGAGCACACAACGAAGCCCTCATGGGAAGACTCAGGTCGCTTTTTGCGCCGGCCCACGTCGTTGCTTCTGAAACTCTGGGCATTTCATCCGACGCCAAGGAGGCTATTCTTTTTGCCGTGCTCGCGAATGAAACAATCAACGAGCATCCATCAAACATCCCCCGCTCGACGGGCGCTAAAAAACCTGTCATACTCGGCAAGATCTGCTTGTGAATCGTAGAAGTCCAACTTTTTCCGCAGCAAAGGTAACCTTGTCAAGGTTACCCGAGTACGCCAAAACCTTGACAAGGTTGCACGGTGTGACAGGGTAATTGGCTTCTTACAAGAACCCATGAAAAGAGAGAAACTTATTATCCTGTTCACGGTACTCGTGGACGTCATTGGCTTCGGCATTGTTATCCCCATTCTGCCCTTTTATGTCACGGAATTCGGCGGAACCCCGTTTGTCGTCACGGCGATGTTCGCCTCGTTTTCAGTTTGCGCTTTTCTGAGTGCACCGCTGCTTGGTGCACTTTCCGACCGCGTGGGCCGGCGTCCTGTCCTCATCGTCAGCATTCTGAGCACGGCGATCGGCTGGTTTGTGTTTGCCGGTGCGAACTCCATTCCCCTGCTGTTCCTCGGACGGATCATCGACGGAGCGGCGGCGGGCAACTTTACCATTGCGCAGAGCTATATCGCTGATATTTCCGGAGACGACAAGGATCGCTCTGCCAACCTCGGCTTGATTGGCGCCGTGTTCGGCGTCGGTTTTATGCTGGGGCCGCTGCTGGGCGGAATTCTCAGCACGGTTTCACATGCGTTCCCGTTCTGGATCGCAGGCGGCCTTGCTCTGGCCAACACGGTGACCGCTTATTTCTTCCTGCCCGAAACTCACCACCATCGGGGAGAAGCAAGGCCGCTCAGCTTCAACCCGTTCAAGCCGCTTCAAAGAGCAATGGTCGACACGCGACTCAGACCTCTCTTTCTCACCTGGTTGATGTTCACACTCGCCTTTGTCACATCGCAATCAGTCTTTGCTTTGTTCGTCAAAGATGTGTTTCAGTACGATTCCTTTATGACCGGCATGTTGTTCACGGGAGCAGGTGTCATTGTCGCGATCAATCAGGTGGTGCTTCTGAAACGCTTCTGGCTCAAACATTTTAGCGAGTCATCGCTGGAAATCGGGATGCTGGCGGGCATTGCCGTCAGCGGCATTCTGGCGGCCACCAAGCTGCTCTCCTTATTCTACGTCAGCCTCGTTCTCAATGCCGTCGGGATATCGGTTCTGCGGGTCGTAGTCACAAGTTAGGTCGCAGGAAAGGCCGACCCGAAAATGAAAGGCGAGACGTTGGGGATTGTCGGCG
>JANOGR010000245.1:0-10217 GCA_031406095.1 Ignavibacteriales bacterium
GATGTCCAGCCTGCGAAGATGCACCCCTGCTCCAAAACTCACCTGCTTGACATCATTGTAACCCAATCGCAGTGCAGCAAGGCCGCCGAGCTCGTATTCGAGGCCAACGTGCGGGTCGAAGCTGATGGGGCCGATGTGGGCAGTTGAAGCAAACCTTCGGTTTTCAAACCTGATATCGACATCGAACGCGGGTGCAAACCTGCCCCCAAGCATATCGAAGAAATATGCCGAGCCGAGCTTTATGGTCGGCGATATGAGCTCGTTTCTTCCCGTCGACCATGAAACAAGCGTCGTTGTAACATCCTGAGCGTTCACCCCGAGGTAGAAATCAGTAAACGGGGAGTACAGCAGGCCGATGTCAAACCCGATGCCCGTCGCCGATTGATCTCCCAATGACCTGCGCACGAATTTCACGTTGGCCCCGTACGAAAAAGTCTCGTCCACTCTTTTCGAGTATGTGAAGTACAAGGCCCAGTCGGCGGATGAAAAATATGAGATCTTATCGTAGTCGAGGCGATCCACGTTATCGAAGATCCCGTTCCCGTTGTTGTCAATCCATGCGCTACGAGTGTCGGGAATACCGTCCACGCCGAGACGGATGAGGCTTATGCCAAGACTTACGTCGGGACCATAAGGAAGAGCGACTGAGGCAAAATCATAGTTGAAGAGACCGCCGAACCGTTCATCATGCATCAACGTGATTTCCGGATATTGAATGCGTACAAGCGCTCCCGGATTCCAGTACCCGGCTGTCGCATCATTCGCAAGAGCCGTGTAAGCGCCTCCCAATCCCAACGCCCTCCCGCCTACGCCTATGGCAAGAAACTCCCCGGCATACTTTCCCACTGTTTGCGAGTCTGCGTATTGAAAAACCAAACCGAAAAGGATTAGAAGCCGTCGTCTCATCGTCCCCTCTTTGCTAACTGACTAACTCGCCTCCAAGCTCTCTTTTGATCGCGGCAATAACGGGATGGTCGTCCGGGTTTACAATGTTTGAGAGGCGGGGAGTGCCTTCGGTTGAAGACTGTCTTTCTGTCTCCCGGAACGCTGCGGTTGGCTGGATCACCGGCTCGATGGTTACTCTGAACCCGGTGACTTTGTGGAATGACTCAGACAGGAATTCCTTGTTGCGTTTAAGGGAGGAAGCGTGATATTCATCGGGGCACGCGATGCGGACCGTGCCGTTGCCTGCATCGAGAAGTCTGCTGGCGCTGAGCGTTGTCCAAACAGCGATTCTCGTTTTCTGAACATCTTCGACAAACGCCGGCCATTTTCCCGTTACTTCATTCACCGAGAATTTCGGCTCCGTCACTATGTAGACGGGTTCCACTGTTTTCAAGCCCGGGGCGTCATGACGGATCGGGCTGAATGTCATCGCCACCTCAGGTTCCGGCCGCTGCACATCGTTAAACCTTGTTGCTGCTGTGACGAGAGACGAGGCCTTCAGGGGTCCGGCGCTGACGCTCCCGACAATTTTAACTGCAGGCGAAACGATTGGGTTGTGATGCGAAGTTTGGCTTGCCGATGATGCGTTAACGCTTCCATCAAGTTTTTTTTTCAAGTCGTCGATCTGCTGCAAGAGATCCTGAATCTGGACCGCTCCATCCATTTTGATCATCTGAAGCAATCCGGCTTCGAGCTTGAACCTCGGCTGCGGCGCCCAGCGGATAGATGATTCCAGTTCGTTTACGAGTCTCATGAGGCGCAGGATATCCTGTTCTTTAAAAGCTTTCGCTTCCTGCTCGTATCTCTTTTTGTACGGCTCGGAAGTCTCGATGAGCTGCGAGGACCCCGTCGTCAGAACCACGAGGAGATTCCTCAGATGCTCTGCCAGCCCGCCTACAAACTCTCTGAGGTCGTAACCATTCCGAACGATTTCGTCGACGAGTTCGATCCCGCCCCGAACATCCTTTTGCCGGACGAGCGATGTGGTCCGGAAGAAGACCTCCTGGTCAACGACGTTGAGGGCACGCACAAGCTCCGCGGTGTTGATCTCGTTACCGCTGAACGACCGGACCTGGTCAAAAATACTCTGGGCATCACGAAGCGAGCCGTCACCCTTCTTGGCGATAATCACCAGGGCATCCTCGTCTATGTTGACCTTTTCTTCCTGTGCGATATACCGCAGCCGCTGGATGATTTCATCGAGCGCAATGCGCCGGAAATCGAACCTCTGGCACCGTGACAGAATTGTCATCGGGACTTTGTGCACTTCCGTTGTGGCAAAGACGAAGAGAACATGAGGCGGGGGCTCCTCGAGCGTTTTCAGCAGTGCGTTGAATGCCTCCTTCGTCAGCATATGCACTTCATCGATGATGTAGACCTTGTATTTTCCGCGGGTTGGCGCATAGCGGACAGACTCACGCAGATTGCGGATTTCGTCCACGCCGCGGTTGGAGGCGCCGTCTATTTCAATGACATCGAGGCTGCGGCCGTTGGTAATCTCTTCGCAAACATCACACTTGTTGTCGGGGTTGTTGTTCACGGGGGAGGCGCAGTTCAGCGCTTTTGCGAGGATTCTCGCTGTCGTTGTCTTGCCAACCCCGCGGGTACCGCTGAAAATGTAAGCGTGTGCGACACGCTTTGCCGAGATAGCGTTTTTGAGTGTGCTGGTGACGTGAGTTTGTCCGACGACGTCTTCAAAAACAAGCGGTCGCCATTTGCGGGCAGTTACCTGGTAGGACATTGAGGTCAAAATGTCGAATTCAGAACGTAAAGTCAACCCGAAGAGCGTTTTTTCTTTGCCGGAGCTTCAAAAACGTGCTTCATAGCATCTTCGATACTCTCGACGGGAATTATCTTGAGTCCTTCTTTCACCTTCTCGGGGATCTCCGACAGATCTTTTACGTTCTCGTTTGGAATTAAGATGGTTGAGATGCCGCTTCGCTGTGCGGCAAGGAATTTCTCATTCAACCCTCCGACAGGAAGGACGTTCCCTCGAAGGGTTATTTCACCCGTCATGGCAATGTCATTTCGAGCTTTGCGATTTCCCGCCGCGGAAATGATGGCCATCGCCATGGTGAGGCCCGCAGAAGGCCCGTCTTTCGGAATCGCCCCTTCCGGCAAATGAATGTGGATTTCCTTGCCTTTGTAGAAATCGGCGTCGACAGCGAACTTTTTCGCATTCGACCGGATATAACTCAAGGCTGCCTGGGCTGATTCTTTCATGACGTCTCCCAACTGGCCGGTGAGGGTCAGCTTTTCCGTTCCCCTCATGATTGTGACGTCCACGTTGAGGATGTCTCCGCCCACACTCGTCCATGCCAGCCCCGTTACCGAGCCAACGCGCCGTTCCCGTTCTGCCGCTTTCTTTCTGAACTTGGGCACTCCGAGATATAGCTCGATTTTTTCTTCGGTAATAGTGAAGGTCTTCTTCGGCTTGTGTTCCTTCTTGCCGTTCTTCTGTCTTGAGAGAACAATCTCCTTTGCAACTTTGCGGCACACGGATGCAATATCGCGCTCCAGGTTTCGCACGCCTGCTTCCCGAGTATATTCCTGGATAATCTTCAGAATCGCGCTGTCGGCAAATTTCACCCGATTTTCGTTCAACCCGTGCTCTTTGAGCTGTTTCGGGATGATGTGTCGCTTGGCGATTTCTCGTTTTTCGTGCTCGAGGTACCCCGGAAGTTCGATGATTTCCATTCTGTCCTGAAGTGGAAGCGGGATGGCGTATCGAATATTGGCCGTTGTGATAAACATGACCTTTGAAAGGTCATAATCGACTTCCACGTAGTGGTCGTTAAATGCAACGTTTTGCTCGGGGTCGAGGACCTCCAACAGTGCCGAGGACGGGTCTCCGCGAAAATCCATGCTCATCTTATCGACTTCATCCATGAGAATCACCGGGTTGACCACGGCGGCCCGCTTCATGGATTGGATGATTTTGCCCGGAAGGGAGCCGATGTATGTGCGCCGGTGGCCGCGAATTTCCGCCTCATCTCTCATGCCGCCAAGCGACATTCGAACAAATTTTCTGCCTAATGCTCGCGCGATGGATTTGGCAAGTGAGGTTTTGCCAACGCCCGGCGGGCCGACAAAGCAAAGAATCTGACCCCGCATCTCCTTTACAAGATTGAGAACCGCAATGTGCTCCAGAATCCGGTCTTTCGGCTTCTCGAGCCCGTAGTGGTCAGTTTCGAGAATCTTCTTGACATGGTTGATGTCGAGATTGTCCTTTGTGCGCTTATACCATGGAACGGCGATAAGCCAGTCCAAATAATTCCGAGTGACCGTGAACTCGGGCGACATGGAAGAAGTTTTTTTCAACTTGTTAAACTCCTCCATCGACTTCTCCAGGACTTCCTTTGGCATCTTCGCTTTTTGAATCTGCTCCTTGAGTTTTGAAAGCTCGGGAGTGGCCTCGTCTTCGCCCAGCTCGTCCTGCAGAATCCGAATTTGTTCCTGGATAAAGAACTTCCGCTGCGATTTCTGGATGTTATCCTGGACCTTCGTGTCGATTTCCCGCTCGATCTTCAGGATGTCGACCTCCGTCTTCAGGATTTTTGACAGCTCATAGAACTGGTCGCGTAGATTGATTATTGCGAGAACCCGCTGCTTCACCTCGACGCTCTGCTGAAGGTTGGAGGCAATGTAAAAAAGCTTTCGTTGGGGCTCTTTGATCCCTTCAAATGTCATGAGCACTTCGGGGGGAATATTCCTGTTCAATCGCACATATTCATTAAACAGCGTTGTCGTATGCCTGATGAGCGCGTCGATTTCCTGGCTTGCTGGCAGCGGGGTCCTGTTGAGCGCAATCTCGGCTTGAAGGAAGTTCGGATTAGGCTGAAACTGCTTGATGCTGGCCTGAACCACGCCGTCGACGAGTATTTTCATGAGCCCGTTCGGCAGCTTGAGCATTTGGATGATTTTGGCGACAGTTCCGTCCCTGTAAATGTCGTCTTGACCGGGTTCATCGACTGCGGAGTTTTTCTGAGCAACGAGGAAGATGAATTTTCCCTGCTCAACGGCTTGATTGGCCGCCCTGAGAGACGATTCTCTACCGACGAGGACGGGAAAAATCATGTACGGAAACACGACCACATCCCTCAGGGGCAGAAGGGGTAGTGAGGCGGGAATGCTGTCCAGGGTTTCGATTGACTCGTTACCCAATTTGATTGTGGTTTCTGCCATTTCTTCTGAGTTCTCCAAAACAAAAAGAGGGATCCTCCAAAGGAATCTTCTGGATTCACCCGTCTTTACTTATCTAAATATACCACGCAATGCGCCGATTGTCAATATCATGAAATGAAGCTTTTATTGGGGTCTCGGGAGTCGCTTCGGGATGATTCGTTGATTTGACTCCTAAATTTCGCTAACGTAGCGCTCAACTATGGACGATTTGTTTTCCTCTGCATTGTTTTTTCCCGCCTCAGACAATTCCTTACTTGTGCAATTTGGAAAGAGTATTTCCGTTGAGGCTCACTCCAGGGTTGCCCGTTTGACAGATCTCGTGCTTGCAGACATGCCGAAAGGCTTTCTCAATGTACATCCCGCATACAACTCTGTCCTTGTTTCGTTCGACCCATCTCAAACAGACCACAGCAGCGTGGAAAAGGTGATAAGAAACATTGCGGGGAATAATCCCTCGTTCCCTCGGGAAGAGCGCGTCGTAACAATTCCAACGTGCTACAATTCAGAATTTGGGCCGGATTTGACCGATGTAGCGCGCCATTGCGGACTCTCTGAAGATGAAGTTATTCGAACCCATACCGCGGACGATTACCTTGTTTATTTCCTCGGATTTACGCCAGGGTTTCCGTACATGGGGGGAATGCCGACAAAATTAACAACTCCTCGTCTCGGTACACCCAGAAGGCAAGTAGCAGCGGGAAGTGTTGCCATTGGGGGAAGCCAGACAGGAATTTACTCGGTGGACTCTCCGGGCGGATGGAGAATCATCGGACGCACGCCCCTGATGTTATTTGATGCCAATCTAGATCCGCCGACGTTGTTGCGTCTTGGCGATCATGTTCGATTTAAGGCCATTTCATTGGCGGAATTCGAAAAAAACAGCATCGGTGAGCAAAAGCTTTGAAAGAAATTCGTGTGCTTGAGCCGGGTTTTCTCACATCGATTCAGGATCTTGGGCGCTTCGGGTACGCTCATTTAGGTGTTTCTGCTTCGGGTGCGGCAGATTCCTTCGCGCTTCGAATTGGAAATCTCCTCGTAGGAAACAAGGAAGATGCTGCAGGATTAGAAATGACACTCACTGGCGGGCTGTACGAATTTGACGAACCGTGCTCTGTCGCGATCACGGGCTCACATTTCAGTCCGAGGCTCGATTCATCCGAAGTTCCCATGTGGGGGGCCTTCAACGTCGCCGCCGGCCAGCGGCTAAAGATCGGTGCCACGCAAGAAGGCGCTCGATGTTATCTTTGCGTCCAAGGCGGTTTTGACCTGCCGCTGACGCTCGGCAGTTACTCCACTCATTTGATGACATCTTTGGGCGGGTGTTCAGGTCGCGCTTTGAAGAAGGGCGACGTTTTAAATGTCCACTCCAAGGCTTTCGCACTTGTGGAGACGCCGTCTGAAAATTTTTCTTCCTGGTATCAAAGAGATGTGCTCAGTGTGACAGCTGGTCTCCAGGAAGATTTTTTTTTCAAGGAAGAAATCAAGCTTTTCTACTCTTCTTCTTACGAGGTGTCGGAGGATTCCAACCGGATGGGATTGAGACTCTTGGGCCCCCAGCTGAAACACCTCGCAGGCCGCGAGATCATCACGGAAGGTGCTCCGCTTGGAGCAGTCCAGGTGCCGCAAAGCGGCAAACCCATTATTCTGTTTGTTGAACATCAGACCACGGGAGGATATCCAAAAATTGCCAACATCATCTCGGCGGATATGCACCGAGTCGGACAGCTTCGACCCCGCGATGTCGTGAAATTTCGAAAAGTCTCTCTTGAGGAGGCCCGTGCGGCATTCCTTGACCGTGAACGATTGGTCAATTCGATTCGGCAGTGATTCAATGACTCCCGCCTGGTACAAATCCGTCACTCTCGTACAATGGAGGTCATTGATCGCAGCCCAGCTTGGCTGGATGCTCGATGCCATGGACGTTATGCTGTATGCGTTCGCGTTGACCGCCATCCGTGATGAGTTCCATCTTGATTCCGCAGCCGCGGGAGGGCTGGCATCGGTGACGCTCATTGCCTCGGCTTTTGGCGGGATTCTCTTTGGTGTGTTAGCAGACCGAATTGGCCGGGTCCGGGCCTTGATATACTCCATACTCGTCTACTCGATTTTCACGGCAATGACAGCCACATCCCAATCGATCGCGCAGCTCATTCTTTGGAGGACGCTCGTTGGCCTTGGACTCGGTGGCGAGTGGTCGGCGGGTTCAGTGCTTGTTTCCGAGACCTGGCCGGCCGAGCATCGAGGCAAAGCAATTGGCCTCATGCAGGCGGGTTGGGCCATCGGGTACATTTTGGCGGCGCTGCTAACTGCTTTAATATTGCCGACTTACGGATGGCGTGTCCTGTTTACCGTGGGTGTGCTTCCAGCATTGCTCACAGTCTGGATACGCCGAAATATTCCTGAGCCGGCTGTGTGGACTGCCCGTGCACACAGCCAGCAGAATAGCAAGCTCATGATTCTCGAAATCTTTCGACCTCCTCTTCTTTCGAAAACCGTTATTGCTTCGTTGATGGGAACGTGTGTCTTGTTTGCTTATTGGGGCCTTTTCACCTGGGTGCCGACATTCCTGTCAACTCCGGTTGAAAAAGGCGGTGCAGGACTGACCATCGTTCGGTCTTCAACCTGGATCATCGCAATGCAAATCGGCGCTTTTCTCGGTTACACCTCGTTTGGTTTCCTGGCTGACCGATTCGGCCGAAGACTCACGTTCGCAGGGTTTCTCTTTTTTGCTGCGATCCTTGTACCTGTTTACGGACAGATGAGCGGCAACGAAACGACTCTTCTGTTGCTGGGACCTTTCATCGGTTATTTCGGACATGGATATTTTAGCGTTTTTGGCGCCATGCTAGCCGAACTTTTTCCCACGCACATTCGGGCTACAGCGCAGGGGCTTTGTTACAATATTGGCCGGGCATTCAGCGCTCTCTCCCCGTTCGCTATCGGGTATCTTGCCGATCGGCAAGGAGTCGGATCTGCATTGACGTTGACGTCGGGATTTTTCCTGGCCGGCGGTCTTCTTATCTTCTTTTTGCCTGAGACCAAGGGCAGACAGCTTGATTAGCATCGATCTCAATTCGGATATGGGAGAACGGCCTGCGGCGCTGCAAGATGGCTCTGAAGAAGAACTCATGCGTTGGATAACTTCCGCCAACATCGCCTGCGGGGGACATGCGGGGAACGAAGAAACCATGGAGCAGACGGTCAGGCTCGCGGTGAAGCATGGCGTTGGAGTTGGAGCACATCCTGGATTTCCAGACCGGACAAACTTCGGAAGACTCGAAATGAGCCTGAGTCCCGACGAGATACGGTCAACTGTGTACGAACAGGTTCGCGCTCTCGCACTCGTGGCAAAAAAAGTAAAAGCGGATCTTGTTCATGTAAAACCTCATGGCGCGTTGTACAACGCTGCTGCAAAGAGTGCATCTGTGGCGTCGGCCATTTCGGATGGTGTCGCCAAGTGGAGCCGTGACCTTATCCTGGTGGGTCTGGCTCATTCTCTGATGCTCGAGGTATGGGCGAGTCATGGATTTCGGGTGGCAGGAGAGGCTTTCGCAGACAGAGCTTATGAGCCTGACGGATCTTTAAGGTTAAGGAAGTTCCACGACGCTCTGGTTGCTGACCCTCAGAAAGCCGCTGAACGGGCCCTGCGCATTGCTCAGACCGGTATGGTAACTTCGGTAGACGGGTCGGAAATCACCGTCAAGGCAAAAACACTCTGTATTCACAGCGATACGCCTGATTCACATCGGATAGCAAGGGCGGTGCGGGAGGGGCTTGAGCGGGCGGGCATCAATGTAAAGCCGCTGATGTTGTTGGATTGAACTATTTCAAATTTAAACTATTTAATGGCTTGGGTGAAGTCAACATCGTCAAAAGAAATATCTCACTCCGAAACCGGCATCCATGCCAAAGCCTCGTCGTAAGCGCCCTTTGAAGTTTCAATTTTGGCCATAATCTCCTCGGTCTGGAGACATCGCGTAATCAAGCTTCTGTCGGAAGATTCGTTCTTGTGGTGACCACTTCTTTCATGTCAGGTCAGGACTCCTCGTGGAGCGACAATTCAAAACAAAATAGGGAATCGCGTGAAGTTATGCAACCAAGTCGCGTGGCTATGAAAAGCTGTCCCTTCCAAAGATTAGGCATGCCGGGGGTTGGATTGAGTGTAGGTAGCTCTAATAGAGCAGGCTCATTGCTCATGAAATCCTTGAATTGTTCGACTTCTGCCTTCCTACAAAGTCAGCAATCTTTTCGGGCGGTAGCCTTCGCAGACAGAGCTTATGAGCCTGACGGATCCTTAAGGTCAAGAAAGTTCCCAGATGCGTTGGTCGCCGACCCCAAGGAAGCAGCGGAACGGGCTCTTCGCATCGCTCAGACCGGAATCGTAAGCTCAGTCGATGGGTCGGAAATCATCGTCAAGGCAAAAACGCTCTGCGTTCACAGCGATACGCCTGGTTCGCATCTGATTGCGAGATCCGTTCGGGAAGGGCTTGAGCGGGCGGGCATTAATGTAAAACCACTGATGCTGTTGGACTAGGTTATTTCAAATTTAAACTATTTAAGGGCTCCGTTGAGATAGCGAACGAGCGGCGTTGCTTCTTCAAAGACTCGTGCGACATCCTCAACAAAGCTTGCTTTCCGGCACTTCGACTCGGGCCACGAGACTCCAACAAAAAACTGCTTGAGCTTCAACCATTGGATCATGACGTGATTCTCGTCGTAACCCTGTGGAACTCTCTTAAGCATTTCGCCCTTGAGCTTGCCGAACAGTTTCAAAAATCTGCGGTCGTTTACGATTTCAAGGAACTCGTCCGGCCGTTGTGAGATAGCTGTTCTGATTTTCTTCAATTGACCACTGTCCGGCATGTAGAGCCCCGCCCCCGCGAACGTCTCCCCCGGCTCAATGTCCATGTAATATCCTGAGCCAAGAAATCCTTTCGGCTTTCCGCGCAAAACAAAATGTGCGGCAATGTGTGTCTTGTAAGGAGTTTTGTCCTTGCTGAATCGGATGTCCCGATAAATTCTGAAAATCGATCGTTTCGGGTTTACTTCATACTCGGCGGCAAATTGCAAAAAGTGGGGCTGCAAAG
>JANOGR010000251.1:0-1970 GCA_031406095.1 Ignavibacteriales bacterium
TCTGTTGAACAGGGCTCAAGTCGAGATCGGCCACTTCGTTATTGAAAATTGGATGCAATCCGGGATACTCAAACTGGCCGTTCGTCCGGACGGTGCTAAAGGACTTCCCGCTCGCGCCTCCAATGTTCATCAGATAACTCCACTGCTCATAGGCGCCCGCATGGCGAAGGTCTCCGCGAACGGTACTCAATTCTCCCCCTCCAACAATTACTCTCGTGCCAAGATTGGCTTTTGGCGGAAAAGTTGAAACATTGAGCACCCCGTTGTAGGCGTTTGCGCCATATAACGCTGAGCCGGGCCCGCACACAAGTTCCACACGGCCCATTTCCTCCACGGGTACCGACATCCCGTTCCATTCCGGCGCTCCGAGAAACGCCGTTCCCAGGTCCCGGCCATCGAGCAGGATGAGAATTCTGCGATTGAGCGAAGAATTAAACCCTCTTGTGTTCAGGTTGAAATCGAAAAGTCCGCTCTGCACAATATCGACACCAGGCTGTGTCTCCAGAAGCTTTGCAAGCTGGCCTGAAGGGGCGTTGCGGGCAATCTCTTTGGCGTCCAGAACCCGGACAGAAGCGGGCGCATCTATAATGCGCTCGCGCCGAAGTGAAGCGCCGAAAACGACAACGTCCCCGGCCTGAATAGCCTCAGGAACCAGGACAAAACTCCTTTTTGTCTCCCGGCCTGCTTCCACCGAAATAGATACTTCACTCATTCTGTATCCAACACCCGATGCAGTCAAGGAATACGTGCCCGGAGCCACGTTTGCAATTTTGAAAGCACCAGTCTCGTCTGCGGCCGATCCCATAGCCGTACCCACGATTCGTATGTTTGCCCCGAGGACGGGCCCGCGGGTTTCGCTATCCCGCACCGAGCCGCTGATGGTTCCGGTCGTCTGCGAATACACAGCGCTGACCCACAGGATAACAAGAATGAGGTTCGTTGTCGCCCTTCGGATGTGTCGATGGTTCATTTCAAATTCCTTGTAATGTTGGACAATAAAAAACCCCGATCCTGCGACCGGGGTCGAAATTCTACAAAACTGAATTCACGGTTAACGCCTGCTCCTCGTTAGAAATTCTTGCTTAAGAATTCCCTGTAATGCCCGTAGTTTCTGTCGTCGGAGCCGAGGATCATTTTGACCGGTCCGATGTTGGGCGCAACCCAGAGTTGTGCTGTCTGGCCAATACTGGCCGCCACAGCGGAGCCACCTAGGTACACTCTCCTTGTTATCGTCAACTTATAAGTGCTGAATGTTGAGCCAGCCAATGTAAGTGTCTCGGTTCCGTCAAATTTGCCGACTATTTGAAGTCGGGCGGTCGTGGGACCGGGGATACTATATGTGCTGTCAAAGCAAGTAAACTCTACGCCAATTCCGGACGCAAGGTCGGTGAGCTTGATCCATCGGAGACTGTCGATTCGGCTGGTCAAACCGACTGCCCGATAAAACGAGGCAACGCTCGTCATGAAGGAAAAATCCACAGCTCCTGTCGCCGCTGATTTTTGAACCAAAAGCGCCCCGACGGCAAATGTCCCATTAGGGCCGGGAAGAGGCGATACCCTGACTGAGTCAATAATTCGAGTGCACGTGCCTCCGGAGCTGACAACCGGCGGCGCAGTTGCCCCGTTGTAAACATCGATCGTCCACCTGCTTTGATAGAATGAACCAGTCGCCGTGATGTTCGTATCAGCAGCTCCTGGGGCTCTCAGGAAGCCCGTGTATGTGATCTTGCGCCCGGCAACGATCGGAAAAATATCATCCGTAATCGCCGTTGATGGGCTTGTAGTGCTATCCTTCTTGCAGCCTGTAAGAAATACCGCCATGGAAAAAGCGACGGCTGCAACAAGCAACAGAGAAACAAACCGTTGGAACTTGGCCATACAACCTCCTGGTAAATGAGAGAATAGAACGATTTACAATTCGGGGAGTTGACTTATCAAATGTTAAGAAAACTGATTCACAGTGTCAAGCG
>JANOGR010000276.1:0-2130 GCA_031406095.1 Ignavibacteriales bacterium
TGCCTTCCAATCAGCAAGGGGCACTTCTTTGAGCATTGCATTCACTTCTTTGAAGAACGGAGGTTGGCCAACATTAACGTCGCCGGGATTGGTGACGCCGAGGTCCGTGAAGAACCGGTCCCATGAGAGGTTCGGCACAAGCTCCGCGAGCTGAGCCTGCGACATCTTGTTGTAATTCTTGTCCGGATCCCGTCGCTCGACACGCGTGAAGGACGCCTTTGCAAGCCGGGTCTCGAAAGCAAGAACGGAGTTGGCTCTCGCGGTAGCTGTTGTCTGGTCGTCTCCGGCAAGCTGGAACATAGCAGTGACATGTCCAACATAGTCGGCCCGGTTCTTTTTGAGCTTCTCATCATCGGAGAGATAATAGTCTCTGTCCGGCATGCCGAGCCCGCCTTGTGTGAACGAGCCGATCATCATCACGCTGTTTTTGGCATCCTGGCTGGCAAGGAACCCGAACACGCCGCCCAAGCCGTTTCGATGGAGATGCGCCAGCTCTGACTGCACTCCCGGGACATCCTTGATCGCGTCGATGCGTTGGAGACACATCGCAAGCGGTTTGGCGCCCAACGATTCGATGCGCGCCGAATCCATGCCGGTAGCGTAAGAATCCCCGATTTTCTGAAGATTGGTTCCCTTCTGAGGATTCTTTGCGCCGGCGGCTTCCTCGAGGATTCTATGGAGCACTTCGTTATTCTGTTCGGACAACTCGGTAAAACTTCCCCAGCTGCTGAATGCGGGTGGGATGGGGTTGTTCTTCAGCCATGTACCGTTCGCATACTGGAAGAAGTCCTCGCAGGGTTTTGCGGAAAGATCCATGTTTGCCGGGTCAAGTCCCCGCGTTTTTTTGCTTTGAGGGTACGCAATCGAAAAAATCAACACAGAAACGAGCATAAACCTCGACGTAAGGTGCCAACGAGTCATAATGAGTCCTTTCTGATGACGGTTAAAAGACCTGCCCTGGAAAAGCCGCCGATATTGAACGGAAATTGACTATCAGGTTTGGAACGACGAGGCGCCCGAAGATCAATCGTCGAACAAAACCAGACGAGCGCGCTCAAACTTTGTTTCAGCCAGAATGTGTTAAACTTTTTGTGCCGGCGCTCGTCTAAGTTAGCAAAAATAACCTTGAAAGGAGTCGTATACATGAAAACAAGAATGGCTGTCATTATTTCGACGATGTCAATTTTCATTTTCTCGCTGGCATGGGCCCAGCCAATGGGGGGAATGCATGAAGGAATGCCGATGCGCCCGCTCATGAAGTTGATGGGTGAACTCAAACTCACCGACGACCAGAAAAAAGAAGTCCAAAAGCTCCATTTCGATTTCCAGAAACAGATGATTACGCAAATGTCAAAGATCGCCGGAGCAAGAGTCGACCTCCAACAGCTACTCAAAGCCGATAACCCGGATAGGGCCGCTATCGAGAAAAAGATCACAGAGATTTCTCAGCTGGCCGGCCAGACGGGGACGATGTTGCTGGGGCAATGGTTTGCCGTGAACAAACTCCTGAATCCAGAACAACAGAAAACCTGGAAGAAAGCTCTGGACTTTGGCGGTATGAGGAGGGGAGGCATGGGTATGATGGGGGGTGGCATGGGGATGCGTGAGGGATTTGGAAGAGGACAGTGCCCCATGATGCACGAGAGAATGATGAAAGAGAGAATGGAAGACGACGACAAGGAGTAACTTCAGGCCAACGCAGGATTGTGTTAAAAAACGTCCGCCATCCGGCGGACGTTTTTTTTTGCTACCGGTTGAGAACTTTCTGCAAATCTGCCAGCATTTGTCGTGCGGAACTGTGCGCGGGGTTGAATTCAAGACCCTGTTGATTTGAGGTTGGTCTCCTTTTGCGGTAGTTTTTGCTCAACCTTTTTCTCTGTGGTTGCAAACGCCTTGAATGCAAATCTGTTGGTCACAATGACCGCAAGTAAACCTGCCGGGCGAGGGTTCTCCCTCGCCCCTTGTTTGAGCGTCTCTTCACCTCAATCCATACAGCACCTCCGGCGAGCCTTGCCTTTCGTGGCAGGTTTGTCTAATTTGCATTTCATCATGAGTTCACTCGAAAAGCATTTCTCGAAGTTCCGGGAAAATATTATCGGATACGGCAAGAAATTCCGTGGGCCGTATGGA
>JANOGR010000088.1:0-2288 GCA_031406095.1 Ignavibacteriales bacterium
GCGGCGGATGTCAACCAGGGTCTTGATCTCGGAGGTGGTCTTGGTTGCGCTCATCTTCGTCTCCTGGGTCGCTCGGGCGGGATTGCCCTTGCTTGCGCATAATATACACCTAACGCGCTTGGTTTGTCTACCACGGTAGACCTCATAAGAGTGACAAACCCCGTTGCCGCGCTGATTGCTGCAAATCTGAGCAGAGAGCGCTTTTCCACTGCTTCCAGGGTCAAAGACACCGACCCGATAAAAAGGAACGTCACCCAGATATCGCGATGGGGGCGAACAGCCATTTCGACACCCGGCAGGAACATGGCATAGAATATTGCTGCTAAGATGCCAACACGCCAGCCCACAAGCTTGTTTCCAATGCGATAGACAAGCCAACACATCAAGACGTCGATTATCGTCTGAAGAACGCGTATCTGCCACCATCGTCGCGAGCCCGTAAGTTTCCACAAAGCTGCAAGGAAAGTGCCGTATCCCCCTTCATCATTATACAGCGGCACGAGCGATTCATTTGTCGGCGGAGGAAAATCCTCCGGGTCGATCAATCTTTGTTTTGACAGACATGCCTTCTCGTACTCAGCATGGTATGAAGGGTTGACCTGGATCCACGATCCGTTAAGGACATTCCGGGCAACTTCAGCGTGGACAAGAAATGACTGGGCCATTTCCAGGTTGTCCCAATTTCGGATGAGAAACCATCCCCGTACAGAAAAGGCGAGGAGCAAGACAAGAAACAATAATCCTTGAGGTGAAAACAGTGGTGAGAACCGGGGAAGATTCGTCTTCAAAATCCTGAAAGGGCCCCTATTAGAATCCATCCCAATCACCAAGCTGAACGGACCACTGAGACATCATGACGGCTTGTGCCTTTTCTCCTTTGCCCGCGCCCATCAATACTTGACGTTTCGGGAGGAAAGGTGTGGGGACCTTGATGAATCCGAGCCGGAAGGCATCAAACATAGGAATCCGATTGTCAAACATAGCAAGAAAGCTGACTCTACGCTGCCGCGCCCATGAGCGGGCATTCCCCACCAGCGAAGAGCGCACGGCAAGACTTTCTCCCCAAAGCTCCATGATCAGGCAGAATTTTCTGGATTGAATGCTGGCCTCACGCACAACCACAAAGCCCGTGACCTTCTCTTGGTGTTGCACAACCATCACTTCATACTGATGGACCCTGTGCTTCAAGTAACGCCAGTTGAGGTACTCCGGGCTTCTCTCGATCATCGTTAATCTGCTCTTGGTCAGGGCGGACGTGAATTCTCTCATCGAATGTGGCAAGGAAGTCACCAGGGAAGTGTTTTCTCGAGCAGAAGGCCAAGGGATCGTGGAGGCCACCCAGATATCGACAAGACAGTTCTCCTTCCATCCGAGTTTGACGAGTCCCCGCGTCGAATTCCTATTTGGAAATCCGAAGAACAGTTCTTCTGGCAAGACGACCTCATGAAGAGCGTTAATACATTTGCTAAAGTACCCCTTTCCCCGGGCTTTTGGAATCGTTGCGGTGTCCATGGACTGCCAGGCTCGGAATGAGTCACTTTCCCTTCGAAGAACATAAGGGAGCATGGCGTTCGAGGCAACCATTTCACCCTGCTCAGTGACGACAGCGATCTTTGCCTCGCCCCATGGTGATTCGTATTTCCATCTGTAAAACTCAGGAGTCATAAAACTGTCAGTAACTCCCAAGGCTTGGAGCATATCTGCAAAAGACGAGCGTTGCATAGCGGCGTAGGCAATAAGATCAATGTTGCGTGCCGGGATAACGTCAAGCTTCATTGCGAACGGTTTCTTTGATTTCTTGGAGGGCATGAAATTCACTGTCACGGGCCGGACTCAGGAAAAAAGCCCGGGCAGACGGTAAGTGATTCCATCGTGAGGCCTCGCTTTGCAGGGATCGCCCGATGTGAAAGACCACTTCAACACGCTTTGTCCCATCCATCTTTGCTCTGTGGATTGCAGCACGAACCGCTCCGGGCGACATCATGCCACTGTAAAGAATTCCCACCAGGGCGTCAGGGCTCCCCAGCTGCATATCCCGAGCAATGGGGGCAGCCCGGAATGCGCACCATCTTAGGACAAGAAACTTCGCGACGTTCACCATGAAATGGAGATTCATGCTCTCAGATGCTTGAGTTGAGAAAAACAATGATTCTCGCGAAATCCGAATCTCTGGAATGGACTCTTCGAAAGCAAGAGAAGCCGCCAATGGGAAAAGGAATGGAAGCATATGGACATGGTTGTGACCGTCGAGACTTGAGACCGGGCGGGGGGCAACGAGGCTTTTGACC
>JANOGR010000115.1:0-3862 GCA_031406095.1 Ignavibacteriales bacterium
TCTCACGCAGAAAACGAATATTCTTTGCCGCAGTTCCGACGCTCTTTGTCATTTGCGTTCTCGTCCTCGCTGAGTTCTCACTGCGGTGGTTTTGGCTAAGCCTCCAAACGCCTTTCGTCATTCCGACAACCATCGGCGGCGTTGAACTACTCCAGATCAACAGAAAATACCTCGCAAAATACTTCCCGCCGTCGGTTCCACTCCTTCCAGAGCTGAAACCGAGCCTGTTCCGAAAACAGAAACTGAAGAACACCTTTCGAATTGTCTGCCTGGGTGAATCGTCCATGTTCGGCACCCCTTACCAAATGACGGCAAATATTCCCGGGATTCTTCGCAAGCAATTGCGGCATCTGTATCCACACCGTGACATCGAAGTCTTAAACCTCGGAGCTTCTGCAATCAACAGCAATGTTATGGCGGACATGTCAAAACACATTCTCGAGATCGAGCCTGATCTTGTTTTGCTTTATGTAGGCCACAATGAGTTTTACGGACCGGATGGCATTGGAGCATCTTACCTGGAAAAACGGCTCCCGTGGCTTACAACTTTCAAATACGCAGCCAGGGAACTGAGCCTCGTCGCTCTCCTTGAACGGGTTCTCATACCAGGAAAAAGCCAACGCACTGCCCATGAGTACAATCTGATGCGCCAGGTATCCCAGGAATTCAAGATCTCATTGAAGTCCGACGATTCGGAGAGAATTTTTACGGTTTACGAACGAAACCTGCGTAGGATGACTGAACTCTTTCAAGAACATCATGTTCCGATGATCGTGAGCGATGTGACTTCGAACTTGTTTTTTCCACCTTTTGCCTCCGATTCACTTCCAGGCTTCTCCGATATGTCAATCGCGTTGAAATCGGCAGAGTCATTGGAATCACAGGGAAAGGCACAAGAAGCCTTCCGCAAGCTCCTCCAGATCCGGTCCACTGACAGCACAAATGCGGCAGTGAACTATTTATGCGGGAGAATAAAACTGAGACAGAAGGACATCCCGGCAGCCCGCTTCTACCTGATTCTCGCGAAGGATCACGACCTGCTCAAATTCCGGGCGACCGCGCGGACGAATGAGATCACACGAAAGGTCTGCCGAAACCTCAATGTGCCGTTCGTTTCCTCGGACTCGCTTTTCAACTCAATCAGTACCGCCGGGATTCCGGGAAATGACCTCTTTTGGGATCACCTCCACCCCACGGCCCGCGGATACTACGAGATTGCGAATTTGTACCTGAGAAGAATCACGGAACTGGGACTTGTCGGCAAAGAACCGGGGCCGTCTCGTGCCTCACCTCTTCCTTTCGACGTTGACAGCCTTGGAATTGCTTGGCTCGATTTAGCCTACGCAGACCTCTCCATGAAGAATCTTACAAGTCAGTGGCCATTTGAAAACTATGCCGTAACTCCTGTGGTGATGAATCAGAACGTGGATTCTGTAGCAGAAGATATCGCAGGCCAGGTGTACAAACTCCGAATGGGGTGGGAAGAGGGCTGTCTCAAAACTGCATTCCGTTTTCAGGCGCTTCACAGCCCGCGAACAGCAGCAGCCACGTATCAGGCTATGGTCGACGAGAACCCCTATGATTTCTACTCCCACTATCTCCTGGGAAATGTTCTAAAAGACCAGGGTGACCATGAGAGAGCCATCGAACATTATCGCGAATCGCTTAAACTGAAATCCGACTATCTGTTCACACAGATCGACCTCGGTCTGCTGGAAGTCAACGAGGGACATTTTGACGAAGCAATTGAACTGTTCGCGTCAGCGCTGAAGCTTGTTTCTTCGAGCCAGCCGTCGACGGTTCGGGCGACAATTTTGTACGGACTTTCCGCTGCTTATGCCAATAAAGGCGAATTTGACAAGTCACTGAGCGCCATTGATGAATCCCTGGGACTTGCACCCGCATATGAACCTGCCCGGAAGCTCAAATCAGACCTCGAACGGCGCCGCGCTTCCCCAACTCCGTAAGAGAAACTGGAAGAAAAACAGAACAGGGTGAGTCTCTGTTCGAGCCCTCACCCTGTTCTGTTTCGAATGTCGCAATCGTTATTGCGACATATAGCTGGAGCGTCAATAAAGATTGACGCAGGCCAAACTGCTTACTTTAGCAGCACCATCTTCTTCAACGAAACGAAATCGCCAGCGACTATCCTATAGAAATAAACACCGGTGGAGAGTTTCGCCGCATCGAAGCTGACGGCATGCGTCCCTGCCCTTAAACTCTCATTCACCAACGTCGCCATTTCCTGACCGAGAAGGTTGTAAACCTTCAAGGTCACGATACTTTCATTCGGCAACGAGAATTGAATGGTGGTAGCCGGGTTAAAGGGGTTCGGGTAGTTCTGCATCAAGCTGTATTCCTTCGGAAGCGTGCTGAGCTGTTCAACACCCGTGAGAATCGGCCTCTTGTTCGTAAAGTCCCAGTTGCTGTAAAAGAGCGGGTTGATACTGCCAAACTGGTCATCGATCGTGACCGTCGGGTTTGTATCATCGATATTGGCCAGGTGGTTCAGACCAAACGCACTCTCATTATCGCCACCGCGGATTCCGAACTTGAAGACTTGACCGACTGAACTTGCGGTCGTGTAGTCGATCTGACGTGTGTAAATAGAGTCATTCGCCGTCGCATCGCCTTTCGTTCCATCATCATACATCTTGCGCGTTGTGTCCGTTATGAGAGCCAAGCCCCATGTTTGCCATCCGCCAGTTGCAGGACCATTGATGGCAACTCCCCAGGGCTTGATACTGTCAGCTTTAATGACATGGAACGTCCCTTGAATATCCGTCAAGGTTTTGTTCGAAAGCTTGACAGTATAGTACGCAGGTCTCAAGTCAACTTTCCAAGTGACTTTCACATTCCGAACCAATTTGCGCTGGTTCTCGAAATGTGGTTGACGACGTCCGTCTGTCACACTGACAACCGAGTCTCTGATCGTGAAGGTCTTGCTCGGCACAGTAAATTGACGGCGTTCGGCCTCAGATCCTATACTGCCGGTGTATTGGAAGTTATAGTAGTACTCCCGGATCGTAGCCGTGTTTTTGTACAGGTAATACTGGTAATCCAGTGGACTGCCGATCTTTGATAGCATCGTCAGTGTCGCTTGATACCTGTTCGTCAACCCCTGGCGCACCAGGAAGACGTTACGCTGAGAGTCCGCCGTTGCAAACCAGCCAATCTGAGCTTGAATTGTGTCTCCAATCGAAAAGCTCGCCTTCTGAATTGCAGTCGTCATATCGACATTGAAGGTGACTGCGCATGTATCCGGGTTCGCTCGTTGAACCGGCTTCTCGTTGTTGTACCACACATAGTAGAGTGTGGTATCGTTCTTCGTCACGGGAGTCCGGAACCGCCGATCACTGCCTTCGTCGCGTCCCCAATCGTACCCGATCAAGAATTTATATTTCACCGTGTCGCCGCCACTGAACTTCGTCTTGGGAAGTTTAATGAAGCCGGACCAGAAGTTTGTTCCGTTGTACGAAAACTGTCCGTCGGTCCCCTCTCTCTTCAGATACCTTGAAGGCGACCATCCGAAATCCGAACCAAGGCTGGTTCCGAATTCCTTATCCCCCCGAACCGCGACGGTGTCATTCGCCGGGTTGAATGGTTTGCTGGTCAATCCCTGCATGTTCACGCGGAAATAGATTATTGTTGTATCAATCCCGTGCGCCGGCCATGGAGTTCGATACTGCAAAAGTGTTCCTCCCGAGAAATTGCAGAACTGAACAGGAAGAGTCGTGTCTGATGCGCCAACGATCAACGAACGGTTGTCGGATGTGAGGTTGTTGATATCATCGGAGTTGCTCTCCCATGCACCGCTCACACGGAACTTAAATCGAACGCTGTCGCCTGGGGCAAAAGAGAG
>JANOGR010000131.1:0-12884 GCA_031406095.1 Ignavibacteriales bacterium
GCGCTGGCCCTGGTTGGCCCAAACCCTGTCAGGCGCTTTCTATTGGTTTTCGGGTCATGCCCTGCAATGGTTTTGCCGCGCCGCCAAGACCCATGCCTCGGCGCAAACCACGGATTACCTGGAACCTCCGGGCCGCTATGGCTTTACCTTCGGGCTCTGGAGTTTTCCGGTCGATCAGTTTGCGCAAACCCTGCGCGACTACGTGGCCCTGCTCAAAGAGCACTACGCACAGACCGGCTGGCGCAGCCATATGCCCACGGTGGGTTACTTTGTCTCGCAAGACGCCAACGCCTTGCTTTCCTATTCCCTGGCCGGTCCGGTGCTGACCATCGACCCTACCGGCTTTGGCGGTGCGGACTGGGACTTGTTTCTGGAGCGCTACAACGCGTTTTGTTGCGCGCGCGGCGGCATCCCTTTGTTGAACCAGACGCCAGGCCTGAGCGCAGATCAGGTGAGGCGTAGTTTTGGCGAACGCCTGCAAAGCTTCGAGGTCACCGGTGAATGCGGTAATGGAAATCGCCGTATCCTGCACGGTCGATTCGCGGCGTTCCGCGGTGACGACCACTTCCTCGATCTGCCTTCGGGCCTCGGCCGCATCCTCGGCCTGCACGGTGCCGGCCGCGACGACCACGAACAACGCCGGAATCCCCAAACGAATACACAATCTCATCGACTCTCTCCCCTCATTAACTTACCAAGGCGGGCGTGCGCAATCCCCATCGCGCAGCCAGATCGATTTACCAAATGCTCCCTGACCATATAGGACCCCCGCTAGATTCTTGTCAACGACCCCGCCGGTGCGCACGCCACTTCGCCGCCATGCGCAACATCGAAGGCTCGGCCGTGACGCTCGCCAACAACGCAATGTCGACCCAACGAAGCGCGTGTGATTCTGCGCTGACGCGGAATTCGTCCTGGTTGGCGCGCAGTGCAAAGCGCAGATCGAAATGATAATGGGCAGGGTCTTCGCCTCGCGCCGGGATCACGTGAATATCGACGTCGAAGATTTCGTCTTCTACCGCTGTGCAGGCGACTCCCGACTCCTCCTTCGCTTCACGAAGCGCGACCCGCAGTACATCTTCGTCCCCGTCCGCATGGCCACCGAGCTGCAACCAACGGTCGAGCTTTTTGTGATGCGTCAGCAGCACGCGTTCGCCGGTGCTGTCAACAAGCCACGCTGAGCCTGTGATGTGACCTGGGTCGAAGGAGTTGCGTTCGAAGCAGGCCGGTTGCGTCACGAGGAGATCGATCACGCGATCGACGACCGGTCCTTCGTCGGTATAGCGCAGCCGATACGCGGACAACGCCTGACGCAAAGCGTCGTGGCTCATCGGTTACCATCCGAAGCGGAATCTAACCAACACGGAGCAGAACCCATGATCGCTCTCATCGCCAAACTAAAAGTCGCTGCAGGCAAGGAAACCGAGTTCGAGAAGGTCATGCTGGGCCTCGCCGCCGAAGTCCGGAAGAAGGAGAAAGGTAACAAGCTGTACACGCTGTGCAAGGACGAAGCTGGCCAATACCTCGTACTGGAGATCTACGAAGACGAGGCCGCGTTGACCGCGCATGGGCAGAGCGACCACTTCAAAGCGGCGGGTCCGAAGTTTGCCGGCGTGATGGCGGGAAGGCCGGAGCTGCAACGTTTGACCGTGGTCGGCAGTTGCGCAATCTCCCCTTCCCTCGTAAACACCGCTTCGTGCGCCCAGAGCTTCTCGTTGCCATGACCCGTGTAGTTGAGCATCAAAGTTCCCCGGTTGACAGCCGCAACAATGTCCCGGTTCACTTCGGGTTTTCGCCGGCCCGTGGCGCTGCTGACTGTTGGATACTCGATCAAATAGATCTTCTTCTTTTCGTAAGAGGCCGGAGTATAGTTTTGTGCCAGATCTTCAGCCTGGCCTGTATGCAGGCTGCCGTCGTCGCTCGTAGAAGTCAAGCCGTCGTCGGCGACAAAGGTTACACGATTCCTCCAGGGGTCGAACGGCACAGTCGTCTCGTAGGCGATGATCTTGTCCACCATGGAAACAGCTTCAGAGGATGAACGAGCCGGGAGCCTTCCCCCAGCGATCGTCACCCGAGGATTCCCCTGGTTGAGGATGACAAAATAGTCGTCGCTCGCGTGAGAGCCAACCCGGTTGTTCGATTCCATGCTTTCGTACGGCGGGATCCAGTTCCTTGCCGTTGAGACTATGCTTTTGTAATCATAGTGGCCGCCCCCCAACAGAAGGACGTACGCCGGCTTCATGGTCCAGTTCATCACGGCGTATTTCAGAAAATCCCGAATCGCCATGGGGTCGGTGAGCCCTCCCGAGAATTCATTGAAGACCTGGTCGATTCTTACCACGGCAGCCTTTAGCGTATCACTCGATTCGCGGTGTGCCTTCAGTCTTGCCGCCTCACTGACAAACTCCGGAGGTGAGAGAATGATAAAGTGCGCGCCCGGTGTCGTGCCGTGAATGTTTGAATTCTCGATTCGCCTGGCGTTGAGCGGCGTCTTAAAGCCATTCGTTCCGACGACAGCAAATTCTTTGACTCCCGCCTGAGAGACCTGAAATCGCACGAGAGTAGAAATCACAGGATCAAAACTGAGTTGCACAAGTCTCCTGACAGACTTGTGGTCCGTCACATCGAACACCATGGCATTTCGCGAAGGCAGAGAAGACAGATTGGTCACTTCGTACGCAATATTGCCGCTCGTATCCGGGGAAGCGAAAAACAGAAAATCGTTGACAGCTTCGAGGCGTCTTGTATAGTGGATCTCGAACCAGTCCAGCCACCCTTTCGCGCTTTGATTCCTCGCCCCAAAAACCAGCTTGAAAGTGCTGCGGTCGTTGGTCAGAGGGGCGGTCAGAGGGACGGGTGGTCTTGAAAAAGTTGCTACCGGCGCAAAATACGCGGCATCGCCTTCAAGACCCCCAGGACCGACATCAACGGTGGACATAATAATTGGATTTCCGAGAAGATCGTTAGTCTCATACACTCTGAACGTGTCAACCGTGCTGGAGGCGCTTAAGACTGAGACCTTGTAGACGACAGGCTGAGATGATACAAATCCAGACAGCGTATTAAAATAGACACCCGTGTTTTCGAGATTGTCGAACAGTTGGCCAACCCATTGCCTGCCGGAACCGATCAGGTTAAACCGCTCCTGTTCCACAAAGAGCCTGTCCTGCACTTGTTCGACATACCCTCCGGCAGGCAAGGTTCCCGCCGAGTTCATCTGTCGCCCGAGGTTGACACCGTCGAAGGTGAGAAAGTAGTAATTTTGCTCGGAATAGTGATTGAGGTAGTGGTTCCAGGATTTCGATGCGGAGCTGTACGCCCATCCACGCGTTGACCGCCCAAAAAAGACAACGTAGTCGTCTGCGTCGAAGGTTCCATTTCCATTATTATCCACGATATGACGCGCAATTTCTTCCAGTCCGTTCGGACGGGCTGCGGCAAGGTCCTCGGAAAGTTCCTTCCCCCCGTTGCCAAAAATCCTGATGTTTGCAAGGGGGCCCAAAGAGATCCTGGCATCTGAAAAAAACTTCTGGTCGAGTTTGTACATGCCCGTTTCCCTCACTTCGAATTGATACCACTCTCCCGAAGCCAGCGGTGAATTCACGCTTTGACCCGACATCGTTTGGTACATCCCGGCCACCATTAGCATGAAAATTGCTCTACGCATAAGTACAATAAAAAAGCCGAACAGGGATACCTTCCCGTTCGGCTTGATTTCGTCTTTCGAGTATCGCCGGAATCGGTAAAGGCTTGACCGCGAAAGACCTGAGCACGTTCCAGTCATCTCAGGCCATAACCTTTACCAAAACTTCGATAGATACTCCGATGTTCTTGATCAGTGAATTTGTGTCAAGATAACGAACGGGTGCTCGAGAGTCAAGCGATGAATCGAAGCTTTGACGCACATCAACCCGACCCAAACGCCCTGAAAGATAAAGTGTTTCTTTTTCTCTTCACGCGACGATGGAGGAGAGTTTTACAATTGCGATTGAGACGATTTTTGGCTAAATTTAGTCTCACTCGTAAGTTGTGAATGTCAAAACCCATCAACATTCTTTTCGTTTCAAGTGAAGTAGACCCATTTGCCAAGACCGGCGGCCTCGCCGATGTCTCCAGCTCGCTTCCCAAGGCAATCAAGGAACTCGGCCACGAAATCCGCATTATGATGCCTCGCTATCACTTCATCGGCGAGCGCAAGTTCAAACTCCATGACATCATTCGATTAAAGGACATTCCCGTACCGATAGGGAACCAGACCGAGCTTGGAAGCGTCAAATCGTCGTTCATCAGCAACCTGAAGGAAAAAGTCCAGGTATATTTCCTGGACAACGACAAGTTCTTTGGAAGAGACGGTGTTTATCAAAGCCCGCAAAGTAAGAAAGACTACAAAGACAACGATGAACGCTTTATTTTCTTCGCCCGTGGAGTTCTGGAGACTCTCAAACGTTTGGGGTGGCAGCCGGACATCATTCATTGCAACGATTGGCAGACCGGATTAATTCCCGCGCTTCTGAAGACGATTTATCATTCCGACACTTTCTTCAAAGAGGTCAAGACCGTATTCACGATCCACAATATGGCGTATCAAGGCGCCTTCCCTGCCGAGTCGTTTGAGAAGTCCGGGTTGCCGAAATCCTCGTTCAAAGCCGATGGCGTCGAGGCCTACGGGAAATTCAACTTCCTGAAAGCCGGGCTCTTCTATGCAGACACGATCACGACCGTCAGCGAGAAATATGCAAAGGAAATCTGCGGTTCCAACGAATTCGGGGCGGGTCTCAACGGGCTTCTGGAAACCCGGAAGAAAGATCTGAGAGGCATACTGAACGGCATCGACTACCAGATGTGGAACCCCTTGGCCGACAACTTGATTTACCGGAAATACGATGTAAAGTCCATTGAGGCCAAAATCGACAACAAAAAGGCCCTCTGCGCCAAATTCGGGCTTCAACTCAAGGAGTCTGTTCCTGTCATCGGTGCGATTTGCCGCCTCGTCGAGCAGAAAGGGTTTGACCTCGTCCTGGAAGTGATGGATGAACTCCTCAAGCTGGACTTGCAATATGTGATGCTCGCTTCAGGTGACCAGGGCCTGGAGAAAAAATTCGAATCATACCAGAAGAAGCATTCACACAAGATGGGGATTCATTTCGGGTTCGACGAAGAATTGGCGCACCTCATCGAGGCGGGGAGCGACATGTTCCTGATGCCCTCCCGGTACGAACCGTGCGGCTTGAACCAGATGTACAGCATGAGATACGGAACAGTACCCGTGGTCAGGGCGACGGGCGGACTTGACGACACGGTTGAGGACCACTCGAGCCCGGGCAAAGGCACAGGATTCAAATTTGAAAAGTACGATTCAAAGGAACTGTTAAAAACCGTCCAGCGGGCTTTGAAAGTATTTCACCAGCCGGAAGAGTGGAAACAGCTCATGCGCAACGGCATGCAGAAGGACTTTTCGTGGGAACATTCCGCCAAAAAATACATCAACCTCTACAAAGACCTCCTCAAGTAACAACGTGAAGTTTGAGAACGTAGGGATTTTTTTCGATCGCGACGGAACCGTCAACACTGAAGTCGATTATCTCTCGAGCCCCGATGAGCTTGAACTTATTCCAGGAACTGCAGAAGCTATCCGGGAGGCAAACCAGCTCGGTGTGAAAGTGTTCGTGATCACCAATCAATCCGGCATTGCAAGGGGCCTTATCACGGAACAGGATCTCAGGAACATTCATTCAAGATTGGAAGAAATGCTCTCACGCCAAGGTGCCAAAGTCGACGCTTTCTATTATTGTCCGCATCATCCCGAATCCGGAATTCCTCCTTACAACGTCGTGTGCAAGTGCCGCAAACCCGGCACGGGAATGCTGCGCACAGCGGCAAAGGAGTTTGGCGTTGACCTTTCCAAGTCCTTCGTCGTTGGAGACAAGCTCGTGGACATCATGGCGGGCGAAAACGCGGGTTGCACCTCGATCCTGGTTTTGACAGGATACGGCGTTTCCGAGAAGGAAGACTGCCTGAAAAAAACCAACGTTGCCCATATCGCAGGCAACGCTTCCGCCGCATGGCAATTCATCAAAAAGCAACTCAGACACACCGACCATCCTGCAGCCAAGAAGCATGCCGTTGCGGGGGGGGCTGGACGTTGAGCTTCTTGACTCGTGCTTTCCTCCTTGTTCTCGTGTCGTGCGTCTGTTTGGCATGCATGGACGACCCAAATCCTGTCGGTGGATCTCTTCTTCCACTTTCGGATCTTCCCATCATCAAGGTCGATACGATGTATTCCTCCTCTCACAGTACTTCTGTGGAGCGATCCTCAACGATCTTATCCCGGCTCATGCTGGGAAAATTCCAAAACTACGAGTCCTGGGCTTTCGTCAGCTTCTTGCTGCCCGAATCGCTTCGTGTTGCAGTGATTAAGATTAACGATGCGAAGATCCAGTTCCGGACGAATTACCATTTCGGCGATTCGCTGTCCCCTCTTTCGTTTGTCGCACACCGCGCTTTGAAATCCTGGTTTGGAGATTCTCTGACTTTGGATTCCCTCAACGCCGGCGGCTACTATGACCCTAACCCGATTTCAGCGCAGTTCAATTCGACCGTCGGCGACACGGATAAGATTCAGTTTTCGATCGACACGGCGATGGTTCGGTCCTGGTTCGTCAACTTTCCCGACACCGTTTCAGCCAACCTGGGCGTTGTCCTCCGGCCCACCAACACGAACGTGATCAAGGGGTTCATGTCTTTTTCCGAAAGAAATCCGACAGCATTACGGCCGCAGTTAATTATCCGGTATGCCAAAGGAAATGACACGGGAAGCGTTGCCATTTCGGCGGGCAGCGCGCGATTCATTGCGGATATCAGCTACCAGAACCTTGTGCAAAACCTCGACCTCGTCTATGTTCAGTCGGGCGTTTCGTATCTGGGGTTCTTGAATTTCCTGAATACAAACCCGATTCCGACCAAGGCATCCATTCACAGAGCCCAGCTTGAACTCACGCTCAACCCCGGGGCTTCGCGATTCAATTCGTACACGGTGGATTCGCTTGTGGTCTTCTTCGTCGACGCATTCGGCGTCAACCCACGCGCTCCGACAGACATCAGTGAGGGCAAGGTTGTCGCGGGCCGAAAGTTGTATTCGTTTGACATTCAACAATATGTACAGGGATGGGTGCGAGGAAGTCCGAACCGCAGCGTCGCAATCCAAACGTATTCGTTCCTGGAAACACTCGACCTTTTTGTTTTTTACGGCGAGAATTCCGGGGCTGCTTTGAAACCGAGGGTCGTGGTCACATATTCCCCAACTCAATAGCAATGAAAATTAGAATTTTTCTCTGGATATCGTGCTCATGTTTGCTCGCGTCCCAAGCGTTGGCGGGAGGTCCGACGTACTCACGATTCGGAATCGGAAGCCTTCTTTTATTTGGCGGAGGAAGGATTGATGCGTTGGGCGGATCGGGTATCGGGCTCATCGGGGACAGGTTTATCAACAGACTGAACCCCGCCGGCATGGCTCGGATCAGTTTGACGCGATTCTCCGGCGGCTTCGAATATTCCCGCGTGTCGTCCGAGGATGCACTCGGTTCTTCAACCTACGCGAGGGGAAGTTTTGCCGGATTGGCCTTCGCTATACCTATTTCTACGGAGCATGGGATCGTGTGGTCGATGGAGTCTTCTCCGTACAGCCTTGTGAATTACTCAACCCAACTTAACGACAACCAACAAGGCATCACTTTGACGTATCGAGGTTCGGGAGGGCTTTCGACGCTCGGGACAGGGCTCTCCTGGTCAGTCGCCGATCAGCTTTCACTCGGCCTCAAACTGAATTACCTGTACGGTCGAACTCGCCAGGTTGCGCGATTCGATTTCTCCGACCTTTCCTTTATTGACAGCGAAATTTCCAAATCCAGGTTTCATTCGGGGTTCCTGGTGAGCGGTGGGCTCATCTACGAAGGCCTTTCGGACCTGCTCAACGCGCCCTCCTTGAAGACCTTCACGATTGGCGCCATTCTCTCAAGCCCGGCCAGCGTCTCCATGGACGATGAAGACATTCTCACCACGACGAATTCTTTCGACACCACGCGTACGTTATCATCCAGCTTCAACCTGCCTCTGGCTGCAGGCCTGGGCTTCTCTTACATATTCTCAAACCGATATATGCTGGCCGGCGACGTTTCTTCGCAATTCTGGTCTTCGACGAACTTGGCTCCTGTCGGAACTTCCGAATTCCGCAACAGTTCCCGCTTTTCGCTCGGAATGGAAATCATGCCCGAGCGCGACATCGACAATTATTTTCGCAGAGTTGCTTATCGCATCGGAGCCTCTTATCACTCCACGTACATTTCCGTGAATGGCCGCCCGATCAACGAGTTTTACTTCACGGGAGGAATGGGTTTTCCCATGGGGTTTGACTCCCGTTTGAATGTCGGGCTCCATGTCGGCTTCAGAGGCACCACCTCCGAAGGGCTCCAGAAGGACATGATGTACCGTCTGACGTTTTCGGTCAGCGCCAGCGAAGCCTGGTTTCTCAAAATCGAGGAAGATTAAGCGTGATAGCCATCGGAAGCGACCACGCGGGTTTTGAATACAAGGAGAAAATAAGAAAACTCCTTGACGAGATGAAAGTTTCGTATAAAGATTTCGGGGCTACATCGAAAGACTCGACAGACTATCCGGATTTCGCACACGGCGTTGCCAGCTCCGTATCGTCGGGTGAATGCAAACAGGGAATCCTGGTCTGTGGAACCGGTATCGGCATGTCCATCGTCGCCAACAAGCACAAGGGTATCCGTGCCGCCGCATGCGAGTCCACAACGGCGGTGAGGCTGGCGCGCCAGCACAACGACGCGAATATCCTGGCCATCGGCGAAAGGATTACAGGCTGGGAAACTGCGGCGGACATCGTGCGGACGTTTCTTTCCACATCCTTTGAAGGTGGCAGGCATCAACGGCGTGTCGACAAGATTTCAACGTTGACCGGGTTATGATTTCACTCAAGACTTTGGTTGAATCCGAGAAAATGTATCGCGAGACCCTTCAGTGCTTGAATGTAGAAGAGCGCTTGCGAATTGTGTTCCAGTTACACGAGATCGGCCGTGAACTGGTTCGGACCGGCCTTCAATCTCTTCATCCTGATTGGGACTCCAAAAAGATTGAGGCTGCAATGAAAGTACGGTTATATGGAAACTCAAGAGAACATTCTCCTACAAGAAGGTCTCCGTGACGCATTTGAACATCACTCTATGGCTAATCTCATTCATCAGGGTTCAGGCCTTAAGATTGACTTGTGGATCCTCGATCCCAAGAACAGTTATGCTCGCTCGCAATTCGAGCGACGACAAGAGAAAGCAGCTTTTGGCCGAAAAGTGTTTTTCATCTCGCCCGAAGATATTGTGCTCCAAAAACTCCTTTGGTTCAAAGAAACGAGCGCAGACCGAGATTGGAACGATGTGATCGGCATGTTGGAATTTTTGAGCGATTCTCTTGACCGTCGATATATTGAGCATTGGTCGGGGCAGCTTTCGGTGACAAACCTCTGGAGGAAACTCCTGTCCTCCACCATTTGAAACTATCCATGCAACACTTAAAAAAGCTCGACCCAGACGTTTATTCGGCAATTCAGCAGGAAGTTCACCGCCAGAACACAAAACTGGAGCTCATCGCTTCAGAAAACTTCGTGAGCCTCGCCGTCCTCGAAGCGATGGGAACCGTTCTGACGAATAAATACGCCGAAGGCTATCCGGGAAAACGATACTACGGTGGCTGCGAGTTTGTTGATATTGCAGAAAATATCGCGCGTGACCGTGCGAAGAAATTGTTCGGCGCCGAGTATGCGAACGTTCAGCCCCATTCAGGCTCGCAGGCAAACATGGCCGTGTATTTCACGTTTCTCAAGCCGGGTGCGAAGGTCCTCGGCATGAACCTGTCCCACGGCGGACACCTGACGCACGGATCTCCCGTAAATTTCTCGGGACAGCTCTACAAGTTCAGCGCCTACGGCGTTGCACGCGAAACCGGTTATATCGATTACAACGAAGTGGCCGATATCGCCGGGAAAGAAAAGCCGAAGATGATCACGGTGGGCGCAAGCGCGTATTCGCGGAACATCGATTATCGCAAATTTCGCCAGATTGCCGACCAGGTCGGTGCCTTCCTGTTTGCAGACATTGCCCACCCCGCAGGCCTGATTGCCAGCAAGTTGTTGAACGACCCAATCCCGCATTGTCATGTGGTCACATCAACCACGCACAAAACGCTGCGCGGCCCCCGTGGCGGGTTGATCCTGATGGGAAAGGATTTCGAGAACCCGTTTGGCGCCGTCGCCCCGAAGTCGGGAAGAACAAAAATGATGTCCGAGCTTCTTGATTCGACGGTGATTCCGGGCATCCAGGGTGGACCGTTGATGCATGTGATCGCCGCAAAAGCAGTGGGCTTCCACGAGAACTTGCAGCCTGACTTCAGAAAATACTCTGAGCAGATCGTCAAGAACGCTCAGGCTCTTGCCGGCGCGCTCGTCAAACGCGGTTATCAGGTCATTTCCGGCGGAACAGACAACCACCTGATGCTGATTGATCTCCGCAACAAGAATGTGACTGGAAAAGATGCTCAGGAGGCCCTCGACAAGTCTGGAATAACGGTGAACAAAAATGCCGTGCCGTTTGACGACAAATCGCCGCTGATCACGAGCGGCATACGAATCGGCACTCCGGCGATCACCACGCGGGGCATGAAAGAGCCGGACATGGAGACGATAGCCGGAATGATTGACGATGTCATCGCACACCCAACCGACACTTCGCTTTTTGCCAAAATAAGCGACCGCGTCAAAGACCTTTGCACGCGTTATCCTCTCTACCCTGAACTGGCGGCGTGACCCATGCAGTCTGTTCTCGCCAAATTCTTACGAACGAGCAAGACCGATAACGGCGAGGGTGATTCCAAAGAGATGTCGTTTCTGCAGCATCTCGAAGAATTGCGCTGGACAATTCTCAAGGCTGTCCTTGGAGTCCTGGCCGGTGCGATCGTTTGCGGTATCTATGCGGATTTCATCGTTCAGACTCTCCTGCTCCACCCGTTGAAATCGGTCGGGCTGAAGGCACAGGTTCTGTCTCCGTACGGCATCGTCATGCTCTACATGGAGGCCGTGCTGATTTGTTCGGTTATTGTCAGCATGCCGAACACCCTCTATTGGCTCTGGCGTTTTGTCTCTCCGGGCCTGATGCCCGGCGAGCGGCGGTACATTTCGGCCATTGTTTTTTTTACTTCGCTGTGTTTTTTTGGGGGAGTCGCGTTCGGTTATTTTATCGTCCTTCCCACATCGTTGAACTTTTTCGCGCACTTCGGCACGGCAAACATCGACCTGAATATCGCCATCGACCGCTATGTGAGCTTCGTGCTGGCGCTCATCCTGGGGGCCGGGTTGATTTTCGAGTTGCCCATGGTCTCCTATTTTCTCTCAAAGATGGGGCTCCTGACGCCCGCGTTCATGCGGCATTACAGAAGGCACGCGTTTGTCTCTATCCTCATTATTTCAGCGGTGGTCACTCCCACACCCGACATTGTGACGCAAGTGCTCCTCGCAGTGCCGATGATCCTCTTGTATGAGGCAAGCATTCTGGTCTCAAAACTAAGCCAGAAGAAGAATCAGGACATCATGCCCGAGGGCCAGTCGTGAGTTTTCTCACCAACACCTCTGTTTCACTCGATTCCATTAAGGAGCCGGTTCGCGACGAGCTGAAGGGATTCGACCGGTTCTTCCGGGACGCGATGAAGTCCAAAGTTGGCCTGGTCGACATGATCGCCCGCTATATCATCCGTCAGAAGGGGAAACGCGTCAGACCGCTGCTTGTTCTTCTCAGCGCCAAAGCGTGCGGGACAATCAACGAAAGCACGTATCGCGGTGCGACACTCGTTGAAATCCTGCATACGGCGACGCTCGTGCACGACGATGTTGTCGATGATGCCGACACGCGACGCGGCCTCGCTTCCATCAATGCAGTATGGAAAAACAAGGTGGCTGTGCTCATGGGCGATTATTTGCTGTCGCGGGGACTCCTGATCGCCCTGGAACGGGGCGATCACTATTTCCTCCATTCCACTTCGAATGCGGTCAAGCGGATGAGCGAGGGCGAGCTTCTGCAGATTCAGAAAAGCAGACAGCTCAATCTGGACGAAGAAACGTATCTGCGCATTATCGGGGACAAAACGGCCTCACTGTTTTCCACCTGCACGGACATCGGCGCTGCGAGCGTCACAGGGGACGCCGATCGCCGCAACCTGATGAAGGAATTCGGCGAGAACGTGGGGATGGCTTTTCAAATCCGCGATGACCTGCTGGATTACGAGGGGAGAAAAAGCATTCTTGGGAAACCGACGGGCCTCGACATGAAGGAAAAGAAACTTACGCTCCCGCTCATCCACGCGCTGCAATCAGGCGTCCGGAAGGATGCAAAGCAAGCTCTTCGGATTATCAAAAACGGGGCAAAGCAGAAAGAAATTGACTGGGTTGTTGAATTTGTGAGGGCTGCTGGTGGAATCGAATACGCCCGGGAAAAAGCAGAACACTTTGCAAACCTCGCCCGTCAAAACCTCAGCTCCTTACCGGAGTCCGACTCCAAAACCTCGTTGCTTCAGTTTGTGGACTTCGTGATGGAGCGAACCAGCTAACACCCGCTGCTACTTCACCAGCAACATCGTTTTGCGGTGGAACTGGCGGTTGCCTTGTTGGTCGGTGCCTGCCTGCCGGGCAGGCAGGTAGGTGAGCTGGTAGATATACATGCCGCTGGAATATGCGGCTGCGTTCCAGGTTTCCTGATGATACCCCGCCTGCTTGTCCTCGTCCACAAGTGTTGCGACTTCCCTGCCGAGAAGATCGTAGATCCTGAGTG
>JANOGR010000144.1:0-7047 GCA_031406095.1 Ignavibacteriales bacterium
TTTGCGCTAGCCACCTCAGAGGCAGGCGGGAAGTCGAAGGATGCACTCGCTCTGTGCACGCTTCGACTCCGCTCAGCGTGAGAGGGTGTGCCTACGGCACTTCAACGTGGGTCAAGATTTCCTGAACGATGTGCTCGGACGTGATTTCCTCGGCCTCTGCTTCATAGGTCACGGCTATGCGATGACGCAGGACATCGGGGCAAATGGCTCGGACGTCTTCCGGAATGACATAGCCGCGCCGCTTGATAAACGAATGAGCTTTCGACGCAAGAGCCAGGTTGATCGAAGCACGCGGCGAAGCGCCGTAGCTGATGAGAGGAGCGAGTTTGTCCATTTTGAAATTCTTCGGCTCCCGCGTGGCGAATACGATATCCAGGATGTACCGCTCGATCTTCTCGTCCATGTAAACGCTTCGCACGACTTCTCTGGCTGCCAGGATTTGTTTCGGCGACACGACGTGTTTTGGATCTTTGGCGGTTCCATTCACGTTTTGCCGCATGATCGCCAGCTCTTCTTCTCTGGAGGGATATCCAATTTTCACTTTCATCATGAATCGGTCCACCTGCGCCTCGGGGAGTGGATAGGTGCCCTCCTGTTCGATCGGGTTTTGTGTGGCAAGAACCAGGAAGGGTTCGTCGAGTTTGTACGTTTCTTCGCTAATCGTCACTTGTTTCTCCTGCATCGCCTCCAGGAGCGCGCTTTGAACTTTCGCGGGAGCGCGGTTGATCTCGTCCGCAAGGATGAAATTCGCAAAGATCGGCCCCTTCCGCGTGAAGAATTTTCCGTCTTTCTGATTGTAAATCATCGTTCCAATGAGGTCGGCAGGGAGAAGGTCGGGTGTAAACTGAATACGCTGAAACTTTGCACTGATGGATAAAGCAAGCGTTTTGATCGTGAGCGTCTTGGCCAGCCCGGGGACGCCTTCCAGGAGAATGTGTCCCTGACAGAGCAGCCCGATAAGCAGCCGGTCCACCATCGGTTTTTGGCCGATGATGACTTTGCCGATTTCCTCTGTCAACTCGTCGACAAAGGCGCTTTCTTTTTTGATCATTTCGTTGATGGTCTTGATATCCACTCGAACCTCCGGTTTATTCGTAACTGTATTTGACGATTGATTTTAGGGGCGGGTTCCCCGAAGAAAACTAATCGAGCCACCCGCGTGGGCGGCTCGAATTCTTGGAATGCAGAATGCGCCAGCCTGCTCTACGAGTCTATCGACTCTTAGAGTCGTAGACCGGACGGGCAGGGATTGTTGAGTGCGGAATTACTCGCTCATTCCACGGTCCCCGCCAGACCGCTGGCGGGCTGGCGCATTCTTCGTTCTGCATTCGTGTGAGCGGGCGACGGGGTTCGAACCCGCGACATTCAGCTTGGGAAGCTGACACTCTACCAACTGAGTTACGCCCGCCTGGCGCAACCAAATATAGAGAAATCCCCTTCATGCTTCAAGGATCGGGATTTCAGAGAAAAATGAAACTTCGGGTTAACGAGGTACAGGAATGAGCGCCGTCTTGACGAGACTGATCAGCTCCATGACATCAAAAGGCTTGGTGACATAGGCTGTTGCGCCCAAGGATTTGGCTTTTTGTTTTGTAGAGGAATCGTCCAGAGCTGTGAGAAAAATGAAAGGGATTTTTCCGATTCTGTCGTCGCTTCTCACCTTCTCGAACAGAGTGAAACCGTCCATCTCTCCCATTTTCATGTCGGAGATGATGAGGTCCGGGTGAAAGCTTGGTGCGACTTGGAGAGCTTCTTCGGCGGTGAGAGATTTCTGAACATCGTAGCCCTCATCTTGCAGGACGAGTGCAACGATGTCGATGAGTTTCTCCTCATCTTCAACGAGCAGGATGTGCTTCATGGGGGGACGATCCTTCACGTTAGGGGGGCTAAGTGAGTTCAAAAACGTGAAAGTGAAGGTAGAACGAGATGGGAAGGCCAGTGTTGACGCGGAACACATTGAAAGCGCCGAAATCTTCAAGAAATGCCCGAGTTTCTACCCGGAGTTCCAACCCGACACCCACTGTGTTCCACAAATAGCCTTGAACTGACATCGCGGGCATTGTTCTTCCATTTCCTGCGTCGGGCGAAATGGCTCATTCAGATCCACAATTTCGTGCAGAACACTCATCATGACCTGCTCAAGTTTTCTCTGTTGCTGTTCGTGTGGCACATCTTTCTCAAACAGAGGTGACTCGATGGACTCATCGATCTTGCTTTTGCCCAGAAACAAAAATGCGGGATGGATCTTGTCAACCGCAACATTGTTGCTCTTTTGATAGAGCATGGCATACAGCGGAAGCTGAAACGAACCTATTGCCTTTGCCCAGGTTGAAGGGTTGTCGACATCCAGCTTCCCTATTTTTGCTTTTAACTTGTTCGGGTCGCCGCCTGTTTTGTAGTCGAGGATATGTACCTCGTCGTCACGATGCTCAATCCGGTCCATGCGAACACGAAACATGAACTCTTCATGTTCAATTTCAACTTTCGTCTCAAGTCCCGTTATCTCGATGGACGTCTTTTCCACGAATGGAATTTGATAATTCGCCAGAAACCTCGACAGCTGTTTTTCAATCTGCATTTTCATCAACGTAAGCGTTCCATATTCATATTCGCCGAATCGTTTACGCATGACCGTGTCAATCAGCCGGGGGAGATCCTCTTGCCTTAAGGTTTGTGGAGTCAGAATCTTATCAAGGGTGGGCCGGAACCAGTCGAGCAAAACATCGTGGACCAGCTCACCGATATCCCGGGCTTCAATTTCCTCCGTTACCTCGTCCTTCTCGCGCAAGCCTGCGACATGAGAATAGTAAAACTTCAAGGGACATTGCAGGTAAGAGTCAAGAGACGTGGCTGAGTAGCTGAGACTCTTCAAGTCGTCAACCATTTCCTGCGTTTTGGCAATCGGGCCGGGCGTTTCATTTTTCAGCGAGAGCTTGTAGGAGATTGTTTTGACAAAAGAGCCTGCCTCGGGCTGACGTTCCTTTTTCTGGCGTTCCCATAGCAATTTTTCGACGAATCTGCTTTTTTCCCGTTTTCCATTTTCGGTAAAAAAAAGTCTTACGTCTTTTGCTCCTCGGATAAGAGTCTGAAAGTACGCCTCCTGAAGCTCTTCACGGTCATACGCGGTTTCGAGCCCGAGTTCCTCCCTCACCCGTTGCGGGAGCAGATTCGCTGAACGGTTTGCACGACTCGGCAAAACGTCTTCATTGACATCCAGCATGAACACTCTTGAAAACTTCAAATTACGAGTTTCCAAAAGGCCAAGCGTCTGGATGCCACGCAGGGGCGTTCCGGCAAAATGCACTTCGTTCGTCGACAAAAACTGCCGCACAAATTTCGCGTAGGAACGCGGGTCCTCAAAGGAATGCGAGCCTAACAAACCCGAGGAAAGCCTGTCCAGCGCTTCAATGATTTTTTCCGCAAACGGGTGGAAGTAGGGATGCTTCCGGGCTGTACTTTCATCGTACATGAAATTGAGCACCTCGATGCTTCGTGCGGAAAATTCTTTGATGTCCCGAAAAGCTTCAAGCGGACGAATTGTCCGGTCGTGGATGTATTTCAGATGCTGCTGAATGTCTTTGGCGGTGCACTTCTCTTCGAGGCCCTCGAGGGACCGCTCGACTCTCTCGAAAATCTTCTTTTCTCCCTCCAGTTTTCCGAGGTCGAAAAACGTTGTGGCACCGCGCTCTGCGAACTCCGCCTCGATTGTATGAAAGAGAACCCGGGTCACGTCAGCTCTGTTGCGAAAGAGAATGTTCTTCGTGTACGGATGCAGCACAAATTTGATATAACTCGACGCGTGGTACGCACCCTGATACTTCGAGGCCACGAGTTCCAGCACGCTGTCGAAGAAAGCATACACGGGACTGCGCGTGAGTCCATACCCAAGAGAGATGTTGTATTGATCCTCGTTCAACAGAGAGAGTGTCTGGTGAAGCACCGGGAACAGGGCGTCCTGCGATGGGAGAACTATGACCGTGTTTTCGTCCAACGGGATTTTTTGGTCGATCATCTCCTGGACCTGGGCTGTCAGTGAAAACACCTGCCCGTGCACATCCGGGCTCTTGAACATCGCAACGGAGGGCTCCGGTGCCTGATCGCCGATTTCTTCGGGTTCCAGGCCGAGTTCAGCCACGACCCTGGAAACCCGCGGTCCATGTTGAAGCAGGAATGTGGTTTGGCTCAGTGCCATCAGTTTACGAAACAATTCCCGTTCGGAATGCGTCAGCGCAAAGAACCCGGCAATGATGATGCTCGTGTAGCTACTCGTGCTCTTCGGGTCGAATTCCTCAGCCGCCCTGATGTATTTCATCGACCTCGTGACAAATCCGCGCTGTTTCACTTCGTCATAGAAATGCTCGTAGAGGTCGGGCAGCAGATGGAGTTTGCCGTAGCTTATGCCGCCGACTTTTTCCCGGACAAGCTTGACGCTGCATCCAGCGACTTTCAGTTCTTCCATTTCCTCGAACAACTTGATTCCCAACGGCAGGAAATCGTCAAGCCGTGTGAAGTGTTCCCCGCCAAATCGGTCGTGTGATTTCCGATGAAGCTCAAACAAGATGGCGACCGCATCGAGAGGTTCCAGCACCGGCTCGTGGTGCCCAAGGAGTTCTCTTGAGATAACGTCGACAAGCTCATCCATGGAAAGTTCACGCGGCGGGACAAAGCTCCCGCCCCGCCGGCGGGCAATCGCTTTTCGCAAGAAATAACCCGGACGTTTGCCGGGAAAAACGACAAGATTCTTCGAATAGTCCGCGCCCTCGGCGGTCAGCCGCTCCAACACTTCGTCGATGAGGCTGACAGAAGGCGATATGAGGTATGATTTGCTCATGAGTATGATCTTGTCAAGGTTGACAAAGCTTATTCCAGACCTTGACAAGGTTGACCAGTGTTTTTAATACTCAGCTAACCAGGTCAATTCAATCTTCAAACCTTGACAAGGTCGCTCACTCCACCATCACAAATTTTTTCACATCGACATACGCGATACAGCCCTGCACTTTGTTCCCTTTGTATATCTCCCTCAGAATTTCCACATAGTTCTTCACCTGCATTTTGTATTCTGGCTCCTTCTCTTCTCCCCCGGTCTTGTAGTCAATCACGGTGATGAGCCCGTCCTCAAACACGACCCTGTCGCAGCGGAACAGCTCGCCGTTCCTGTTGCTGAATTCCCGCTCTGTCAAGGCAATCTTTTTTCCTTTTCGCTCGAAGTATTGCTTCACGCCGCTTTCGAGAAGAAATCGTTGGACAGTGTTCAATATGTCTTTGCGTTCAAACGAGGCTTTTATCGTTCGGTCGGCTTTGTCCCAGGCTTCGAGCAGTTGTTTTTCCACATCTTCGTCGAGGAAATTCAGCCGCGAAAGTATTTCGTGGATGAGCTCCCCGCGCTGCGTTTCCTTGAGTGCCGTCCGGCGCCGGTCTGTGACCGCTAAGCCTTTGAGAGTATTGCTGTATTGAATCTGCGTTATCGACTCCTGATCCGCGAGGCCCAAATCCAGCGGCCGATCCTGCGGCGCGCCCACGCTCTGCTCGACCAGATATTTTGTCGGCCCTTTGCGTTCTTCATTCATCACGCATACGATGTGCATTTCTTCCCTCGCACGGGTGAAGGCCACATACAACTTGTTCAATGCATCCGCCTGTTGGACGAGGAGCTTTTGGGCATGTACGGACGAAAGCGTTTCACTTTTTTCACTCAGCTTTTCCGTCAGAGAGAGAAGCCGGACACTGTCTTCGCTTTCATCGAGGTGTGGATCCCGCACCCGGACTTCCCTGTCTCGCAGGAATACCAAAACCACAGGAGAATCCAGCCCTTTTGCTTTGTGGATGGTCATCACCCTCACAGCGTTGGTGCCTTCGGGCGCTTCCATCTTCCACCTGTCAGTCTCATCCCGCTCTTCGGCGAATTCCAAAAACTCTTTCAGATTGTTGTTCCCATCCTGTTCGAAAGCTCGAACGGCTTCGAGAAACTTTACATGCGCAGCTTCTTCATCATGGAACAGTGTAAAAACATGAAAACGTTTATACGCTTCCGAGACCAGGTCGTACAACGGCAAATATCCGACAGAATTGAACAACGGTTCAAACAAATCCATCCAGAGTTTCTTGTACCGATCCTGAACAATCCTGTAGAGCGGAGCCTGGCGATGCGCGGAGCGGTGAACCTCAAAGAGGAGGCCTCGGATTTCCGCGAGGAGCGAGCCTTGTGAAAATGTTTTCGCTCTCTGCTGAAAAATATCGCTCAGAAGAAACGTTGCGAACGCGAGGTCGTCGACCGGAGAGTCCAGAAATTTCAAAAGCGCGATGATTTCGCCGACGGATTTTCTCCTGCGCACATCAAGATTGCTGTATGAAATAAACGGGATAGGCGGCTTGTGCTCGTTGAGCCACGAGCTGATCATGATCACATCGTTGTTATCCGGCGTCAGGATGGCAATGTCGCGATACTTGAAGCCGCGGCTCAGGGAATCGTCGATGCTTTCGAGAAGTTTTGACCGATCCTGCCGCGTTTCGGCATTGTGCGGAACAAGATGGACCCGGACATGCCCTTTCCCCTGCCGTTCCCTTGGAACCCGCTGGTTGACGTCGGTGAGGTCGCTCAACTTGGCCGCCTCTGCGTATTCCGACATCGGGATGGTGATGCAGAAAAACTGCCGATTGAAATCCACGATGTTGCCAGCGCTCCGGTAATTCCAGCCAAGGGCTTGCGAGGAGGGTTGGACCGAACCGAATTCGCCTCCACGGGCGAGATTTTTCATGATTCGCCAGTCGGCTCCGCGGAACCCGTAAATGGACTGCTTGATGTCGCCGACCACGAACAAAGAACCGTCTTTCGAAAGAGTCTCTTCGATCAACGGTTTGAGATTATACCACTGGACGGGAGAGGTATCCTGGAATTCATCCACCAAAAAATGATGAATCGACTCGCCGAGTTTATAATAGATCTCCGGCACCATGCTCAGCGTCAGGTTGTCCTTGAGCTTGCGGTGAATTTCATCGAGAAGGAGGGCATTATCACGGCGAGAGATTTGCCCGATATGATCGTCC
>JANOGR010000183.1:0-2182 GCA_031406095.1 Ignavibacteriales bacterium
CGGTGCTGTTTACCGACGTCGGGCTTGATTTGTCGCTGGTTGCAGCAGATTGGATTCTTGTGCTCCAAAAAGGCAGGGTATCGTACTTCGGAAGCAAGAGGGAATTTCTGAGGGGAATGGATAGGTTCAGAGAGATCCTGCCGACAGATGCCCTGGATCCTGTTCTAAAAACACTTCTCGACCCTGTATCGAGCCGACAAAGGCGTCGCTACGCACAAGTGCTGGGAATCCGATGATCATCGAATTGAACAAAGTCTCTTTTGCCTATTCATCCGAAATCTCGGTTCTTCGAAACCTTTCCTTTGGGATAAATGAAGGAGAAATGCTTCTTATCATTGGAAGAAATGGCGCCGGCAAAAGCACTCTCTTGAAGTTGCTGAACGGTATTTTGAAACCCACAAGTGGAGAAATCTCTGTGGCGGGTCTTCGTACTGCGGTCACCCCAACGTCAGAGCTCGCCAAACATATCTGCGTCACTTTTCAAAATCCTTCCGATCAGATTTTTGCATCGACAGTACGGGAGGAGATCGAGTTTGGTTCCAAAAATCTCGGGCGGGCCAACGCAGACACCATCGTTGAAAACACGGTTCAACTTTTCGGTCTGAGTCGTCTCACCAACAAGCATCCCTACGACCTTCTTCCCGCGCAGCGAAAGCTCCTCACGATAGCATCAGCTGTGGCAATGGAGACGGCCGCATTGGCGTTTGACGAGCCGACGGCAGGCCTTTCAAAAGATGAGAGGCTGACCGTGGCTCAAGCTTTCAAAAGCCTCCTTGCCAAAAGACACACGATCGTCATTGTTTCTCATGACCTGGAGTTTTTTCTTCCCCTTTGCAATAGAGTCTTCGTCATAAGCGGAGGCGAGGTCAAGCACGAAAGCGGCCCCGGTGAGTTCCTGACCAAAGCGGTCCTCCTCAGACAATGGGGTGTCAAGTTTCCCCTCAGCTATCGACTGCAAAAGCTCGTAGGCTGAAGTTCTGTGGCGCTGATGCGAGCGGTCTAACGAAGGTCGGTGGAAAGCTTGAAGCGGACAACTCTGTTGTTTCCTCTGTCCGCCACGTAGACTGTTCTGTCGAATACGGCGACGCCTGAAGGCTGACGAAATTGTTTCTCTCCTGATCCTGTGCCTCCAAACGAATACCGCTCAATACCCCTCGAAGAGAACCGGTAAAGGCTGTCCGTCGCCGCATCAACCACATAGAGATTCCCGGATGGGTCGAGCGTCAACCCCTCTGGGTTCGCGAACCGGTTTATCCTAAGCAAGTCGATGTCTCCGTCGACGCTTGGATAAAACTTGGAGACATAGTTCGTCGTTTGACCCTCCGCGACGAGACGAATCCATTGCACTTTGAACAAACTATTCTGACCCGTTTGAGCAAAAACGAATTCCACGCTTCGGCTCCCGGGGAGTGTTGCAACGCCTGTCAACGTGTGAATCGAAAGCAAGCCCGTTCCATCCGGTGAAAAAGTCGCCGTCATGGGAGTGAGGGGCTGGTCATCCTTCGAAAAAAGGATCACGGCGTTGTCCCGGTCGACTCTTTGAATTTCATTCTTGGGCCCGGTGCGCGAAATGTAATACTGATTATTGAAAAGGAATGAAACGCCGGTGTATCGGCGTGTCGAATCGCCCGATTCAAAGAAAACTCTTTTGGGATTGACGACGTTGATGAAGTGGTTCGCGGAAGGCAAATCGAACCTATAAACGGCACCGAAGGTTGTCGGCGCGGTTCGGCCTGGAAGCGTGGTGTCAAATTCAGCGCAAACGAGCAATTGGAGGCGCTTATCCTGCGCCAGCGACACAGGCCTTCTGATCGGTTTGGAGAAACCAACGACGTTGCCGGCGATGTCGAGCATGACAATGCGGTCATTATCCGTGTCCGCTACGTACACGAAGGGTTCGTTGCCCACGGCCACATCTCGCGGCTGCTGAAAACCCTCCCAGTTCGGGAATTGCTGTACGTAAAGCGTGTCGCCGATATTCGCGTTCGGTCCGCCCGTCGCCAGGGCTCAAGGCGGACTGGACCCAAATCGTTACCTTCTCAAAGGACAACCAATATCCCAGCGACCATTTCCCAGTCATCGCTGAACTTCAGTTCGAGAACTAAACCGCATTCGCAAGGAATTGGCTCTAATTATGAACGAAGCCTCCACCATTTTCGAACGCGCCCGGCAACTCGACGGC
>JANOGR010000308.1:0-2852 GCA_031406095.1 Ignavibacteriales bacterium
CATCCTGTTTGGCGGTCAAACTCCGAAATCAGGTCATAAAACAGCGCATGTTGGTCTCGTGAGATCGTTTGAAGACGTGCGGAGCCGTCCACATGCGTCACAGCGGGAATTGTGCGTTTGTCACTCCGCACATTCGCCACAAAAAGCATAAATGGACTTGGTCGGTCGAATGCAAAATAGTCGGATGTTTTTTCCTCAAGGATAGTCGGGGCAAACGGTCGGAAGCTTTCACGGAACTTGATTTTTAAGTTGACAATCGACTGGTTACTTGGGTTTCTGGCATCTGCCAGAATGCTCCTGCTTCCAAGGGACCTCGGCCCAAACTCCATCCTCCCCTGGAACCAGCCAACGACCTTCTGGTCGGCAATGAGTTTCGCAGTTTCCTGCAGGAGTTCATGACGTGAGCATTTTTGGTAGTTTACACCTTTGGACTGCAACACGGCTTCGACTTCTGCGTCGCCAAACTCAGGACCGTAGAACGCATTCATCATAACAAACGAGCGCGGATTCCCCAGGATCGCATTGTAGGTATAGAACGCCGCACCCAGAGCTCCGCCCGCATCACCCGCCGCTGGCTGAATGAAAACGTCTTGAAACGAAGTACTCTCCAGTATTTTACTGTTCGAGACGCAATTAAGCGCCACACCCCCGGCCATGCACAGGTTTTTCATTTTGGTTTCTCGTTCCACGTGGCGGGCCATGGAGACCATGATTTCGTCAGTTACTTTTTGGAGCGATGCAGCAACGTCCTTGTGAAACTGACCCAGTTTGGTTTCAGGCTTTCTCACCGGTTCACCAAACAACGCGGCGAACCTCTTCCCCGTCATCCTCAGTCCGTATTCATACGTGAAGTACTTCATGTTCAAGCGATAGCTGCCGTCGTCGAGCAGCGTCACCAGCTCTTTCATAATCAAGTCATAGAAACGCGGTTCTCCGAACGGCGCCAGCCCCATGACTTTGTATTCAGCGCTGTTGACTCTGAATCCGAGATAATATGTGAATGCCGAATAGAAAAGCCCGAGTGAATGAGGAAACTCGATGCACTTCATAAGCCGAATGTCATTCTGCTTCCCGAAGCCATAAGTCGTTGTGTCCCACTCTCCTACCCCGTCGGTTGTGAGGATGGCGGCTTCTTCAAAAGGCGACACGAGGAACGCGCTGGCGGCATGCGACATGTGATGGTCGGTGAAGAGGATCTGGCCGTCGTACGGCAAATCCTTCCGGATCATTTGTGGAATCCAGATTTTTTCCTTGATCCACACCGGCATGGCCTTGAGAAACGAAGTCAATCCTCTGGGGAAGGTCGCAATATATGTTTGGAGGATTCGGTCGAATTTTGAAAAAGGTTTGTCGTAGAAAACGATGAAGTCCAATTGCTCCGGCTTCAGCCTGGCATACTCCAGGCAAAATTGGACGGCATGTTGGGGAAAATTCTGGTCGTGTTTTTTCCTCGTAAACCTTTCTTCTTGCGCGGCTGCGACGAGTTGTCCGTCGCGCACAAGAGCCGCGGCGGCGTCGTGATAGAAGCATGATATGCCGAGGATATTCATGGCTAAAACTGGTGCCGGGATTGTTCCAGCGTGGTCGAAGTGTGTTCTTTCGGCTGCCAGAACGAGGAGAGGTTTTCTGTACGATGTCTCAACGGATCTTTACGAAGCACCCACGCAACAAGCGACATTGGCCCTATCAAAGCAACATACACGATCGTAAGCAACAACGTCGTATTGACGACGGCAAGCACATGCGCAAACTTCATCCACCAATTGTAGAGCGTCCGCCGGACATGCAGTTCTTTCGCCATCGGAAGGAATATATCCAAAAGGGCTCCGAATTTCAATGGAAATGCCCAGGAGAGTCTTATGCGGCAGTTCAGTTTCTCTCGTTTTTAGTCGTATATTTGATGCGTTATTCACAAATTTCGCCTCCTTTTTCACACTCGAGTTGACAAAGACAACACAGAAGAGTCAGTTTCGCGAACTGACTCCCCGCAAAAAACGTATTTTCTTTGTTGTCACGGCCGCGTTTCCGTTTTTCCTCCTCATGTCCACAGAGCTCGCGCTCCGCTGGTTCGACTACGGACCAGACCTTTCGCTCTTCAAACGTCATGAGATTCGTGGACAGCAGTATTACCTGATGAACCCCGATGTGAAATTCAGGTATTTCGGCTCATTGAATTTTACTCCGACAACCTCACCGGATTACTTTCCCGTTACAAAGCCGGCCCGGACATATCGAATCTTCTGCCTTGGGGGGTCGACGACAGTTGGGTATCCCTACTGGTACAATGGATCGTTCTCATCCTTTCTCCGGGACCGTCTCAAGTCCGCATTTCCAGGAAAGAATATCGAAGTCATCAACCTCGGGATGACAGCAACCAATAGCTTCACAGTCCTCGACATGGCCGAGGAACTCATTGCCTATGAGCCCGACCTCATTCTGGTCTATGATGGACACAATGAATTTTACGGAGCATTGGGCGTGGCATCCCGTCAATCAGTCGGATCTTCGCGCTTCATGGCCCGGCTTTATTTGCGGCTGGTTCATGTTCGCATCTTTCAGCTCGTGAGGGACGGCATCCAAAATCTCGTTGGCCTTTTTTCGGGGTCTGACCAGCCAATCTCGCGGGGGACGATGATGGAAACTCTCGCACGTGACCGGTACGTTCCACACGGCAGTTCCGTATACCAAGCGACTTATGCAACGTTGAAACAAAATCTGCAGGACCTGCGGGAGTTTTGCCAATCAAAGAAAATATTCCTGATCATCGGTACTCAGGTGTCAAACCTGCGCGACCGGGCTCCCTTTGTTTCAAACAATTCACCATCCCTTCTCCCTCAAGAGAAGTCCGAATT
>JANOGR010000351.1:0-1910 GCA_031406095.1 Ignavibacteriales bacterium
TACATCTCGAAGAGGTTTGAGGACCATCTGAGTCCGGCGACAATCCGTAACGTCATGGCCGACCTTGAAGAAAGGGGTTTTCTTTCACATCCGCATACGTCGGCCGGCCGGGTTCCTACCGACAGTGGATACCGGTATTACGTCGATTTCCTTATGGAAATCAAGGACTTGACGTCGAGCGAGCGCTCGCTCATTGAGAATCAGCTTAACGTCACGGTCGACCCCTCTGAAATGCTGAGGGAAACCTCAAAGCTCCTCGGAAAAATTTCGAAGCAACTGAGTATCGTTACATCCCCCCAGATGGGAACAGGGATATTTGAAAAACTCGAACTGATACCGGTTTCCAGTTCAAGGCTCTTGGTCGTGATATCTATCCGTTCCGGCCTGATTCGCACGATCATGCTCGAGGTCGGGGCTGAGATCAGACGAGATGCGCTGGATGAAATAGGCCGGTTATTGAACGAGCGCCTGAGCGGCCGAACGCTTCAGGAAATTCGCGATACTTTCATCGACCGGGTGAAAGACGTGCAAAGCGAGAAGACCGGCCTGATCCGGCTTTTCATCGACTCGGTTGACCAGCTTTTCACTGACATCAGGGACCGGGAGAAACTCCACATTGGCGGAACACAGAACATTATCGAGCAACCCGAGTTTGTTATTCCCAAGAATTTTCGCGGCGTGGTTGAGCTCGTGGAGAACGAGGATATCATTGTTCACCTGCTGGAAAGACATGACGAGCAGAACAAGGATTTTGTGATCACTATTGGGAATGAAAACAAGGAAGCCAAAGCAAAAGATTACAGCGTTGTCACAGCAACGTATGACCTCGAGGGGATCACGGGCCGCGTGGGAGTCATAGGCCCCAAACGGATGGATTATTCAAAACTCGTCCCTCTCGTGGACCATGTCGCCAAAACCATTGCACGAATGCTTTCATCTTAGAAATGACCATGGAAGAGAACGACACGCAGCCGACAAGCCCGCAGGAAGAAAAACCGGCAGCGGAAGCTGTTGACGAATCGGCAAAAAAGCTTGCGGAAACGGAGCAGCAGTTAGCTCAGTACAAAGACCTGTTTCTTCGAAAAGCGGCCGAATTTGAAAACTACAAGAAACGGGCCGATAACGAATCAGCGACAATTATTCGATTCGCCAACGAAGACCTCATCGGAGAGATTATTCCTGTCCTCGATGATTTTGAGCGGTTCCTGAAATCTGCCAAAGAACAAAAGAATCACGAAGTGCTCTCTCGCGGCGTTGAACTCGTTTACCAGAAACTCCTGAAAACCCTTGAGTCTCAGGGCGTCAAGGCCTTCGAGACAGTCGGAAAAGAGTTTGACGTTCACTATCACGACGCTCTGATGCAGGTGCACCGCGAAGGTATTCCTCCCCACATTATCCTGGAAGAAGTCGAAAAAGGATACCTTCTGAACGACAAGGTGATACGGCATGCGAAGGTCGTCGTTTCTTCAGCAAGCCAGCAGCAGGATTCCCCGCACACCGAAGAGCAGACCTCGGGAAGAACGTAGGGGCTGACTTCCTGCTATGGCTAAACGAGACTATTACGAGATTCTCGGCGTATCCCGGAGCGCCTCGATTGATGAAATCAAAAAATCCTACCGACAGCATGCCCTGAAGTTCCATCCAGACCGCAACCCCGGAAACAAAGAGGCAGAAGAGAAATTCAAAGAAGCGGCGGAGGCGTATGAGGTTTTGGGCGACCCGGACAAGCGCCGTAACTATGACCAATTCGGTCACGAGGGTTTGCGCGGCACGAACTTCCGCGAATTCCACGATATCAACGACGTTTTTTCCAGTTTCGGAGACATTTTCGGGGGAGGGTTCGGCGGGGGCATCTTCGACGAAGTGTTTGGAGCTGGTCGAACTCAGACACGCCGTTCCCGAGGTCAACA
>JANOGR010000354.1:0-3372 GCA_031406095.1 Ignavibacteriales bacterium
CAGACTTGTGCAAACGTGTCCGAAAGGAAAAAGCGGACCTTGGAATCGCCGTGGATCCGGACGTCGACAGGCTCGTGTTAATCAACGAGAAGGGGGAGCCTTTTGGGGAAGAATATACCATCGCAAGCGTTGTGAAGTTTATCCTCGGGAAAGAGACAAAGAAGAGCATCAAGTCACAAATTAAGAAATCTCTTCCCAAAGTCGTCGTGAACCTCTCGACGACGAGAGCGGTGGACGACATCGCCAAACAATTCGGTGCTGAGGTGATACGCACACCGGTGGGCGAAATCAATGTGGCGAAAAAGATGAAGGACATCGGTGCGATCATAGGCGGGGAAGGAAGCGGCGGTGTGATTCTCCCGGAAGCTCATCTTGGCCGGGATGCGTTGGTGGGCATTGCACTAGTTCTGCAGTATCTCGCCGATTTTGGAGGTTCGCTTTCCGAGCTCAAGGAGACTCTGCCGCAATACACCATCATCAAAGGAAAAGTAGATACGGGTGCCATCAATGCTGACACCGCCTTCCGGAAGCTTCAGGACAGGCATGGAAAGAATGGGAGCATCACGCTTGCCGATGGGTTGAAAATCGATTTTCCGGACTCGTGGGTGCATTTACGCAGGTCGAATACAGAACCAATTATCCGGATCATCGCGGAGGCTCCTTCGGCCAGGAAAGCGAATGAACTTGTCAACAGTTTCACTCACGAAATTCTCTTAAGCTAATATGAGAGCGCAATACGTCCTTCCCTGTGTTCTTCTCAGTTCGTTCGGGATGGCCTTCCAGACCAACCCGGCGCAGTATCGGACGGCTCTGAAACAACCCGAAGCAACATCTTTATTCGGCAAGTGGCTCCATGCGATTTCATTTCCAGCGGACACAAAAGCAAAACTCGATTCCAACCTTGCGGTTGCAAAATCCGATTTCGATAAAGACCCCGGGAAGGTCGACAACATCATTTGGTACGGCAGAAGGTTGGCGTACTTGTGGCGTTATCGGGATGCCATCGACGTTTTCACCAAGGGAATTGAAAAACACCCGAACGACCCACGTATGTACCGACACAGGGGACATCGGTACATAACGGTTCGCGAGTTCTCAAAGGCTGTCGACGATCTCAGAAGGGCGGCTCAGCTCATTAAAGAAAAACAGGACGAGGTTGAACCCGACGGCCAGCCCAACAGGCTAAACATCCCCACCGGCACACTGCATTCGAACATCTGGTATCATCTGGGGCTTGCCCATTATTTGCGGGGTGAGTTCGACAAGGCCCTGAAGGCCTACCTCGAATGTATGAAAGTGTCGAACAACCCCGACATGCTCTGCGCAACAAGCGACTGGCTCTACATGACATACCAAAGGCTCGGACGCAAGAAGGAAGCGCAACAAGTTCTTCGTCCAATCACGAAGGATATGAACATTATTGAAAACACTGCCTATCATAAACGTCTCCTGATGTACAAGGGGGAAATTCCCGCAGACTCATTGCTTCACACGAATGAGGCTACGGATCTGGATATCGCGACACAGGGGTATGGCATCGCAAATTGGTATTTTTACACGGGCCAAAAAGAAAAAGCTCTTGAACTCTTTCAAAGGGTCATCGCCGGAGCCTCTTGGGCTGCGTTTGGGTATATAGCCGCAGAAGCAGAACTGAAGCGAATCTTGGCGGCAAAATGAAACGGATGACTATTCATACAATCCCATGATCCTCTCCAAAGTGACCGGCACCATCGTTTCAACGCAAAAAAACGAAAGCCTGAAGGGGTATAAACTCCTCATTGTTCAGCCTATCGATCTTGACGGGAAGCCGATCGGCCGCGACATGCTTGCCATCGACCAGGTGGATGCCGGCGTCGGCGACACAGTGCTTTGTCTCCAGGAAGGAGCCGGAGCCCAGCAAATCCTGAAACGCAAAGATGTACCGATACACACCGTGATCGTCGCGGTTGTCGACGGATTATCCGTGGAAATCAAATAAGTATGTTTGACATCCACGACCTGCTCCGGCTTTCCTCTGTTCCCCGCCTCGGCCCCCGCAGAATACGTGCTCTTATTTCGCATTTCAAAGATCCAGGAGAGGTGTTCAAGGCCTCACCCCGGGAACTGGTCAAAGTGCAGAGCATTACAAAAGAAATCGCCGCCAACATCGCACACCTGGAAGACGGCGAGGCCTTCGCTGATGAACAGCTCAGAATGCTCGACAGAATCAAAGGCAGGGTCATTACATTGTGGGACAAGGACTATCCGGAACTCTTGAAGAAGATCTATGACGCGCCGCCGTTCATTTTCACCCTGGGAGAGTTCGACGAATCCGACCGATATTCGGTAGCCGTTGTGGGAACCCGCCAGCCGACGTCCTACGGACAAATCGTGGCTGAGAATCTCAGCAAGGACCTCGCATCGCTCGGAATCACCACCGTTAGCGGGTTAGCACGGGGGATCGACACGATTGTTCACAGCTCGACCCTCCAGGCAAACGGAAGGACCATTGCGGTACTTGGGTCAGGGTTGGACGTTCCGTATCCGCCTGAAAACCTGAAGTTGCTCCAGAGGATATCGAAAGAGGGTGTCGTTGTTTCAGAATTTCCGATGGGGGCGCAACCTGACGCTCAGAACTTCCCCCGCCGCAATAGAATCATCAGTGGGCTTTCACTGGGTACCGTCGTCGTGGAATCGGCCGAAAACGGGGGTGCGATGATTACTGCCTCGACTGCGCTCGACCAAAACCGCGAGGTTTTTGCCGTTCCGGGAAGCATCCTTGAGAAAAGGAGCGTCGGAACGAATAAACTGATTCAAGACAGCAGGGCAAAACTTGTGATGACCGTGGACGACATCCTGGAAGAACTCAAGGTTCAGTTGAAACCGTTTCTCAAGAAAGAGCGGGAACCCGCTCCCCCCGCCGACATCAACCTGTTTGAGCGCAAGGTACTCGATGTCCTCGGGAATGAACCCGTTCACATCGATGCCATTGCAGACCTCTCCGGCATTTCCACGGCCGACGCGCTTGTGCAACTTCTTTCCCTCGAGTTCAAGGGGCTCGTCAAACAACTCCCCGGCAAGATGTTTCTGAAACACTAGCTTCCGCTATTTCGGCTTGTACTCCCTGAGCACGTTCACGATTTTACTTCGGGATACCGAGCTCTGCAATTTCAATTTGAGTGAAAACTCCGCTCTTATACGTTGAACCAGTACGTGAATTTGAGCATGAAGATATTGTCAGCTTTGGCAGAAACTAAGCGGTCGAATGAACGCTTGAATTGGAATTGGCCGTCGTTCAGATAATCTGATCTGCTTTGGGTCCACACAAGATACACGGTGGAACCCGGCCTGTATTCCCAGCGCAAAACTGCGTTACCGCGAAGGGATGTGAAG
>JANOGR010000371.1:0-3549 GCA_031406095.1 Ignavibacteriales bacterium
GTTTGAAATCCGCACCAAGCTCAACCGCTTCGATTTTGGCCTGCAGTGGAGTGCATTGACAGAAACGGGCGGCGTCGTGGTGAGCAACGAGGTGAAAATCGAAATCCTGGCTGAATTCAATCAAGCACAGGGCGTTGCGAAAGCAGCGTAGTTCGAGTTGGCAGGAAACCATAGTGACTTTTTGCAGTATAACACTCACAACAAACACAGGGAGGTAGCATGAAGAAGATGTTCATTCTCATCGCAGCGATCTTGATCATGACGGTCAGTACCGTTGCTCAAACAGAGTGGCAAATCGATAATGTTCACTCGAATGTGAAGTTTTCCGTCACCCATCTTATCATCTCGGAAGTCGAAGGAAGTTTTAGTGTGTATTCCGGAACCCTTCTCACTCAGAAGCCGGATTTCGCGGATGCTGCGGTTGATTTCACGGTCGATGTCCCGAGCATCAATACGGACAATAAGATGCGAGACAACCACTTGAAATCAGGCGACTTTTTCAACGCTGACAAATTTCCACAGATGACGTTTAAGGGGGCTTCATGGAAAAAAGTCGGTGAGCAAAACTATCTACTGGAAGGCGACCTCACGATTCGCGACGTGACAAAACGCGTAACGTTTACCGTTGTCCATGGGGGAACGATCAAGGATCCCTGGGGGAATACGAAAGCGGGCTTCAAGGCTACGACCGTCATCAATCGTTTTGATTACGGTTTGAAGTGGAACACATTGATGGAAGCGGGCGGCGCAACGGTTGGCAAAGACGTGAGTATTACACTGAATCTCCAGTTCGGTCAGAAGAAGTTGTCGTAACCAACAATCCAACGTCGAGGAGCCGCTCGATCGATCAAGAACTGTCAAAAAACAAATAATCGCAAACCACAATAAAAGGAGGTCTCTCATGAAGAATTCAGGTCTCAAGTCTCTCGGGGTACTCTTGGTACTCTCGCTGGGCGTTCTGCTAACTCTGCTCGCAGGTTGTTCGAACGATAGTCCGGAGGTGCAGGCAATGAAAACTGAGCGCGCCATGATTGAAAAGAACCTGGCGACGTTTGATACTCTCGATTATACAGTCTTCAGCAACCAGCAATGGACAAGGTTGCATGAAAGTCATGCGAAGGACATCAAGGTCTATTGGCCGGACGGGCATATGACTCAGGGAATCGAAGTGCACATTGAAGACCTGAAAGCAATGTTTATCTATGCACCCGATACAAGAATTAAAGAACATCCCATTCGAATTGGCTCTGGAAAATACACTGCTGTGACCGGGGTGTTCGAAGGCACGTTCACCAAACCCATGCCGATAGGAAACGGCAAGTTCATCCAACCGACCGGTAAAGCCTTTAAGATGCCGATGGCAACGATCGGTATTTGGGAAAACGGGATCATGACGGCAGAACATCTATTTTGGGATAACCAAACGTACATGAAGCAAATAGGACTGGCAAAGTAAACACGCCACAGATTTTATCCCCGACAGCCCGGACAAAACCACGTTGCTCCGGGCTTTTTGTTTTGTCAGCAAGGGCGTCGTGCAATTGCAGGCCACGGACATGCCACAAAATAAAAAAATCCAAACCTCGTTTCTTCCACGCTTTCAATCAGCTATATTGAACCCCTTCTGTGATTTCCGCCGTTCACATATCGCTTCAATTTGGAGGCCGGTACCTCTTCGAAGAGGCGTCGTTCCGGATTGGCCCGCACGACCGCATCGGACTTGTCGGCTCCAACGGCGCAGGGAAATCCACGCTGCTCAAAATCCTCCTCGGAGAAGTCTCACCTGAGAGCGGAGAGGTCGAGAAAGCGAAGTTCGTTACCGTAGGCTATCTCCCGCAAGACGGCCTGCATGTCAAAGGCCGCACACTCTACAAGGAAACGGAAACAGTCTTTGCCGAAATCCTCCAGGTACAGACGCGGCTGGAGGAAGTCCACATACGCATGGCAGAGGTGAGTCACGAGACGGAAGAGTTCCAGGAATTGCTCGAGATCTACGGGGAGCTGCAGCACCAGATCGAAGACTCCGACGTGTTCCGGCTGAAATCGAAGATCGAGAAAATCCTGCTTGGCCTCGGGTTCTCCGTGCAGGACATGGAGAAGCAAACGGACGAGTTCAGCGGGGGCTGGCAAATGCGCATCGCGCTTGCGAAACTCCTTCTTCTCCAGCCTTCCCTTCTTCTTCTCGACGAGCCCACCAACCACCTTGACCTCGACTCGCTCCAGTGGCTTGAAGGGTATCTCCGCAACTACGACGGGGCAGTCATGATCGTGTCGCACGACCGGCGTTTCCTCGACAACATGACCAGGAAGACCTACGCAGTGAGCCTCGGCGAGTTGACGGAATACGCTGGCAACTATAGTTTCTATGTCGTCGCAAAGGCCCAGCGGAAAGAGCTTCAGGCTGCGGCGTTCAAAAACCAGCAGCAACAGATCAAGCATACGCAGGAGTTCATCGACCGTTTCCGTTACAAGGCTTCCAAGGCGCGGCAGGTGCAAAGCCGGGTCAAGCAGCTTGATAAAATAGACCGGATAGAAATCGAGGACGAGGAGTCGGGTATCCACTTCTCGTTTCCGCCGGGGCCGTCCGGGGGAAAGGTGGCGATGGAGCTGAGAGCCATCCGGAAGAGCTACGGCACAAACAGGGTTTTCGACGGACTCGATTTCGACATCCACCGTGGCGACCGGATTGCCTTCGTCGGTGTGAACGGCGTGGGGAAGTCGACGCTTTCACGGATCATAGCGGGCACGGAACCGTTCGATTCCGGAGACAGGAAAACCGGCCACAATGTCGTCGTTTCGTACTTTGCACAGCACCAGGCTGAGGAGTTGGACCCCAGGATCGACGTCTTGCAGACCGTCGATGAGGTGGCGACGGGTGATATCCGGAAACGTTTGCGCACGCTGCTGGGCTGCTTTCTCTTTAGCGGCGACGATGTCTTCAAGAAAGTCGGGGTTCTTTCCGGGGGAGAGAAAAGCAGGCTCGCTCTGGCGAAAATGCTTCTCCAGCCGTGCAACCTTATTGTGATGGACGAACCGACGAATCACCTCGACATGCGCTCGAAAGGCGTGTTGCAGGAAGCGCTCAAGGAGTTCGAAGGCAGTTACGTGATCGTTTCGCACGACCGCGACTTCCTCGACCCGATCGTGAACAAAGTGGTCGAGTTCAAGCCGGGCCGGATCAGAGTCTACCCTGGAAACGTGAGCGAATATATCTACAAACGCGATAAAGAGGTCGCGGGTGAGAGTATTCCTTCGAACAAATCAGCGAAGAGTCTGACGAACAAGACAGCCGGCACATTGCCCAAGACAAGCGAAAAAGAACGCAAACGGGTTGAAGCGGAGGAACGTCAGAAAAGATATCAGAAACTCAAACCGATTCAACAGAAAATCTCGACGATCGAGAAATCGATAGAGGAGAAGGAGAAGCAGAAGAAGGAATTAGAATTGTTGATGGCCGACCCGGAGTTCTATAATGACGGCGATCGGGTGAAACAGGTGACGCTGCAGCACAAGGTGTTGGAGGAAGATCTTGCCGAGGTCTACTTCAGG
>JANOGR010000044.1:0-3486 GCA_031406095.1 Ignavibacteriales bacterium
GACTAAATCATTTTATGAAGACTCAATCGGTTGAGAATTCTATAGACCACACGTTACCGACAAAGCCAGCAACTTGGCAGCGACTCGTTGAGCCGACAGCGCGTCCGCGAATACTTTTGTGCCTTCGAGGTTCACGTTATCCTTTTGCGCGCTGATGCCAGCGGTCGTGATCATGCATGTGGAAAGCGCCGTGACGACGAGATCGGTCGGTGAGAAACTCTCTCCGCGTCCGTGGTTGTCGGTCGGCGCGTCGGTGACGAGTTCAACCTTGCTCGGTCCGTGTGTGGACGTGCAGCGAAGTTCGCCGATGTAGAGTGTTTGCTGGGGAACCATGTGTTACGTCGTCGTCGGTTCGATGGTTTATGAAGCGGCGCCCGAAAGAATTTTTTTCAGGAACGCTCCGCCGTATGCGCCGATAAAAGAAGGGATAAACGCGAACAGTGATTCCATTGTTTCAGAGATGTCATAGTCGAAATCGGAAATCTTGTCCCGGAGTTCCTCGACGAAGGGCGGTTCATAACCAAGATAATAGGCTGTGAAGATGAACAGCGGGACGCCTATCCCGACGAGAAGCGCGAGCCTCCATGCGATGGAGGGAAGGAGGTATCCGAAAACCAGAGTGAACCCGAGAACCAGGAGAATCGGGACATAGAGTTCTTCAGAAATGAAATCAACGTAGCCGGAAAATAACCCGGCGGCGAGGGCGAGGAGGAGGATGAGTTTTTTCATTCAGTGTTGAGACTCCCGGAATCTCATTTGAATGCAGGAGAGATTCCGGGAGTCTTACATGAATCTACGAACTCATCCGTTGGGGTTCAATATTTTTCCGACAAAAAGGATGCTTCCAGAGTTTCTTTCACGAATGACAAAGAGAAATGGCCTGTCAACGCGAAACGTGGGAGGTACACTTATAATTCCGATTCCAATGCCGGTAGCAGCGGCGGCCTCAGTGCCTTCTTCATTTACATCGACATAAGTTTTGTGTTTGGCTTCGCTAATAAAGAGTCCGCCGCTTTTGTTTATTCTCGTGAAGTCGGCATAGTCGCTGAAGGCGATGCCCATTCCGAGTCCTCTGAGGGTTGGAATCAACCCGGTCTCGTACTCAAGCTTGAACTTTGGGATCATGACCAGGATTTTCGTTTCGCGCAAGTTGGCTATGAGGGTCTCCCACTCGTTTATCTGAAAAGAATTGAGAAAAGAACCGATATCCTTCCCCGACCGCGGCAGCACGATTGTCATGCTGAAAGTCCGGCCTCCGTAAGGAAGGTCAAGGGCGGCGAAATTGTCGTTGGCAAAATATCCAAACTGCTCCTCTATATTCATCATTCTGCAAGGTTGTTTCGAGCCATCCCGGAGTGTGAACTCGTCATCTTGAGTCTTCTCCTTGCTAAATTGAGAAGTCCATGTGCCCTTGAAATAAATGGCATTGATCAGATACAGCATCATGTAGTCAGGAATTTCTTTGATGATTTCTTGAATCTTGCCCTTTGTTTGGCCGTTGACCCACGCGTTGATGGCATCGACGGCGGACGGATTAGTGAAATCGAGACCCGAAACAGCCGCATCGAAGTATGCTTTGTTGACATCGATGAATTCTTTTTCCACCGCAAGCGTGTTACGATGCCAGATTGAATTCCCGATGTTTATTTGAACACTGGGGTCCGCGTCTCTCATCAATGCAGTGAGGCTCTTGTACGAGCTGTTGATTTCTTCCTGGGACATGTTGGAGAACTGGAGGACCGATCTCATGGAATCGAAGGTAGCGCCGTTCGCCCCGTTTAAAGTCATACCGAGAGCCATGGAAATGCCCAACGGGGAAATAAAGACGTTCTTCGCATTGTCGGCTTTGTCAATTTGCTTCATGAGTCCGAGCCAGAACCGGCCGTTGGCCTGGACGAGCTTGAACTCCGATGTCGTCAAAGGTCTCAGCTCAACCGGGCGAGGAGGAGTGACGACACCCTGGTCTTTACAGCTGAACAGCAGGAAAGAGATACTGAGAATAAGAAGTGAAGCGCCTCGTACGTGCTTCATGGTCAGGCCCTCCTAAAAAGTCCGTACCAAATTACGAAGAGATAGAGATTCTGTCAAGTCAAAGAGCGAACGATTCTCGTTTTGAAACTAGGAGTGAATGAGTTGCAGATTCTTCTTCAGCTTGTCCAGGTTGGCTTTGACGTTCTCGAACTTCGTTTTTTCGTATTGCACGACGTCTTTCGGGGCGCGCTCGACAAACTGCGGGTTCGCGAGTTTTTTCTCGGTTGCCTCGAGAAGCACTTGCAAACGGTCAATTTCCTTTTCCAAACGCGATCGCTCTGCATCGAGGTCAATGATGCCTTCAAGCGGCACAAAAATCTCCGACCCGTCAACGACAGCGCTGGACGAGAACTTGGGTTTGAACTTCGATGACACAAGCTCCACCTTGCTGACCCGCGCCAGTTTCCGCATGTAATCATCGTAATGCTCAAAGGCAGCCTTCTGCTTCTTGCCGGATGCCCGAACCTGCACTTTGATCTCTGTCGCAGGTGAAATGTTGTTTTCTCCTCTTATGTTGCGCACCGATTCGATCACTTTCTGCACAAACTCCATTTCTTCCTCGGTCTTTGTATTAATCCATTTCTTCGCAACCTTCGGAAACTCCGCTCGCATAAGCGCTTTTCCTTTACGTTCCCCCAGATGCTGCCACAGCTCTTCTGTCACAAACGGCATGACGGGATGAAGCATGCGCAGAGCCTGGTCGAAGACCCAAAGCGCTCTCTGGATGACCACTTTTTTCACTTTCTTCGGTTCGTCGCCGTAGAAACGAGTCTTTACAAGCTCGATATACCAATCGCAAAAGTCATGCCAGAGGAAATCGTACAGAATCTTGCTCGCTTCGTTAATGCGGAATTTGGCAAGCGACTCGTTGTAATCGCGAATGGCATGGTTCAGACGGGAAAGAATCCATTTGTCGGCTAGGTCGAGGTGCGTCGCGGGCAACTTGACCACAGGTTTTGAGGTCGATTTGCCCTCGATCTCCTTTCGGTTCATGAGCAAGAATCGTCCCGCATTCCAGATTTTGTTCGCGAAGTTGCGGCCGAGTTCACACTTCTGAGTGGAGAACAGCACATCCTGGCCGAGAGGCGAAAGATAGGCGACGGTGAAGCGCAGCGCATCAGCCCCGTACTCTTTGATCACATCCAGCGGATCGGGCGAATTGCCGAGCGACTTGCTCATTTTTCGCCCCTTCTCGTCACGAATAATGCTCGTAAAATACACGTCACGAAATGGCACAAGGTCTTCTTCCTTCTTCCGGGGTTTCCCGTTGCGGTCAGGCCGGCCTTTCATGAACTCGACGTTGGCCATGATCATACGGGCAACCCAGAAGAAAATAATGTCGGGACCGGTAACGAGCGTGTCTGTGGGGTTGAAATAACGAAGGTCGGGCGTATCCGCAGGCCAGCCCAGTGTGGACATCGGCCACAGCCAAGAAGAGAACCACGTGTCGAGCAC
>JANOGR010000054.1:0-13536 GCA_031406095.1 Ignavibacteriales bacterium
CGGGGGCAACGAGAGCAGCATTGAACCCATACACGTCATCCTGAACGCCGACATCCTGGGGGTCGCCGACGATGGAAAACCTCAGATTCAAACGGGCCTCAATGTTGTCAAAATGTTTCGAGAGCAATACGTATGTATGGAAATCCGTTTTATTGCTCCCCAGCCGCGTCTCGGCGTAGGATGAATTCGGGAGTTTCACCGAAGTACGGACCCCGATGGCCGGAAAACCTTCGCTTTCCTTGAAAAACATGATCTTGGTCGACACCGTGAGGTCGCCCCAGTCGAAACCGCGGGAACCGTTCGGGAAGGAAGCAGAAAGTCCGCCGAACCAATCCAGGTCGAAATTCACATTCTCAGCAACGCCCTGATGCCAGCCAAGAACAAACATGCGCCACAACGACTGCGGAAACTCGGGCGGAGGAGGCGTGCTTTTGCGGAGGTACTCAGCGGCAAGTCCGGCCTGAACTTTTTCTTTTCCAAGCGTCTGAGCCGACTCGGTGTGCATGGTGGGTTGTTGCGCCAGCAATGCGCCGGTGGACACAACGAGTCCGATTGCGAAAAACTTGCAATTCAATGCTTGGCCTCTCGTAAAAAGAATGGGTGGAATGGTAAAACAAGATTCTGACGGATGCAAGGGGGCAAGAATTCTGAATTGCTATTGAAAACTCAGATGAATCTGAACAATTTCAGGCCTGTTCCCCGTTCGCACCGGCGGGCCCCAGGTGCCCACCCCGCTGGACACGTACACATGTGTGCGCTCTTTCAATTTGTAGCCCCAGCTGACCTCGAACAATTTTTTCGTGATAAAGCTGAATGGCCACAACTGCCCGTGGTGCGTGTGGCCGGAGAGCTGAAGATCGATTCCGTGTTGCACGGCCTCCTCAAGATGGGCCGGCTGGTGGTCCATGAGAATCAGGGGATACTCCCTGTCAACACCTGCCATGATCTCTTCCAACGGTTTGCGCACCTTTCCCGCAAACTGGCGAATAGCCCTGTCTTCGCGGCCGATGACAAACACGCTATCGGCTACTTTTATGAAACTGTCGCGCAAGACATGAATTCCGTGGTCCGTCAGATACTGGAACGCATCCTCAACGCCACCAATGTACTCGTGGTTTCCAGTACAGGCTAGAACCCCGTATTTTGATTTGATGGTGCGCAGTGTTTCGCCGATGTTCTGATGGATGACGGGCCCGAGGTCTTCATCCACGACATCGCCGGGCAGGAGCACAAGGTCCGGGTTGAGAGCGTTGATCGACTCTACAATCCTCTCGAGCCTCTTCTTGCTCACAATCGTGCCGAGGTGGATATCGGAAGCGACCACGATGTTCAGCGATTTGAGCGGATGCGAATTCTTCGAAATCACCAGATCGAGCTTTGTGAGACGCGGCCTGCGGGCGTTGAAATGTCCGGCCGTCACAATGAGAGAAACAACACCGACGACACTGACTGCGGTCACCCGGGCAGCAAGTCCGGGATTGGCGGAAGTGAATGACGGGAAAATCGGGACCACATGATTGATGAGCCTGAAGATGTCGATCGTTATCAAAATCATGTAGAAATACACCATCGCCGACAGCCAGTAAGCTCCCATGAACACAAGCATTTTTGTCGGCCAGGCCAACGTCACCCGCTCGAGCAGCCTGCCCCACCAGTAGGAATAAGCCAGGAAAACAAAACCAATGATGTACCACGGGTGGAATTCGGGAGGAACGACGCCGAGGCCTCTGATAAAGATATACGAATTAAGAATCGTGTAAAGAGTGAAAACAATGGAAAAAAACAGCAGGAATTGAACTGTGCGGCGTTGCATGAGATTAGGCCAGGAGTTTTTCGAGTCGGATTCGCGTGATCTTGCGCTGCTCTTCGGCCGCGATCGTCAGTTCATGGCTGGCATCGTTCTGAATTCGTTGTTCAAGGAGCGACAGCATCTCGTTTGCGCTCTTCCCCGTCGCACACACAATGAAAATGAAGCCGAATTTCTCCTCATAGTTCTTGTTTCCTTCAGCGAGTTTCATCAGGATTTCATCAGACGCTGTTCGAATTTTTGATTGTTCACCCTCTGCCCATGTTGCCGTCGAAGCAAACTGTTTCTTGAGAGCATCAAGATCGCCAATTTTTGGATGATGCCCGAAAGCTTCTTTCCACGCAGACGTTTCAAGGGATTGCCAGATTGTATCGGCCGCCGTCATGAGATCATCACGCGAACGAAACGGACGCCCGTCGGCCATGTGAGCGACCCATTGTCTCGCCCCGCAACATTTCTGGAATTCAATGTAAGCGACTTCGAACGTGAGCTTGTTTATTTCTTCGAGTGTCAAGGGTCTTCGGAGAATGTCCCATCCTGAAGATAAGAAGTGGCCGCTGAATGGAAAGCGACGCCCGTCACGCAAGAATACCGTGGACGCGAAGCCTGCTCACACCGCCGTCGGGATAGATATTGAGACGCACGTGCGTGAAAACTCCGTCCGCCGTCAGTTCTTTTTGAAAGAAATGTCGAGTGCTTGCTTTGAGCTTCGCTTTGGCGAGGATTTCTTTCCACACGAATCCGGCCCAGGTGAGCGCATCGACACTTTTTCCGTTTGAATTGCACCCATCAATGGAGCATGTGTCGGGAAAATTTCCTTTGAAGTGATTCGTGTCGACTTCGATTTTTCTGATGGTCCCCGGCCTGCCAAGTTTCACGATGGCCCAGTCATATCCCGGTCCGCGACGGCGTTTCGTTTCCCAGCCGTCACCCATGTTTGAGGCTCTTCCCGGCATGATAAGATTCTCCCTGGAGCCGAAGAACATGTCGCTCGCAGCGACGACGATGCCGGCGTATTCCACAGCCGCAAGATCGATGACCTGGTTCTTCTTGACTCTCGACCAGTCGGGCTGAACATCACCGTACACCCGAAGCCGGGCAACGCCGCCGTCTGGAAAAATATTGAGGCGTATGTACGTCCAACGTGCGTTGTTGGAAATGGCGAAAAGGTTCTGTGAGCCAGGTTTCAAAGGAGTCTTTGACAGAATCTCTATCCACTTGGCGGACTTGCCGGCAAGTTTTGCTCCTGTAGAAGAACCTGGCGCGGCACAGGCTTCGACGGATGCTTCAACAGGGTTATTGCCCAGAAAATGATTCGTATCGATGTCCACACCCTTGACGATTCCGGGGACTCCAAGTTTAATAATACACCAGTCGTAACCGGGAGTGCGTTTCCGTCTGGTTTCCCACCCGTCCATCCACTTGCCACGATCGGTAAACTTTTCCGGTATGAAAATGCCCCTTCCCGGTTTGAGAAGGTTCTCTTTGGGAGCGAAGAACTCGTCACTCGCGACAAGCGCTTTTCCTCCAAGTCGTTCGGAAGCCAGGTCGACCAATCCTGAAAATGTTGCCGTGAGAGATGTTTCCATTATTTCCTCTTCGTTGTTCTTTGGACCACTGGTAGGCCGTCCTTCAGGACGACTTAAGGGCGTCTTTTATCTTTTTTCACTTGTCCTCCGCCTCCGGGACACTGTTCTTCGCAAGATTACCGAGCCGTGCGGTCCGTCAACATGTCGTCCGTTCTCAAAAATTCCCCGACCACTGAGAAATGTGCAAAATACTTTGCCGAATAGTGTTCGGCCGAGGTAGGGCGTTAACTTATGCCGATGGAAAATGCCCGAGGTTTCGACGACGAACGATGCTTCAGGATCCCACACAACAATGTCGGCATCGCTACCGACGCGCAAAGATCCTTTTCTTTCTTCGAGACCAACGAGCTCCGCAGGCCTCCCGCACATCCAGAGCGCGATGTCTTCAACGGAAAATCCCCTTTTCCGGGCCTCGGTCCAGACAATCGGCAACCCGAACTGGAGTGAAGCAATCCCACCCCACGCCTTCTGAAAATCGCCTTCTTTCAGCAACTTCAGTTCCGGTGTGCTCGGTGAATGGTCGGAGACAATCAGATCGATGGCGCCGTCTTTCAAAGCTCTCCACAGTCGATTCCGGTTCTCGTTTTCCCGGATCGGAGGTGCACATTTGAAACGCATGTCGGCATCCGGAATCTCCTCTGCTGAAAAAAACAAATAATGTGGACATGTTTCAACGGTGAGAGGAAGCTTCTGTTTTCGAGCTTTCTTCAACATGGGCACAGCATCCGCAGAAGACAAATGAACAACATGTGTCCGACATTTGTATTCTTTGCAAAGCCGAATCATGAGTTGTACAGCGTCGTGTTCCCACTGGCGAGGGCGGGAGGCGAGGTACTGAAAATAACTTTTTGGGTTTGAGGTTTGGGGTTGGTGATTCACGCCCGCAAGCTCACAATGAACCAGTAACGGAATATTCGCTTTTGAGATGATCGGCATTCCTGCCCGCAAATCCGTTTCAGTCGCATTCGGAAACTCGTCGATGCCGGAATGGATAAGAAAAGCCTTGACCCCGAGGACTCCTGCGTCCATCAGAGGTTTGAGCTCGTGCGTATTTCCCGGAATCAGGCCCGCATAGAATCCACAATCAACCCAGAGTTTTCCCTTCGAGGCATCAATCTTCGAGCGAAAACCCTCGACGGTTGTGGTAACGGGAGAACTGTTGAGCGGCATGTCCACGAGTGTGGTGATACCCCCCGCAGCTGCCGCCTTCGTGGCGGTCTCGAATCCTTCCCACTCCGTCCGGCCGGGTTCGTTGATATGGACATGCGTATCAACGAGTCCGGGCATGACAACGAGTTTCCCAAAATCCAGCAAAGATTTGCCTGTTGTCTTTCCATAGGCCCGAATGTCCGCCACTTTCCCCCGGCGGATGACAATGGCCGCTTTCCGAATTCCACGCGAGGTGACGACTCTCTCACTTTGTATGACCAGGTCCGGGGTCATTTCCTTGATTCGACGAACGCCTGCCTCAGTTCAACCGGCGCGACGCGCTTACCCAAACGAAGATTCAACATTTCTACGAACACAGAGAAAGCCATCGCAAAATAGATGTAGCCCTTCGACACATGCTGGTCGAACCCTTCTGCAATCAGCGTTACGCCGATAAGGAGCAGAAAAGAAAGCGCCAGCATTTTGATCGTTGGATGTCGGTCCACAAAATTGCTGATGGGCCGGGCAAAAAGGAGCATGAATCCGACTGCAATCACGACTGCCGTAACCATGATAGCAAGGATGTTCGCCATTCCAACGGCTGTGATGACCGAATCGAGGGAAAACACAATGTCGAGCAGAAGAATTTGAACAATGATGCTTGTGAATGATGGTTTCACAGACTTGGACGTCTCGCCCTCCTCGCCCTCGAGCTTGTTGTGGATTTCATGCGTTGCCTTGGCGACGAGAAAAAGCCCGCCGAAGAGTAATATCAAATCCCTTCCCGAAATTTCATTTCCGAGCGTTGTAAACAGCGGCGTGGTGAGTCGCATGACCCAGGTGAGGGAAAAGAGCAGCGCGATTCGGGTGATCATCGCAAGCGAAAGTCCCACCGAGCGGGCACGCGCCTGTTGATTCTGGGGCAGCTTTCCGGCCAGAATCGAAATGAAAATGATGTTGTCGATGCCGAGGACGATCTCCAGCACCGTCAGCGTGACAAGTGCGACCCACGATTGAGGTTCAAGAATCCATTCCACAATAACCTCCTTGGAAAATGATTTTCAGTGGAGCTGAATGAAGACTGCGAATTTGGACGGCACTATTTTTTCATTCTAGCGGAGCAGCGCGAGGTTCTCGCGCAGCTTCTCGCGAAATTCCTGTTTCGTTAAAACATTCAGCTGGAACGAGTTGAGCGCGGTGCGGAGGCGTTGTCCCTCCAGCGGGGAAAGGTCATCGAAGAACGTCACGATTTCCGACCGGTTGCCGTTGTTGTCGCACGCATACATGGCGTACGTCAGGACAAACGCCGTGGAACCTCCCTTTGCCCCGATATACCGGAACCGGTCTTTATTGCGGGGATTCAACTCCATGGGCCACTCAAGGATCGCATCCAGGTGTTTTTGAACTGGTTCGGGCAAAAAGGACTTGCTGTTGAGCTTCTTCAGCAATCTAACATATTCCGAAGCCGTTGAACGCGGCAGTCGGTCGGACCAGATTCGCTGGAGGGTCAGGCTCGGAAACATAAATGTTTTGCGGAATGAACTGTCCCGGTCGTTTCGCACACGCCTGTGGAATCCCGACGACTCGTCGACATACTCCTTCATGGATGTCTGCTTGACCATCTTGTAAAACTGGTCTTCAGGAATGTTACTGGGGTTCCGGAACATGTAGAGCGACGACACAAAAGGATACAACTCTTCGTGTTGTGTAAGCCCGAGCTCCTTCAAGTTGCGATTGATGCTCTCCAGACCAAGCCTCATCATGAGATACTCGGTGTTGGCGCCGGAGCTGAAAGTGACCATGCCTTTTGCGACCTGCAGGAGTGGGACACCGCCATCATGGAGGAACTCGTTCTTCTTTATGTGTTGCAGCCATTGAGGGTGAGCCCCTCCGTCAGTGTTCGGGATGTAGAAAAGAGCGAGGCTGTCCAACGGAATGAGCTCATTCGGGTCAATCTTTCCGGCCGCAGCCTGCCGTGCGAACTCGACAGCGATGATGATCTTGACCGTGCTCGCCAGGGGCATCATTCGGTCGGAATGGAAATCGGCGACCACGCTGTCGTTCCGGACAATCCGCAAGCTCGCCTTCTCAGGATATTTTCTGATGAAATCGATGACGTAGGCTTCATCGGCCTGAAGGAATACGTTCTTGTAGAAGAAGAATGCTGCGACGCCGGCGGAGGCGAGAACTGCGACGATGACACCTGCGATGACGATGAATTTATTCATGATGATTCAGTAAAATCGGTGAGCAATCTACGAACATAAGCAAAGGTAATCAAGAAGTGCCGCTTCCTCGTCTTGATACTTCAAAGGAGAATCAGTAACATAGCGCAGAGAAAACATTCATCCACCAATCCATTTATCCATCGATCCGTTTTGAGTTCTCCCGTTTCTCAAATATCCTTTATTCTCGATGGTGTTCTGACATCTCTCAATTTTTCCGATCCGACTGGACCAACACCCACGACCACGGTTCTCAACTACCTGCGCAGTTTGCCGTCCCACAAAGGCGTCAAAGAGGGTTGCGCAGAGGGCGACTGCGGCGCGTGCACAGTGGTGATCGGAGAACGCAACGCGGAGGGAAAGATGCATTACAAATCTGTGGACTCCTGCCTTGTGTTTCTCCCGATGATCCACGGAAAGCAGCTTGTAACTGTCGAAGACCTCAAGTCGCAAAAAGGCGAACTGCACCCTGTGCAGCAAGCCATGGTCGAAACCGGAGGAAGCCAGTGCGGATATTGCACGCCCGGCATCGTCATGTCCATATTTTCTTTGTACAAGAATAAGGACCACCCCTCACGGTCCGAGATTGATGATGCTCTCACGGGGAATCTCTGCCGGTGCACCGGATACCGACCCATTGTCGAAGCGGCAGCGCAGTCATGTGTCCACCACGGTAAGGATCATATGACGGATCTCGAATCTCAAACCGCCGGCCTCTTGAAGTCTATTCCGAACGAACCCGTCCAGATCCAAACTCAGCAGCAACAGTATTTTCGACCCGTTTCTCTAGTCAATACGTTGAGGTTGAAACACGATCATCCTGATGACCTGGTCTTATGCGGTGCGACCGACCTGGCGTTGCGTGTGACCAAGCGGCATGAACTGCTCGACAAAATCATCGACCTGTCGGCTCTACAGGAACTCAAGTCGATTTCGGAAGACGCTCATTCTATAAGAATCGGCGCCGGCGCGTGCTTAAGCGACGTCATGGTTCAGGTTCAGACGCAATTCCCTGCGCTTTACGACATGCTGTGCGTTTTTGGTTCGCAGCAAATCAGAAACCTTGCAACGCTTGGCGGTAACCTCGGAACGGCTTCGCCCATCGGCGACACATTGCCCGTCCTGATCGCATACAATGCCCGCGTTGTGCTCGAAAGCATCGGTAAGAAACGAGAAGTGCCGATGGACGACTTTATTACAGGATACCGACAAACGGCCAGAAAACCCGATGAGCTGATCACCGGGATCATCATCCCCAAAATGACCAATGGCGCTATCGTGAAGTCTTACAAAGTCTCAAAGCGCAAGGATTTGGACATTTCTACCGTGAGTGCCGGGTTCCGCGTGGAGCTGACCGGAGGAAAAAGAATCGAAAGTATCAAACTTGTCTATGGCGGGATGGCAGAAAGAATAAAAAGGGCAGCGGGAACCGAAAAGTTTCTCGTGGGCAAGAACTGGGATCGGGAGACCGTCGAAAAAGCCATGCTTCAGATTGACAAGGAGTTTACGCCGATCTCCGATGCGCGCTCGGGAGCAGAATTCCGCACGGTGGCAGCAAGAAACCTGTTGCTGAAATTTTGGAGTGAAACATTGTGATTAAATCGATTAGGAATTAGTTCATACATTAGTGATACAATCTATTCGAATGAAGCCTATGGCGAGAAAAACAGGAAATCTGGTGAAGCGTCCCGCTGTCGACTCTGTGATATTTGTCGTGCGTGGAGAACGGATTATTCTCGATGCAGACTTAGCATCGATTTATGGTGTCTCGACAAAACGATTGAACGAGCAAATCAAACGGAATAAGGGCCGATTTCCCGATGATTTTTTTTCCGTGTAACCCATGAAGAACTTGGGACAATCCGGTCGCAGATTGCGGCAGCATCGACGTCCCCGATCCAAATCCGGTCGCAAATTGCGACCGCATCAAAACGAAATGTTCGGTTTTTACCACATGCCTTTACAGAGCATGGTGCCATCATGGCAGCGAATGTGTTGAACAGCAAACGCGCGGTTCAAATGAGCCTGTTTGTAGTGCGGGCATTTGTGAAAATGCGACAAACACTCAGTGCCAACAGAGCCCTTGCGGAGAAACTCGAGGAGCTTGAGAATAAACTAACGAAAAGGCTGGACGTTCACGAGCAAGCAATTGTCCATATCCTCCAGGAAATCAAGAAGCTGATGGGATCGCCGCTCCTGCCCGAGCCAAAACGAAGACCGATTGGATTTGGAAAAGAAGATCATTGATCCCGCGAGACAGTAGACGAAGAAACTCATGACGTTTTGCAGTAACAAGAGAATACATCGTGACTAACTCAAGCCCCCACGAATCCGCTGCCAAGCACGTCAGCGGTGAAGCTGTCTACATCGACGACATCCTTGCAGATGAGCAACTGCTTGTTGGCAGAGTTGTTTACAGCCCGCACGCGCACGCTCGGATCAAATCATTCGATTTGTCCGAGGCGAAGAAAGTCCACGGCGTTCATGCTGTCCTGTGCTATAAAGATATTCCTGCGCACAACCAAATGGGTCCAGTTGTGAAGGATGAACTCTGCCTAGCAGAAAACGAAGTCATTTGCATAGGGCACGCGATGTTTCTGATCGCTGCCGAGACAGAAGGTCAATGCCTGGAAGCCGAGCGCAGAATCAAAGTTGAGTACGAGCTTCTCGAAACTATTCTTACCATTGAAAAAGCACTCGAGAAGAATAGTCTGCTTGGTCCGCCAAGGACGATGAAGCGCGGTGACCCGGACACAGCGTTGAAATCTGCCCAGCACGCGATCAAGGGTGAGCTTCGTACCGGCGCGCAGGAACATTGGTATCTCGAAACACAGGTGTGCCTATGCGTTCCCGGCGAGGGCAAAGAAATCAATGTGTATAGCTCAACCCAGCATCCATCGGAAACACAAGGGTTGATTGCCGAATTGCTGGGAATTGGGAAGAACGAAGTTGTTGTCGAGGTGCGGCGGATGGGCGGGGCGTTCGGCGGTAAAGAGACTCAGGGCAATCACACAGCTTGCTGGGCGGCGCTGTTGTGTTGGCATACAAGACGGCCGGTGAAAATCAGGTTATTCCGGGATGACGACCAGAAAATCACCGGCAAGCGGCACCGCTTTCTCTCGCGCTATGAAGTCGGCTTTGATAACGAAGGACGAATTCTCGCAGCGAAGTATCAGCTCAACAGCGACGGCGGCTGCGCGACGGATCTTTCATTTGCCATTATGGAGCGTGCGATGCTCCACGCGGACAATGCGTATTACGTGCCCAATATGGAAGTGGTGGGTCGCGTTTGTAAGACAAACCTGCCTTCGAATACGGCGTTCAGAGGATTCGGCGGCCCGCAGGGAATGGCCTTGGCGGAAACAGTCGTGGACCGAATCGCTCGCCACCTCAAGAAGGACTCGGCTGAAATCCGGCACAAGAATTTCTACGGACTTGATTCGAACAATGTGACGCACTATGGCGAGACCGTCGAGAGCAACCGCCTGTTCACCATCTACGATCAGTTGGTCAAATCTTCGGATTACGTGCAGCGCAGAAAAGAGATCAACGAATTCAATGCCGTCAACGAGTTTTACAAAAAAGGCCTCGCCCTGACGCCCGTAAAATTCGGTATATCGTTCACCACGACGTTCCTGAACCAGGCGGGAGCGCTTGTGAACGTGTACAAAGACGGGACGATTCTCGTCAATCACGGCGGGACGGAGATGGGGCAAGGTTTGCATACGAAAATGCAGCAAGTAGCCGCGGCGGAGTTCGGCGTGGGTCTGGGCAGGGTAAAGGTGAACGCAACGAACACGTCGAAAATACCAAACACATCGGCCACAGCCGCCTCAGCAGGGGCAGACTTGAACGGCATGGCAATCAAGAATGCGGTCGATACGCTCAAATCGAGGATTGCAGAGGCGATGGCACTTGTTTTCACGGAAAAGCATCCAAACCCGCCCACAAACAAACAGGATATCGCTTTCCAAAACGATATGATCTTCGACCTGATGCATCCCGAACGAAAAATCGCCTTCGCAGATGCGATGCCGCTGATGCAGCTGCGACAGGTGAGTCTCAGCGCAACGGGCTATTACAAAACGCCCGGCATTGGGTGGGATAAAGAAAAAGGCTGGGGCCGGCCGTTCCATTATTTTGCCTTCGGCATGTGTATCTCAGAAGTCCTCGTCGATGTTCTTACCGGGCAACACACAAATCTGCGCACGGACATCCTGCATGATGCAGGCGATTCGTTGAACCCGCTCATCGATCTGGGCCAGGTGGAAGGCGGCTACATTCAGGGTGTCGGCTGGTGCACGACAGAGGAAATCAAGTGGGATGACAAAGGAAACCTCCTGACGCACTCGCCCGACACGTACAAGATTCCTTCGGTGCAGGATATCCCGAAGGATTTCCGGGTTGCTTTGCTGCAGAACGTGCCCAATTCGAATACAATTCGAAGAAGTAAAGCTGTTGCCGAACCTCCCCTTATGCTCGCACTTTCAACATGGCTCGCGATCAAAGATGCGGTTTCAGCGGTGGCGAATCACGACATTGAGCCTGAGTTCTCACTGCCCGCCACGAACGAGGTGATTGTGTTGTCCGTCGAGCAGATAAAAAAACAAATGGCAGGCAGGGACGTTGAAGTATTGGCGGGAAAAAGATGAAAATGGATTGTTGGATCAATGGATTGATGGATATGGAGGTCAAATGTCTGAATACACAACGTTAAGAAACTTGAATCGAGGTTACATGAAACTTGAGGTATGGCAAAGAGCGATCGAACTGCATAAGCTTGTTTCTGAGACGATTGAATCAGCGAGCGTTGATTACAAATCGAAATCCCAAATTCTAGACGCAGCCCAGTCTGTCTCGTCAAATATCTCTGAAGGATATTCCAGGAGATCAATAAAAGAATACCTGCAGTTTCTTTACATCTCTTTGGGTTCACTGTCTGAAACTCTCACCCGGTCTATTGGCCTTTTAAATATCAGGAAGATAAGCCAAGACAAATTTCACGAAATCGACGTACTTCATTATGAGGTGGAGAACAAATTGCTCCGTCTTGTTGAGAGTTTGCAGAAGAAAAAGGACGATGGTACGTGGAATGACAGGATTTTCGACGAAATCAGGGATTACAATCCAAACCCCAACAATCCACATATCCAATAATCCATTGGTCTTCGCTGTGGACATTTACTCCGAAATTATTTCCACACTCGAATCTGAAGATCGTGTCATGCTTGCAACGATTATCTCGACATCGGGGTCGACTCCTGCCTCTGCCTTTTCAAAAATGCTGATTAAAAATAAAGGCAAGATTTCGGTTGGAACCGTGGGAGGTGGATGCCTGGAAGGCGATGTGATGCATGCTGCTAAGAGATTGTATGAATCGAATAAGGCGGAAATTCTTACATTTCATTTGAATGAGGACGAATTCGTTCAAGGATTGATTTGCGGCGGAACGGTGGAGATTCTTATTGAGCCGATTTCTGCAAAAAACCAAGAACTATTTGAGAAGGTGAAGGTCTTCCGGGATGAAGGCGAGGACGCTGTCATTGTGACGCAGATAGGCTCAGACGGAAAAATAACCCGGAAAAGTATCATGAAAGCGGAAAGCGTTTCCAAGGACGACCCAAGCGAGGACGAACAAGGCCGAAAGATGGGGATGGATCGGCTTCGTGAAAACATGCGCACGATTCTCCGGAAGAATCAGACACAAAGACACAGGACCGCTGACGGCGAGGTTATTCTGGAGCCCGTCATGGGAAGCCCGGGCCTTGTGGTTTTTGGCGGAGGACATGTATCGAAATACATCTGCGAATGCGCGTCGAGAGCCGGATTTCGAGTGACGATTGTGGACGACCGAAAAGAATACGCGAATCCGCAGCGATTTCCCGAAGCTGTTCGCACGATCGCCGGAGATTTCCGCGAGGTGTTTGCAGGCCTGACCGTCAAACCATCCACATACATCGTCATTGTGACGAGGGGGCACCGCTCCGACGAGGAAATCCTGGAGCAAGCCGTTAAAACACCCGCAAAGTATATCGGGATGATCGGGAGCAAGCGGAAGGTTCTCACGACCTATGAGCACCTGCTGGAGCGGGGAGTTTCTATTCAAGTATTGAAACGAGTTCACGCTCCCATGGGAATCGACATTGGAGCGACGACGGCAGAAGAAATCGGCGTGAGCGTGGCTTCACAACTTATCGCCGTCCGGCGTTCTGAAAGATCTCCGTATGTCGACAAATCGGACACAGCAAGGGAGCTTTTTGTAAAGCTGGAAAAAATGATCGAGAACACACGACAAGGGCTTCAATGAAATCCGATCTTAATTTGAACCACTTTATGTTTGAGGCCATCGAGCTTTCAATCAGAAACGTCCGTGATGGCAAAGGGGGACCGTTCGCTGCGTTGGTGGTACGGGAGGGAAAAATCATTGCACGAGGAACAAATCTGGTGACGAGCACGAACGACCCGACGGCACACGCCGAGGTCGTGGCGATCCGTGAAGCCTGCAAAGTGCTTAAGAGTTTTCAATTGGAAGGCTGCGAGATTTACACAACCTGTGAACCGTGTCCCATGTGCATGGGAGCCATCTATTGGGCCCGTCCGGCAAAAGTCTTCTATGGCAATTCAAGGAAAGATGCAGCAAGGATTGGTTTTGACGACTCGCTGATCTATAACGAGCTCCCGAAACCCATCTCAAAGCGAAAAATCCCAATGATCCGCTGCATGCAAAAAGAAGCACGGACCGCTTTTCTTGAATGGGAAAAGAAAT
>JANOGR010000091.1:0-20161 GCA_031406095.1 Ignavibacteriales bacterium
CAGCAACTGGCTGAATCATGCAGCACCGCCCAGGCGTGTCACGCCTTGGACCTGCCGCGCTCGACGTAAGTCGGTTTTTCTTGAAAGGCACAATACTGTTGCCGAAATAGTCAAACAGTTCGACTTCGGTTTCATCCTTCACATCGGAAATTGCAAAGCTGATAAATCCCGCGAAATCATCGGAGAATTCTCTCCGGTAAAAGACCCCGGCGCCAAAGCCATTATTCGATATCATAATATCGAAGCCCCAGGCGTTAAGCATCGGCCGGTATGTCGATTTCTGAATAATGTCAGGATTCGCCGGCTGAAAAATGATGGTGGTGTCGGAGGCGGGCACTTGAGCGAAGCAAAACGATGAAAGGGTAAGTACGAGCAGCGTGAATGAAAAAATTTTGTCGGCTTTCATAGCTTCTCCCCTAAGAAAACGTGATGCAATATAGCCTTCACACCAATGAAAGGCAAATTGCTCCCCTTTAAGAAACAGCGAACACGGCAAACTTGAGATAGCGAGTTTCCGGCATACTGGGAATCACCGGATGGTCTGGACTGGCGCCGGCGAATTCCACGAGCTGAATATTCCTGCGCGACTTTCTCGCTGCGCTCTCAATCGATTCCAGAAAAGAGTCCTCCGTAATGTGATGCGAACATGAGGCTGAAACAAGAAATCCGCCCGCCTCTACCAACCTGAGTGAGAGCGCATTGATTTCCTTATATCCTTTGAGGGCGGTCGTCACATGCTTTTTGCTTCTCGCAAACGACGGCGGGTCGAGGATGACAACCTCATACCGCTTTTGTTCCCCCACCCGCTCTTGCAGATATTCAAACGCATCGGCTTGCGAGTAGGATACGTTCGGCAATTCGTTGATATGAGCATTCGTTTTGGCCCGTGCGACGGCTGTGGCGGATTGATCGACGCCATCGACGTGTGAAGCCTTGGCGTACCCTGCATTGAGGGAAAACCCTCCTTCATAAGAAAAGCAGTCCAGAACTCTCGCACCTTTGGCATAACGGCGGACGTTTATCCTGTTTTCACGCTGATCGAGAAAGAAGCCGGTTTTCTGGCCATTCAAGAGGTCGACCTTGTATTTGAGGCCATGCTCGTCAATGATCGTCTCATCAAGCGTGCCACGAAGCACCCCGGACCGCTCCGGCAGCCCTTCGAGGCCCCGGAGGGCTGAATCGTTACGTTCTACCAACGCCCTGGGATGGAACAATGACTCCAGGACATCGCAAATCAGGGTGAGGCGTTTGTCCATTCCGAAAGACAAGACTTGTAGGCAAAGGTATTCATTGTATTTGTCAATAATCAGACCCGGCAGGAAGTCGCTCTCTCCGTTCACGAGTCGAAAAGTCTCAGAGTTGGGAAACAATGTTTGCCTGAGTTGGTGAGCACGCCGAATTCGTTTTTCGAAAAACTCAAAGTTGATTTCCTCATGGTCGACGGAAAGGAGGCGAAAGGAAATCAACGAATTCCGGTTGAAGAAACCCACGCCAAGAACCTTGTTGTGATGGTTGAGGAGCTCGACCAGGTCCCCGGTCTCCGGGTTCCCCCTCGTCGTTGCGATTTCGTTGCTGAAAACCCACTGATGCCCGGCGAGAATCCTGTGTTCTTCGTTCTTCTTGAGGATGATTTGCTTTTCCACAATTTCAAAATATCAACAAAAGCCGCGAGATGCAATAAACGCCGCTTGCAGATGGTGTCTTAGTTTGGTGCGGTCAGGACTTTCGTCCTTACCGAAACGCTGCATGTGTCAGGAGTAAACTCCTGACACCACTTACGGGCCAAAGAAATTGAGACACCACCCGGTTGCAAGGAAAGCAAAGGTTTGGTATCTTTTCACTTGAACATTGATTCTGTCGCGCCCTTCCCTCAGGACATTTCAATCAGGAGAAAACCGTAATGATCAACATTGCTCAGCTTCTCGGCAACGATGCGAAATCTCTTCTCGAGCATCAATGCAAAACCATTTCGAAAGAATCACTCTGCCTGCCCGGACCGGATTTTGTCGAACGGATTTTTTTGGTCTCAGACCGTCCTGCTCCGGTTCTCCGCAGCTTGGAGGCCATGTTCAGCACCGGCCGGCTTGCAGGAACGGGGTACCTGTCGATTCTGCCTGTCGATCAAGGCATTGAACATTCGGCTGGAGCCTCGTTTGCTCCCAACCCGATGTATTTCGAGCCCGAAAACATCGTACGATTGGCTCTCGAAGGCGGCTGCAACGCGGTGGCCTCGACACTTGGCGTTCTTGGCTCTGTTTCCAGGAAATACGCGCACAAGATTCCTTTCATCCTCAAAATCAATCACAACGAATTCCTTTCTTACCCGAACACTCACGACCAGACGTTGTTTGCCAGCGTCAGCCAGGCGTTTGAAATGGGCGCGGTGGCGGTCGGGGCAACGGTGTATTTCGGATCTCCGGAATCGCGCCGTCAAATCTGGGAGATCAGCCAAGCATTCCACGAGGCCCACAAACTTGGCCTGGCCACGATCCTCTGGTGTTACACACGTAACGCTGCGTTTAAAACGAAGGAAAAAGATTATCACGTGTCCGCCGACTTGAGCGGTCAGGCAAACCACCTGGGTGTCACTATTGAAGCCGATATCGTCAAGCAAAAGCTCCCGGAGAACAACGGAGGCTACACGGCTTTGAATTTTGGTAAGACGCATAAGAAGGTGTACGAGGAGCTGAGCTCAGACCATCCTATCGACCTTACCCGCTACCAGGTCGCGAACGGGTACATGGGGAGGGCAGGGTTGATCAACTCAGGCGGCGCATCGGGTGCGAACGACATCGCGGAAGCAGTCCGAACGGCGGTGATTAACAAGCGGGCGGGGGGGATGGGTCTTATCTCCGGACGCAAGGCATTCCAGCGACCCATGAAGGACGGAGTACAAATTCTTAACGCAATCCAGGATGTCTATCTTTCAAAAGAAGTGACGATCGCTTGATTTTTCTGTCCATCGTGGCGGCCGATGAAACTGAGGCGTCAAGTGGAACCTTGGCGCCTTTCTTATTATGTGGCTGAGAGTTGTATGACCGCATTCAAATGTGTTATCTTTGATATGGACGGAACACTCACCGAAACGAATCGGCTGATCTTCGATTCGTTCAACCACATTGCCCGGAGATACCTTGACAAGGAGTTTACCGAATCGGAAATCATGAAAATGTTCGGACCGCCGGAGGAGGGTGCTCTCCTCCATATTGTGCGGAAAGATCAACTTGAGCAGGCAATGAAAGAGTATTTGTCTTTCTACCGGGCTCATACCGCGAAGCTCGCCCGTGTTATTCCCGGCATTGAGGAAGTCCTGAAGTTCTTGAAGGCCCAATACTGCAAGCTCGCGATTTTCACTGGAAAAGGGTCGCACACAACAAGAATCACTCTGGAGGAATTTGGCATTCAAGATTACTTTGATTTCGTGGTGACAGGAAATGATGTCCGGGCGCATAAACCTTCCGCAGAGGGAATTCATAAGATCATGGAGCATTTTGGACTCACACAGAGTCAGGTCCTGATGGTGGGCGATGCGGTTTCCGATGTGAAAGCTGCTCAAGAGTCGGGCGTGAAAATTGCAGCAGTGCTGTGGGACTCCTCCTCGAAGGACCGTGTCCTCGAGATGAAAACAGATTACGTCTTCCATCAGGTTGACGAATTCTACAGCTGGCTCAAGGTTCAGTTTGCTTAGTCAGAGATTCACGGACCAGGAAGGGGAGCCGCTGTCCGGCATATGGGCGAACGTCGTCAAGTACGGCCTCGCGGTCGCGACAATCGTTTTCTATGCAACAACACTTCTCCACTTTTCCTATACCCCAGACGACACGTACATTTATCTGCAATACGCAAGGAACATCGCTTCGGGAAATGGGTTCTCCTTTAATGCGGGGGTGCCGAGTTTTGGCGTGACGAGTCCCCTCTGGACGTTCCTGATCAGTGCGGGGGCATGGTGGAAGCTCGACCCGTTTATCGTTGCGAAAACGTTCGACCTCGTATTCGCCAGTCTCTCGATTATTCAGGTATTTATCCTCGCTTTCGTTATTCTGCGCGACCGCATTTTTGCCGTTATGGCGGCGCTCCTGTTTTCTCTTGATGCGTGGCTGCTGAGATGGTCGGGAACGGGAATGGAAACTTCGATGGCGATATTGCTCACGGTCATGGCTGTGTCCTACGCATACCGGAATGAGTACGTTGTCGCGTCATTCGTATGCGGCGTTCTTACCCTCGTCAGGCCTGAGGCCGCTTTATTGTTCCTCGTGATTCAAGCAGACAACTTCGTTAACACGACAGACTACAAGCCGGTCTGGAGGATTGTTGTTTCGAGCGTGGGAATTTATGTCGGTGTGCTGACGCCCTGGTTTATTTTTTCGTACGTTCAATTCGGGACCATTATTCCGAATACGCTTTTGGCCAAGTCGGGCACATTTTCATTATCCGGTGTTTTCGAGACGCTTATCGAAAGTTTCAGGGTTTTGAGTGTTACACAATTGATCCCTTTGCTATTGCTGATCGTCGGTATCGTGGAGGCATGGCGAAGTCCGCAATGGAAAGTCCGACGAGTCGAACTCTTTCCTCTGCTTTGGGTCGTTGTTCTTGTTTTCGGATACGCAATTCAAAATGTCCAGGTGGTGTCCCGCTATTTGCTACCAGTCGTTCCGTTTATCATAATCTACGGGTTGTGGGGTTTGAAGAGAATAATAGAATCATGGCGGTTACCGGCTCGCCGGGGGATCCAATTTTTATTGTTTGTGACGATCTTGACGGTGTTTCAGAATCAGGTTGTTTATCAGAGCCAAATGATTCCGCATATGAAGAACTTTGCCGCTGGAATGAATCATCTGAAACCCATTGCGTATTGGCTGAGGGCCAATGCCCCGACCCAGGCAACGGTGCTCGCTTCTGACGCGGGGCTCCTGGGTTATGTCTCGGAAAAATATCTCTATGATACAGCAGGCCTGATCACTCCAAGCGTCAAGAGGTCTTTTGAAGGCGTTGGATATGATGAGGGCATGGTCCAGTCCCGTTACGCTGCCGCAGTTTGGCCGGATTTCATTGTTGACCGTGCATCAAGCCGGGCGCGCCTGAGATCGGATGTCATTCAGCCGGTCATGTCCGTGGAATTCCCCGGGCTGGGACTCAACATGCCCGATACGGTGTTTTACACGCTTTACAGGGTATCGAAATGAGACTCAAATTTATCATGGCGTTGCTTTGTGTTGGGGGATCTGTTCTGGCGCAGGATGCACCCGCGGGCAGGATCAAGGGCTTGCGGGTCATTGGTGAGAAGAAGGCGATGCTGCCTATCGCAGGGATTGATGGACAGCCCATCACCATAGAATTTGACACCGACGGGTCCCAGCCCTACGACTTCAGATTGAAGTTCTATCATTGCGACAAAGACTGGAGAATAACCAACAATTCGTTCATCAACGACGAGCTTCGCACAACAACAAAATTTCAGATTCCATACGAGCCGGCTCCCGCGTTCGTCCGGCATTACACGTTTCATCACAGCGTGAATGTTCCCGGATTCGCGGGGTTCAAGCGATTTCCTCAATCCGGCAACTATGTTTTTCAAATCTGGGACCACGATGAAAAGGAAATGCTGGGAGAGGGCAGGTTTTTTGTGGCTGAACAGACTCTCTCACCCGTCATGAAGGTAAGGAATCGAAAACTGCCTGGCGGAATCGCGCCCTGGAACCAGGCGAATAAAGTGGAAGTATTCTTTGAAATACCCGAAGGAGGGCAAGGAGATAGCGATCTCTATCCGATTCTGCTAAAAACGGTTGACGTGTACAAGAATCGGGAGCTTCGTTCGCCATTTCGAATAAGCGCCGATGATCAAAGTGCAAACACTTTTGTGGAGGGATACGGCCTGCGCAAAGTGAAGTTTTCGATCGATAACATCACATCCGGGAATGAATATCGACGGCTGGATTTGCGGAATGTCGACTTCTATCCACCTGGTCAAGATGCACAGTTTCGAGAGGGTGCCGACGTTAGCAGGTTTCTTCATCAGGGTAAAAAAGACAACAATGGCGCAGCCGTCATCGCAACGGTGAATCAATACTCGGACTATCTGAGATTTCAATTTGAATTGCTCCGTGAGTCCGATGACCTGGATTCGGTGTTCGTCGTGGGCGACTTCAACGATTGGACGCCGTCGGAGGGTTCGCTTATGAAATATGACCGCGAAACAGGGAGATACCGACTTACGACTTGGCTTCGCAGGGGAGTCTATGATTACCAATACGTCGTCGGCAGAAACGACTGGATTACCATTGAAGGGAACGACTGGAGGACTGTCAATTTGTACACCGCTTTTATTTATTATCACGACCCGAGATACGGGGGATTTGACCGAATCGTGGGCTTCGTCCAAGCGCTCGGCCCCGGGGATGGCGATGCGGCAGCTAAGTGACACAAGTTGACCGCTTTGTTTGGTGGAAACCGTTAAAACGGTTCAGATTTGAGCTTTGTTTAGGCATACCCACGACTTAAGTCGTGGGTATGCGACACAAAACCCGGCACAAGCAGTCGTTTTAACGACTTCTAAGACCGGTCAACTTGAGTAACTGAGAAGAAGATGGAAAGACCGAGAATAGGCGTCGTGGGTGTTGGTCATTTGGGAAGTCTCCATTCGAAAGTGCTTTCCCAAATGGCGTCGACAGAGTTTGTTGGCGTGTTCGACCGGGATTTGGCACGAGCTCGCCAGGTTGCCGCAGAGTGCAAAACCAAAGCCTTTGACCGTTTGGAAGACCTGCTCTCAAGTGTCGACGCGGTGAACGTGGTCACCACGACGACTCATCATTTCGAAGTTGCGATGAAAGCTCTTGACCTGGGTCTGCATGTTTTTATTGAGAAACCGATTACCGAGACCATACAACAGGCGCGGAAACTTGTGGCAAGGTCGAAGAAGAAAAAAGTCAAAGTCCAGGTGGGCCACATCGAGCGATTCAATCCTGCAATTCTGGCCCTCGAGCCCTATCGCCTGCAGCCGCTGTTTATCGAATCGCACCGGCTTGCCCAGTTCAATCCTCGCGGTTCGGAGGTAGCCGTCGTGCTCGACCTGATGATCCACGATATCGACCTCATTCTCAGTCTGGTGCGTTCTCCCGTCACGCGCATCGATGCCAGCGGAGTGGCCGTGGTTTCCGATAGTGTGGATATCGCAAATGCGCGGCTCCAGTTCAAGAGCGGATGCGTCGCAAATGTCACGGCGAGCAGGATCTCACAGAACAAGATGCGCAAGATGCGTTTGTTCCAACGAGATGCATACATCTCGGTCGATTTTGCCCAGGGGCTGGCAGAAGTCTTCCGGCTGCTTGATGAAGGCGACACGAAGACGAAGCCGACCATGATGCTCGGCAAGATCGAACAGGGAAAGCGAAAAAGGCTGATTGTATACGAACAGCCGGAGGTCAAGGAAGTCAACGCCCTCAAGCATGAACTTGAACTCTTCCTTGAATCCATCAGGAACAATACAACCCCTCCCGTCACGGCTGAGGAAGGACTGCAGGCGCTTGAAGTTGCTGATGAGATCATGAGGAAAATCGAGTCTCAAAAGATAAAGCTCGATTGACGTGAAACAAAAGATTGATTTCAAAGAACCTCTTTTGAAGCAAATCGGTTTGATGGCTGACCAGCGAAACATCCCGGCATACGTTGTGGGTGGATATGTTCGGGATAAGCTTTTGGGACGGCCTGTGAAGGATATTGATATCGTTGTTGTTGGAGATGGAGTTGCCTTCGCACGAGAAGTGGCCGCTTCATGGAAACGAGACAACCTCGTCATCTACGAGAAATTCGGAACAGCCATGCTTCCCGTGGATGATTACAAGATCGAATTCGTTGGAGCAAGAAAGGAAAGCTACAGCAAGAAATCGAGGAAACCCAGTGTGGAAGTGGGTACGTTGGAAGATGACCTGCGGCGCCGCGATTTCACCATCAACGCGATGGCCGCGAGTTTGAACGCAAAGGATATGGGAGTAGTTGTCGACCCATTTCACGGCCGTCGAGATTTACAGAAAGAAATTCTTCGTACTCCAGTCGACCCGCAAGAGACTTTCGATGATGACCCCCTGCGCATCCTTCGTGCTATCCGGTTTGCAACCCAGCTCAAGTTTAGCATTCAGGCGGACGCGTTGAAGGCAGCGGGGGAAATGGCACGAAGGCTCGAGATTGTTTCCCAGGAACGGATTACAGATGAGTTTGTAAAAATCATGGAGAGCCCATCACCATCCATCGGACTAAAGCTGATGTTCGAGGTAGGAATCACTGGCATTGTTTTTCCGGAACTTGCTGACCTCTCCGGCGTGGAGCAGCGCGAGGAATACCATCATAAAGATGTGTTCTTTCACACGCTGAAAGTCGTAGACAATGTTGCACGGACCTCGGATAACCTGTGGCTTCGGATGGCAGCTCTTCTGCATGATATTGCCAAACCGCGCACGAAGGCGTTCAAGGAAAACATCGGATGGACATTTCACGGGCATGAGGAGGCCGGAGCCCGAATGGTCAAGCCGATCTTCCGACGCATGAAGCTTGCATTGGAGCACATCCCGTACGTCGAGAAACTTGTTCGGCTCCATCTGCGTCCCATGGCGTTGGTGGATCAAGGTGTGACAGACTCTGCTGTACGGCGGCTCATGTTTGAAGCAGGCGAAGAGATCGATGACCTCATGATGCTATGCCGGGCGGATATTACCTCGAAAAACCCAAAGCTCGTTGAACAAGTAAAGAAGAACTACGATTTGGTCATGAAGAAGATGGGAGACGTGGAAGAGAAAGACCGTTGGCGTAAATGGCAGCCGCCTCTGAGAGGCGATGAAATCATGAAAGTCTGCGGGATTCAAGCCGGGCCTTTCGTCGGTGAACTCAAACAGCGCATCACGGATGCAATTGTGGACGGAGTTATTCCTTATGATCATGATGCCGCGCTTGCATTTCTGCTCCAAATCAAAGACACCATTCTGAAACAAATCCTGACAGAATCCAAAGAGGTTCGCTAGCCTTTTTCTGCGCATATTTGTTGCTGAAACATCCCCGCGCTCAAGGGAGTCTAACTTCTATCCTGAAAAAGCGTTACATTATTGTGATTTATCGCAACTTTAGACTGAATTTCACGTCTTATCTGATGGAATTTGAATGTTTTTACCCATCGACCACCAATCAACTTCGTTAGGAGTGAGAATTTCATGAAGAAGAAGTCTCTGCTGTTGACGCTCGTTATTCTGACTTTCAGCGTCTTGACCGCTCAACAGAATGCCAATGACCAAAAAGTGCTGACGCTTCAGAAGGCCATGGAAATTGCTCTTGAGAAAAACTACACGGTAAAGCAGGCTCAAAATAATATGGAAAGCGCCCAGACTGGAGTGACCGCCGCGTACGGGAATTTTCTGCCCACTGTTAGCCTGAGTTCGAATTGGAGCGGCGGTGCGCAATACTTCAACGGAGTTGCGCTCGGCTCTTCGAATGTACGGTCATTCAGTCCTGGCCTTTCGGCCCAAATGACCTTGTTTGACGGGTTTAGCAACACGGCAACATTGTCCAGGGCTGTTTCAACATCTGCATCGACTGAGTACACTCTCACGCGGACAAGACAAAGCCTTGTGTATCGAATTCAGTCGGACTATTACGAGGTCCTCAGAACAGAGAGACTCGTCAAGGTTGCGGAAGAAACGGTGAAGTACGACGTCAAGCAGTTGGATCGAGTGAAGGAAACGGCGCGACTCGGCGCTTCTTCCATCGTCAACGTGTATCAGCAACAGGCTCAACTGGGTTTGGACGAAGTGGCACTCGTGCAGGCAAGAAACAATTATGATATTGCGAAAGCCAACCTGCTGGCAGACATCTCCGTTGAAGTGTCGGAAGACTACATCGTTGCGGATCCGTCGATTCCCGAAGAGATTGACAAAACCGAATTGGACAGGATAGCAGAATTGTCGAAGGATTTTCCATCGCTGACACGGGAAGCCTTGGACAAACGGTACGACTACCTGAGTGCTCGAGAGCAATACAATGCCACAGAAGCCGACGTGACATCGGCGCGGAGCGGTTATTTGCCTCGAATATCTGCGAATCTTGGTTACGGATGGAATGGCCGGACTGTACTTGAGTCCCCGACGACTCCCTATGCGAGCGAGTTCTCTAATTTCAGGGACAACACAAGCTATAATTGGAGCCTGTCTTTTTCTCTTCCGTTGTTCTCCGGCTTTCAAACGAACAACATCGTGCAAAGCCGGCTTGTTGCAAAGAAGAACGCAGAAGAGGGTCTAAGGGACACCGAGCGAAGAATTCAGGTTGACGTAAAAAACAGTCTTCTTTTGATGCAGGCTTCATTAAAGAGTTACGAGGCGGCCGTCAATAGTTTGCAGCTGCAGAACCAGAACCTGAAAATCAACCAGGAAAAATACAACGTTGGCTCGGGAACGATACTTGACCTGCTTCTTGCCCAGAACAACTACAACACTGCTCTTTCCAACAAAATCAATTCAGTGTATCAGTACTTTAAAGCAAAGAGCGCCCTTGAACTATCTCTTGGCCGAATAAAAGATACAGTCATTCAATAATATCTGAAAGCAACTTCCATGGCGAACGGCAACGGCAAGAAATCGAAAAAGAAAATCATCATCCTTTCCATTATTGGCGCGGTGGTGCTGGGGTTGGTGGCTCTCGTGTTTCTCGGCAGCAAGCGGGAGAACATCATCACGGTCCAAACAGAAAAAGTGGACAAGAGGACCATAACGCAAATTGTCACGGCAACCGGGAAGATCCAGCCTGAAGTCATGGTAAAGATCAACGCGGAGGTCAGCGGTGAGATTATCGAGCTGCCTGTGCGGGAAGGCCAACGCGTCAGCAAAGGGCAACTGCTCGTGCGTATTAAGCCGGATGCTTATCAGGCTCAGTTCGAGCGTGCGCAAGCTTCCATCGCTGTTGCCGAGGCGAACTTGCAGAAAGCGGAGGCTGACTACAAGCGCATGTCAGAATTGTATGCAAAAAAACTCGTCTCGGACGCAGAAATGGATATTTCCAAAGCGACGTACCAAGGTTCCAAAGCAAGTCACGACCAGGCCAAAGCATCTCTGAAGGAGTCGCGTGAGACGCTGGCGAAGACGTCCATGTTTTCACCAATGGACGGTGTGGTCAGTCAACTCAAATCGGAGCTTGCGGAGAGGGTCAGCGGAAGCACCTTCACACAAGGTACGGAAATCATGACTGTTGCAGACCTTTCCCGTATGGAGGCGCGTGTCGATGTCGGGGAGAATGATGTGGTCATGGTTTCCATCGGAGACACTGCCCGGGTCGAGGTTGACGCATATCCGGACCGTAAGTTTGTCGGTACCGTTTCGCGAATCGCCAATACTGCAAAGAGCACGGGTCTGGGATCGCAGGACCAGGTGACGAATTTCGAAGTGCGCATTCTCCTGAATGCACCTCAGGGGATTTATTTCAGACCTGGCATGTCCATGGCAGCAGATATTGAGACGGAGACGCATCACAATGTTTTCTCAGTGCCAATCCAATCGGTGACCGTCCGCATGCCCAAAATGGAGGATAAACCAGAAGAGCTGAAGGAAGGCGAGGCGCAGCTCGTGATGAAGAAGTCGAGAGTCAAGGAAGAAGACAAGCTGGAAGAAGTGGTGTTCGTGGTGGACAATGGGACCGCCAAGACCGTGAAAGTAAAGCGTGGAATCAGCGACGATTCATACGTTGAAGTCTTCGGCGAAAACCTCGACGGGAAAGAAATCGTTTCCGGGCCCTTTAAGGCCATTAACAGAGAATTGGAAAACGAGTCCAAGGTGAGAGTCGAAACCAAGCCCACGATGCGAACCGGCGCCGTTGCTTCCGCCGAGAAGAAATAGCCTCCGGAAGGCAAATTCACGGCGGTAGAGCTTAGAATAACAAAAGAGGATTGAAGAATGTCGAATATCATTCTGCTGAAAAGCATCACGAAGATGTATCAAATGGGGATGGAGCAAGTTCATGCCCTGCGCGGCCTGGATATCGAGATCAAGAAGAACGAGTATATCTCGATTATGGGGCCATCGGGATCGGGAAAATCCACGTTGATGAACGTCATCGGCTGTCTGGATACGCCGACTTCTGGCCTGTATGAGCTGAACGGGACAAACGTCAGCGAGATGAATGACAACCAGCTTGCCAAAATCCGCAATAAGGAAATCGGTTTCGTGTTCCAGACTTTTAACCTGCTTGCCCGTTCCGACGTTCTTCATAATGTCGAGCTTCCGCTGATCTATGGCGGCGTTGGTTCAAGCGAGCGAAAAAAACTTGCCCGGGAAGCCATTGAACGGGTGGGGCTCGGCGACCGTATTCATCACAAGCCCAACGAACTTTCCGGCGGCCAGCGTCAACGGGTATCAGTTGCGCGGGCTTTGGTTACGAGGCCGTCGATTCTTCTTGCGGACGAGCCTACAGGAAACCTTGACAGTAAAACAGGCGATGAAATCATGAGCCTTTTTGATGCTCTGCACAAGGAAGGCAACACAATCATCCTGGTTACGCACGAGGCGGACATCGCCGCACACGCCCACCGCATCGTTCACATTCGCGACGGAATTGTTGAGAAGGATGAAATTGTGACGAATCGGAGAGTGATCCAGCATCACCAGGCAGCGACCGCCTAATGCGCCTCTTCCTCGACGAAACACGTGAAGGGTTGTCGATCGCATTTACAGCGATTCGCGCAAATAAGATGCGGTCCGTCCTCACGACCCTTGGCATCGTCATCGGCATTGTGTCTGTCACACTGATGGGCACGGCCATCGAAGGCTTGAACCGGGCCTTTAACAAGAGTATCTCTGCGATCGGCGCTGATGTGTTGTATATCGAGAAGTGGCCCTGGGGTGGCGGGCAGAATTGGTGGGAGATTCGAAACCGGCCGGATGTTCGCATCCAGCATGCCCGCGCAATCGAGAAAAATGCCGAGAACGTCCGTGGCGTTTCTCCTATTACGGGCACGGCGCGGAACATCAACTATGGCCGGAAGCTCATAGAGAATGCTATCGTTGTCGGCACGGACGAAGAATTCACTGAAACAAGCAATGTGAACGTCGCGATGGGCCGATTCATGACGGCACTCGAAGCGAGCGGTGGTCGCCCTGTGTGCGTGTTGGGTTCGGATATAGCGGCAAACCTGTTCCCCAATGAAAGCCCGTTGGGAAAGGTTGTAAAAGTGGGCGGCTATCCCTACAGATCAGTCGGTGTCCTCGAACGCCAGGGGTCATTTATGGGAATGCAGAGTTTAGATAACCGTGTGTACGTGCCTATTCAGCGGTTCTTCAAAGAGTTCAGGTCCATGCGCGGTGGTAGTCTCTCCATTTGGGTGAAAGCAGCGAGCCTTCAAGGTTTGGAAGAGACAAAAGAAGAAGTACGCGGCATTATGAGAAAGACACGGCGTCTGAGTCCCAAGCAAGAAGATGATTTTGCGATCAACCAGCAGGATATTATCATCGGTGCCTTCAACCAGATCGGAGTCGTCATTGCGGGAGTTGGTTTGTTCATTACCGGTCTCTCGTTGTTTGTCGGCGGCATCGGAATTATGAACATTATGTTTGTTTCGGTTACGGAAAGAACAAAGGAAATCGGAATCCGAAAAGCGATCGGTGCTCCCAAGCGAGCCATCCTGATGCAGTTTCTTATGGAAGCTGCGGGATTGTGTCTGATGGGAGGAATTCTCGGAATAGTCATTTCATTCCCGCTCAGCCTGATCATCGACCAGGTTCTCCCGACGGCCATGCCGGTGAGCATTGTTGTCATCGCACTGCTGGTATCGATTCTTGTTGGTGTCATTTCCGGATTTCTCCCCGCCTACAGAGCTTCGCGAATGGATCCGGTCGATGCACTCAGGTATGAATAAACTGGGATTATCATGGAATTCGGCGAAATCGCCAAAATATCTCTAAGCTCAATTCGAGCGAACAAACTTCGGTCGGTTCTCACCCTTCTTGGAATTGTTGTGGGGGTGTTTTCGATTATTGGAGTGATGACGGCGTTGGAAGTGCTGCAAAGCAGCATTGAAAGTGGGCTGACCAACCTCGGTGCTCACACGTTCCAGATTCAGAAATTCCCTGTGATGGCGAGCAGGCAGCAATGGCTCAAGGCCCGAAATCGGAAGGACATTACGCTCGAACAGGCAGAGAAGGTGGAATTGCGCATTACCACCGCGAAGTTTATCGGTATCGAAGCGGTTGACGGCGGCAATGTTGTCCAGGCGCTCAGCGGTGAGAAAACAAACCCCAACGTGACAATATTCGGGGAGACACCGAACGGTGTCCCGACGAATAACTGGACCGTGAATCAGGGCCGTTCACTTTCAGATGACGACTTTACGCACGCCCGACGAGTCGTTGTGCTAGCGCGTGACGTTGTTTCAAAAGTCTTCCCCCGCGGGAATGCGGTTGGCTCCGACGTCAAGATCAATAATGTTCGATATTCCGTGATTGGAACGTTTGAACCCAAAGGGGGGTCGATGGGCGGGCCAAACGAGAACTACGCCGCCATTCCGTTGAGCTCCTATCTGGAACAATTCGGCAACCGGAGATCTCTGCACATCATGATCAAGGCCAAGTCGCCGGAGGTCTACGAAGACTGCGTTGAAGAGGCGAGGATGATTTTGCGCACGGTGAGAAAAGTGCCTCCGGGAGAGGAAGACGATTTCTCCATCTTTTCCAACGACTCGATGATCGAGCAGTTCAATAATTTTACCAAGTATGTGAAATTGGGCGTCGGCTTCATCAGCTTCGTTTCTTTGCTCGCCGCCGGCGTTGGGATAATGAACATCATGCTGGTTTCTGTTACAGAGCGAATAAAAGAGATCGGCATTCGCAAGGCCATCGGTGCCCGGAAAAATAACATCCTTGGACAATTTCTCATGGAAGCGGTTGTGTTGTGTCAGATTGGCGGAATTATCGGCATCCTTGTGGGAATTCTCATGGGAAATCTCGTTGCGCTGATGATGGAAGTGCCTCCCGTGTTCCCATATGATTGGGCTGCCCTCGGCTTTATCATCTGTTCCTTTGTCGGAATTGTCTTTGGCGTGTACCCTGCGTGGAAAGCGGCAAACCTTGACCCGATTGAGGCGCTGAGGTACGAGTGAGTGCTGTTGGTGTTTTATTGAGTCAGTCTTTACGATTTCTTCTTCCGGGTTTTTAAAGAAGCGACGCATCAGCTAATGCCAAAGAGCAGATGCGTCGCTTCTGCTCTATACTACACATCACATCCAGAGTTTCTAAGCCTTCATTCTCCCTCCTTTTTCTTCCTCAGAAAAAACCCATCCCGCGAGTTTTCCCGGGTCGATGTCCTCAAAGTTGTTCCAATACGCTTTCGTTCTGAAATGTCTCGACGAAGTGTCTCCTTTCGCTATTTTGGTCACGTCGCTCATAATTCGTTCGAAACGTTTTTGCCATCGCTCCATGTTCTTCGAACGCAGGTCAACCCAGCCGTCGTGGGCCCATGCGTCCAGAGATCTGTCGGTGATCTTGAGCTCGTTCTCGCCACGGTAGGGGGGAATCTTGATGTCCTTCCCCCGAAGAAGTGTTTTGCCGTCGGAAAGGAGGACAGGTATTCCAATTGAGATGATGTGCGAACGCAGTTCTCTGTTGCTGCGGACAATTGATTCGAGTTTTGCCGACATGTCCTTGGGCATCGCTTTCACGCCCGCCGATATCGACCCGTAGGCCGTCCTCAAAAGGTGAGCTTCGTAGAGCAGCTTGGAAAGTCGTGGCGGGCCGAGGATTTCAAATGCCACAGCGTTCGTTTTGTGCTCCTGTTCGAGCGCCTTGAGTTCTTTGATCGCGCTCTCAAACATGAACCCTGCCCGATAGGTTGGGTTGAGTGTGGCGTTGTCGAGGGCGTTGATAATGTCGTGGCCAGTGTTTCCGCCTTTGATCTCGAAGATCACCGATTCGGCGATTTCCTCGGGAGTGACGTATTCCATTTGGCCCGGCGTGGCGATGGTCTCGAATTCGGAGCGGCTGAATGTGCCATTCTCACCTGTATCAATAAAAACCGACTTCAGGGTTTGGTTCAAGGATTTCCAGACAGGAAGTTCAGGTTGAAGCTCTAGGCTGTTTTTGAGCATGATCCCGCTTTCGGGTGGGCAATCAAACAGCTCAATGGCTTTGCCCCGCTTGCGAATTTCCCCATAGCCGATCTTCTTCCATGCAATCGCTGCAGTAGGCTTGATCTCTTTGGTAATCGGCGCGTCGGGCGTACGGCCCATGAGGAACAACAGCATGGTGTGCGCGCCGGCGACGGAGGATTTGCTCAAAAGGACACTGGAGGGGCGTTCCTCGCTGTGCGTGTACGGGATGTTGAGCCCCATGCCGCCTGTTCCGCTTGTGCCAATCTTCACATATATCCGCGTTCCAAACCTTTGCATCGAACGATACAGAAGCTGGACATGGCGAATCAGCTGGGGTGTATACTGTGTTGCAATGAGGCGTTCGATTGCTTCGACAAAAGACGGGGAGCCAGATTTGCCGTCCTTGAGCTCCTTGCGCACTTCCCGGGCAACTTGAAAAAGATCCTGGTAGGCAATAGCGGTCGCGGAATTGATGCAATCGATGACGACATCAGGTTTGTATTCACGCAAGAGTTGAAACACCGACGAGCGTTCGATGACTTCGCTGTTCAGCTCGTCCAACATATCGTCGATGAGCATCTCACGAGTTGATGGATTTTTCAGGATTTCTTCACGGGGCATGTCTTTCAGCGTATGCCTTGCGAAGATGTTGCCCCACCATGGAACAAAGTAGTTACGGCCAAGCTTGGGAAATTCTCTCTTAAGGGTTTCGACAGCTTCCTTTGCCTCGGATTGTAGCAAGGAAGTGACGATGATACGTTTGGGTTCATCGGCCAAGAGCTTACGGCAGATCGAAGAGCCAACGAGTCCCCAGCCGCCCAGCACGAGCACTGTTTTATTCTGGATGTCCATTATAGAATTTGGAAAATGAGGAAGTGTGAGATTGTGGAATTGGGAAGATGTGTGGCCTACTTTGGGACGACCGTGTCGTACCAGAACTTCTTTTCGCGGGTTCCCACTTCATCGATATGTACATGCTTGGTTTCAGTATACTCTTTTAGGCCGTCAAGCCCGAATTCACGGCCGATGCCGCTTTGTTTGTATCCGCCGAAAGGAGCTTTTTCGCTGATGAGATGCCACTCGTTGATCCACACCGTGCCCGCGCGCAGCCTTTTTGCGATGCTCAAGGCGCGATCTTTGTCCCTGGACCACACGCCTCCGCCGAGCCCGTAAATGGAATCGTTGGCCATGGCGACCGCATCGTCCTCGGATGTGTACTGGATCACCGATAAGACGGGCCCAAAAATCTCTTCCTGAGCAATGGTCATCTTGTTGTCGACACCGGTGAAAACTGTCGGTTCCACAAAAAATCCTTTCGAAAGCGCTGGGTCGGACGGAACCCCGCCCCCCACAGCGAGTTTTGCGCCGGCTGCTTTTCCTTTTGCGATATAGCCGAGTACTCGGTCCTGCTGAGTCTTCGATATCAGCGGGCCCAAATCGGTGTTTGGGTCGTTGGGGTCGCCGAGTTTCATTTTCTTCGTTTTGGCGATGAGCTTATCCATGAAATCATCATAAACTTTCTTTGGCAGGAAAAGGCGGGTTCCAGCCTCGCAGCACTGCCCCTGGTGGTAGAAGATTGCATACATGGCGCCGTCGACGGCCAAGCTGATGTCCGCATCTTCAAGCACGATGTTTGCTGATTTCCCCCCGCACTCAAGGGTGACTTTCTTCAGATGATCGGCCGCCAAAGCCATCACGCGCCGCCCGACAGCGGTGGAACCCGTGAAAGCGACCTTGTCCACCATGGGATTTTTCACAATTTCCTCGCCGACATCCTGGCCAAATCCAGGGATGATGTTCACCACGCCTCTGGGAAAGCCGACTTCCTGAACGATTCTGGCAAGCTCCATGGCTGTGCACGGCGTGAGCTCAGATGGTTTCAGTACTATCGTGTTGCCGGCCGCGAGGGCAGGGCCGAGTTTCCAGATGGCCATCTTGAGAGGGAAATTCCATGGAATGATGGCGGCCACGACGCCAATCGGTTCTCTCACAAGCAGGTTTTGGCTGAATCCAGTTTTACTCAGCCCTTCAATGTTTTCCGTCAAATCGATGGCTGCCATTTTGGAAAATGAATTCATGCTTCGTGCGGAGAGATAAATGTCTTCCTTTGCTTTGCGGACCGTCGATCCGGAATCGAGAACCTCGAGAGCAACGAGGTCCTTCTGTTTCTCGTTAATCTTGTCAGAAATGGCTTTGATCAAGGCCGCCCGTTCGTCGCGGGGCATTCTCGGCCAGGGGCCTTCATCGAACGCTTTCCTCGCTGAACCAATGGCCATCCGTGCGTCTTCGACGTTTGCCCGTGCAACTCTCGCAACGGTTTCCTGGTTGAAAGGATTCATTGAATCGAACGTCTGTTTCGAGACAGAATCGACGAATTCTCCGTTCATGAAGAGTTGATAGGATCTCATGGTCATGTCGTATGCAGTGGCAAGTTAGAGCTCATGGAGGGTTTGGATGTTCTCATATCCGTGCTCCATGCGGAACAGAATTCATGAATGTCCGAACTGATTTAAAGAACTCTTGAGGCGCATCAATATACGGAAAATGCCCACAATTGTTGAGGATAACGATTTGAGATCCTGAAATCTGATCGTGAAGTTTTCTCGATGGAAGGGGAGTCATCCGAGCGTTCTAGTCTTCCCGGCGGAACTAGTGTTCTCCAAACTTCTTCTCACCCGCGACCACACGAATCGGCAGTTTATTTTCGGGAGGAGGAAGCGGGCACGTTGCGTATTCGGTAAAGGCACATGGAGGGTTGTAGGACTTGTTGAAGTCGAGGATGACCGTTCCGTTGGCGGCAGGTTTCGAATACAGAAAGCGTCCGGCTCCGTACGTTTCTTTGCCGTTCGTTTTGTCTCCGAAGATGAAGAAATAGTCTCCGTTCGGTTCTTCCAGCACAGGCTCAAGCCGGTATTCTTTGCCCTGGACAGTGAAAATAGCCACTCCGGGAACGGGATAGTCTTCAACGTAGCCGGGGGTAATCGTGGGAACCTTCATTCGTTTCGGCGGATCATACGGCTGCCATCGAGCGACGATTCGCCATTGATTGGCGACAGGATAGCGCTCGATACCCTTGAACTCACGCCTGGACTTCGATTCTGTGTCCCACATTCGCACGGCAAGCTTTTGGCCGCGTTGAATAATGACGAATGCTTTGGAGCCGATTTTTACTGTATCGGCTGCAGGTTCTCCTTGCGGTTTTATGACGCCGGAAGTAAATGGGATAGCCGCCACGGAAGCGTTGACATTTTTGTTCGCTTCAAATATTATAACACCTCGTTTCAAAGTTACGCTTCCAGCGCCTTCGACATCGTTCTTGCCTTCTTTCAGCCAGTCGAGGGCGACAAGTGTGAGCCAACCATAGTCGCGCTGAAGGTTCTTAAGTCGCCTCTCATGCCATGAACGGACTTCCTGTTCGTGCGTCAACGCGGCTGAATCAGGAGCCAAAGTAAAGGAAGAAAGTACAAAGAATGTTTGGAGGAAGAGGTTCATGCCGTGCGTAAGAAGATAATCGTGCGGCAAGATATGAAATCATCGGACAAAAGGGAAGGGGAAGCGGAATGCAGAAAGCAGAAGGCAGAAATAGAAAGCAGAAAGCAGAATGCAGAAATCAGGATGGAGAATGCAGATAGGAGAAAGCAGAATGGGGATTACAGAAAGCAGGATGGAGAATGCAGAAAGCTGGAGCTTATTTCAGGAGGAGCATTTTCCTCGTCATTATTTTAGGGACGCCGGTTTGGCCATCCAGCGGGCGCGTTTCAAGCCTGTAGAAGTAGACTCCGCTTGCAAGAGAGCCGGCTTCGAACCGTGTTTCATACAATCCCGGGTCGAATTCTCGTGAAACGATTGTTGCGATTTCTTTCCCAAGGACGCTGTAAATCGCTAGTCGAACATAGCTGCTTACCGGCACCGAGAACCGAATGGATGTCGATGGGTTGAAGGGATTCGGGTAGTTCTGTTCGAGTGCAAAATCAGTTGGAAGGGCATCGGAAGCTGCAACGGAAGTTGATGTCCCTGTCGTGAATTGCCAGGCTGTGGAAAATGCGCTTGTTCCGGCGG
>JANOGR010000188.1:0-2444 GCA_031406095.1 Ignavibacteriales bacterium
GCTTTGGTCGAGCCAAGGCTGGAGCGAAGGAGGATGTAGGAGAGGGTCGAAATCGGCGGGTTCAGCCCCGGAGATAGTACAGTTGGGAATATCTAAAATATTTATTTTTGGTATATAAAGGGCTGAACCGTGGGACATTAATCGAGGGGCAATTTTGACTGGCGGTTGAGGTTCTCTTTCACTTCAATGCCCCGAGATTTCGGGGAAGTGGGGAAGCGTCTTATCGTGCCTGCACGCCGTAGTAACCCTGTTGCGTTACGGCACGCAGGCGTGCATTTCCCTGCCCGCCTTTGCGCAAGCCATCGCAGAGGCAGGCGGGGATTTCGACAAGATTTCTTTGGTTACTTTCTTTCTCGGAAAGAAAGTAACACCTCCACGGTGAGTGGGAAGGACGGCGAGGAGGCAATCTCACCATGTGATAGGAGCGATTTTAGGGCTTATTAGTACCATGAAACTCAAATCCCTTTCCGACCTTAGACAGCTCCTCCCCGATTCACCACAATCCCGTCCAGAGACTTTCACCGAGACACACGACGGCAAAGGCAAGACGATCCGCCTTTCGCTCGATACGAAAGGGCGGAAAGGAAAGGCTGTCACCATTGTCTCGGGTCTTCAGCATAATCCTGCGACAATGAGAGAAATTGCCAGAATCTTGAAAGAACACTGCGGAACAGGCGGGACGGTGAAAAACGGCAATATCGAGCTCCAGGGCGACCAGCGTGCGCGGGCAGCCGAAAAACTCTGGAAAATGAACTATGTCGTCAAGTGAGGCAAGCGGGGACGGCGGTTGTAGATGGCGTCGAAATCGACCAATACTCTTGTCATTCCTGCCCGCCTGCCTCCTGCGATGGCTGGCGCAAAGGCGGGCAGGCACGTCTTAAGTGGGAATCCAGAACTCAGCTTTGCCTGGACTCCTGCTTAATATCCGATGGAATGACAATGGGTTTCGGGTTCTGGATGCCCGCTAACAATCCGCGGGCATGACAAGATGTTTTTTCACACCGTGCCCTCTCGTGTGTAGGCGATTTCGGGCCTGCCTGCCGGTAGTGTAGGGGCCTTCGCACAAAACAAAGTTGTTTAACACGCTGACGTTCAACAATCGACTTCCCACGTTTTGCCTTCATTTTCTTACACTTCCTGTCGTGATGCACTCTCATGCCTGACGTGATCATTCTCGGCGCCGGCGCAGCCGGACTGATGTGCGGCATCGAGGCGGGGAAGCGGGGCAGGTCCGTCCTTGTTCTCGAGCGGAATCAGCAGATCGGCGAGAAGATACGGATCTCGGGCGGCGGCAGATGCAACTTCACGAACAGGGTGACCGAACACGAGCATTACATTTCGGAGAACCCCCATTTCTGCAAATCGGCCCTCGCCCGGTTTACCCCGGACGATTTCATTGCCCTGGTGTGGAAGCATGGTATCGCATACCATGAAAAAACGCTCGGCCAGCTATTCTGCGACCAGTCTTCGCGGCAAATTATCGCACTCCTTGAAAAGGAATGCGGCGATGCCGGCGTCACAATGAGTGTGGATTGCCAGGTATCCGATGTGCGAAAGGGAAAACGGTTCATCGTTTCGACAAACTCTGAAGAATTCGAATCCGACTCGCTGGTCATTGCCACGGGCGGACTGTCCATCCCGAAGCTCGGAGCGACGGATTTCGGTTACCGGCTCGCAGGGCAGTTTGGCTTGAACGTTGTGCAAACGGCGCCGGGGCTCGTCCCAATAACGTTCAACCAGGAGGATGTGTCGTTTTTCAACGAGCTGAGCGGCGTTTCACTCGAGGTTATTGCCAGTTGTAACGGGCAGGCATTCAGGGAAAACCTTCTCTTTACACATCGCGGTCTCAGCGGTCCTGCAATTCTCCAGATATCCTCCTATTGGAATCCCGGTGATCCGATCTCGGTCAACTTATCTCCGGATGTCGACCTTCGGAAGTTCCTTTCGGACAAAAATCGGTCCGGAACGGAGCTTTCAACAGTCCTATCAGAAATTCTCCCGAAGCGGCTGGCAAAACAGCTGTGTGAGCGACACGGCTGGTCGAAGCCACTGCATCGTTATTCGGCCGCTGAGTTGTCGGCGACTGCTACTCAATTGCACGCCTGGAAGTTGGAACCGAAAGGCACGGAAGGATTCTCGAAAGCAGAAGTTACCCGCGGCGGTGTTGACACAAATGAGCTCTCGTCGAAAACCATGGAAGCGCGGAATATACCAGGCTTGTTTATCATCGGTGAGGTTGTGGATGTTACGGGACATCTGGGCGGGTACAATTTTCAATGGGCGTGGGCATCGGGGTTTGTGGCGGGGCAATATGTATGACGGCCGGGAGGACAAAATGAATATTGAATATCCAACATCGAATGTCTAAAGTCGAGCCTCATGTGGCTCAAACAGTACAAACTTTCCCTCTCCTCCACGTTTTTTGTGTCCCGTGTTTTTTACGG
>JANOGR010000191.1:0-17987 GCA_031406095.1 Ignavibacteriales bacterium
CATGGCAGCATGCTCGGCGATGGTGTACCCGACCTCATTACTGGGAATGGAAATGAGCTGGTAATCAACGTCTGCGCCGGCGCATTGTTCTTCGATCTTCCGTTCCTCGCCGTTTGCCAGCAATTCAAGACGTTCCGGCAGCGAACCGACGGCGATTTCCTTGATCCGCAGGACGAACAGCATGGCGTTGCGCGTTTTTGCCTCGTCAAGAGCGAACTTCAGAAGTCGCTCATCCATACCCTTCAGAGCCACGAGGAATTTTGCACTCGGCATGGCACGGCGAGCTCTTCGTCTCTTCTCAACCCTGACAGGTACGGCTTCTGCCAGCACGGGAACTGCAACGGGCCTGCGTTTTGTCACAGCGCGTGCAGCGAGACCTGTCGCAAGGACTATCGAAGCAAAAATGGCTGCCTTCGGCTTTTCTACCACGATGGACAGCTCGACGAAAAATAAGATCACGGCCGAAATGAGTAACAGGTTTCGAGTCGAACGCCCAATCGTAAGCGTCTTATCTGTGGCCGTCGATGCGAGGTTGATGAGAATGGCCCCGACCACTCCGATTGCATATAATTCCGCCAGTGTAATCACATCGTGAACGAGCAGCAAGACTATGATAGGCGCTGCCGTGGAAACACAAAGAGGGATCACCGGAACTCCGTATCGATTAAGCCGCCTCAATCCGATAGGCAGTTCCCTATCCACAGACATGAGGAACTGAATCGAAATCAGGCTGTTCATCGCCGTGTTGCCGGCCGAGATTAACAAAAATCCCAGCGAAATCGCAATCACCCACCCAAACCATTCACCGACGTAATATTCACCGAGGAATCGCACCATATCTTCCGTGTGGCCTGTCAAACCGGGAATCGCGTGCATCGCAAGTCCCAAGAATACCGTCGCAACAATGACTTTGGCAAGAACTGTCAGGATTGCGCGCTTTGAATCGCGTGCCGGTTCTTTCATCAGACCGGTCATATTCGAAATCGATTCGATACCGGAGATGCTGAGAATGATTCCTACGAAAATCGCCCAGTTCTTGATAAAGCTATCATGAATCGGCTCAACATGGACGCGCGGAATTGCTGTTGGTGCCGAAACGACTATGATAACGACGAAAGTAACAATCGTAAGAAGTGAAATGCCGACCGCGACTCCTCCTGAATGCTTGGGTCCATACCAGTTTAATGAGGCGACCATAAGAATAATTGCAATGCTCCAGAGGACCGGATGATCAAGATTAAGATAATGGCAAGCCGTGAGGATCGATAAGGACATCGTCACAACGAAATCGGCACCGAGCAAAAGAGCTCCAATCACGGCAATCAGGCGGGACCGATGTTGAACCGAACTGTACACACCTCCACCGTTTGGATAAAGGCGACAGATCGTAACATAATTCAACGCTACCATGGTGGTGAACATAAGCATCGCTGCCAGATGCCATAAGCTGCTGTTGCCCGCGAGTGTAAACGCGATTCCGAGGACGTATGCAATACTCGTCCCCCAGTCGCCGTCAAGGATCGCTGCAGAACGGAGCCATCCGAGTACGCGGGGGCGGCTTGTGGCGTATTCCACCACGTGGAGCGCGGGCGCAGGCTGGATGTTGGTTGAAGCGAGGGTCATCAGTTGGCCTAGAAACAGCGAAGCCGGGGCAGGTTCACCTCGGCTTCATCAGATACCGTCTCTATTTTAGGCGCAGGGAAGAAACAGTTTTTTCAAAGGCGGGGAGGAAATCCTTTTTCATCGGAGAATAATACGTGAAGATCACCCGGTAAAACTTATCGTTCTTTACAACGAAATATGTCCGCCGGTCGATGTTTTTGATGGGAGTTTCATTGACATAGGAAGCTTTTTCCCCGGCGATCGTTGTCGACCCTTTTCCAGTGGATTTCATGTTCTTCGTGTTTTGCTCAATAACCTTTTCCAAAGTAAGACCCTTGGCGGGACGGACATCAATCGTCACAAAGCAATCCTGGCGATACCCCTTCAGTTCCATTGAAAACTGAATTTCCTTGCCGGCAGGTTTGAGGGATGGGCTGAAGTTGGCGGGGTATGTCAACTCCAGAACCTCATTCGAGAATTTGTCTGTTTCTGCAACGGGGAGAGAAGGATCGACATTCTTCGCAAACACTCGGGGCTTCGGCAGCACCAGCGATGCGATGACACTATCATACACAACTCTATACGGTTCAAAGAGTTCGTTATAAGCACCATAATGCACGTAGTAAATCGTCGAGTCTTTCAATATAAATGTCCGGAGGGCCGTCAATCTGGTCTTCGGGTCAAACTGGCCGCTGTATTGGAACTCGTTTGCCGAAAGGCCGTCAACAGTGAGCTCTTTCTTTGCCTGGATCTCAAACTGTTCTGCTTTCTTGTCGCTCTCGAAGGTCCCCACATATTTGCTCAAGTTCGAGAGAGAGTCTCTTTCACTCGTAATGATGATCTGAGCCCCGATGGCGCCTTCGAACGTTGGGTCAAAGAACTTCTGCATCGATTCCTGTGAGGAATACAGGATAACCTTGTGAGGCTCACCAACAAGATGCCATCCTTTCGGATAGGAAAAAGTTACGCGAAAAAACGGGTCCTGATACTGCGTCCATTCTGTAATGGCTGGGGCCTTTACTTTTTTGTCGCAGGCCATGAAGAGCAGACCGATTGTCAGAATCAAGAAAATTTGACGAAGTTTCATAACGTGCCTCTTTGCATGTATGGATCTGTGGTGAGTAAGTTCATTGGGGTCCTTTTAACATCTCGAGGTTCTTTTTCGCTTCCTTGTTGTCCTTATCCATCTTTAACACTTTCTCGTATTCCTTGATTGCTTCTTCCTTCTTTTGCATGCTGTGCAGCGCCGTAGCGAGCCAAAGATGTGCATTGACATCGTCGCCGTTCAGCTCAATCGATTTCTTGAGATTCTTCAGCGCATCCTCATACTTTTTGTTCACAAGGTGCACGAGACCGATGAATTTGAATGACGCTGCACGTTCTTTCTTGAACTTTACTTCGACGCTATCCGTGAGTTTGATATAATCTTCAAAGGACTTTTGTGCTTCCTTGTATGATTGTTTTCCCATGTACGCACTCGCAAGGTTGTAGTAGGCGGGTTCGTACTTCGGGTTCAACTCTATCGCCTTTTTGAGGTATGAACTCGCTTCATCATAGTTCTCCATGGCCATCATGCTCATTCCGTAATTCACATACGCACTCACCGCCGTTGAATCCAGCAGAATGCGTTTTTTAAACATCTTAGCGGCTTCATCAAACTTCTTCATCGCCATCAGTCTGGCGCCTACGTCGCCATAAAAGCTTGCGTTCATGGAATCGAGTTTGAGGGCTTCCCTGAGAACCCGAATTGCCTGTTCATCCTGTTTCAACTCGCTATACGCTCTCCCGAGCCGCTTGTAGTCGTCGAGTTTGAGCGTGTCTATCGTTTGCAACTGCGTGTAGGTATCGACCGCTTTGGGGAACTCTTTTTCTTCAAGGTAAGAATGTGCAAGCATTCGAACCGCCTTCTCAGACTTTGGGTTTTTCTTGAGCACTTCGGTTGCGGCCTTCACGGCTTCCTTATATTGCCTGCTATTGTAGGCGGACTCCATGTACATCATCCAGACATCTATTGAGACATCCGGTCGTTCTACGAATGCTTTGAGCGTACGAGCGGCGTCAGCCCATCGTTTTGCCTGATAGTAAATCCTCCCCAACTCGAAACGTGCACTCGGGTTGTTCGGGTCGAGCGCCACCACAATCAAATATACCCTGACAGCGTCGTTGTATTTCCGCTCTTTGAGGTAGGTCCTCGCAAGCTTGTGCAGCACTTTGGGTTGGAGTGAGTCGAGGTCCACGGATTTCGCATATTGCTCTGCTGCGAAAGCTGTCACACCGAGCTTTGTGTACGCGTCCCCCAGGCCCTCGAAGGCCGCGGCGTTCTTGGGATCAAGTTCCTTTGCCCTCGTCAGCACTACAACGGCCGCATCCGCTGAATCAAGTTCGAGCAACGTAAATCCAAATTGAGTGAGTAAGGGTGGATAGTCTTTCTTGATTTTCATCCCGGCCCGCGCTGTCGCATACGCTTCTTTTGAACGTTTTTTCGCCAACTGGACCTGGGAAATGATGAGGTATGTGTCGGGGATCTCGTCATCAAGCGCCTGGGCTTTCATGGCAGACGCCTCTGCCGAATCGGGCATCAAAGCCTGCATGTACGCCTTCGCCAGGAACAACCAGGCATCGGCGCTCCTCGGATACAACTGCGTGGCCTGGCGAAGCACCGCTATCGCTTCGGAGATTTTCTTCTGCTTGAGGAGCTCCTTGCCTTGTTCAACCTGCGGCTGGCCCTGGAGATGCAGGCTCCCCACGCCAAAGACAACCATCGCGTATAGGATTCTTCGCATTAAACACTCACTCCGTGTTGATCTGGATTATTCGGTTTGGAATAACGACAGGGACAAAACCCGCGTCCTGCACGATCTTCTGGCCCTGCGTTGATCGAATGAAGGAGCTGAAACCCGCTCCCACACCCGTTGATGATTCGGAGGTGTAAAGATACAAAGAATAATGTAACGGGTAAAGACCACGGTAGACATTTATTTGCGTCGGTCTCACGAACCGTTCCCCCGTCGAATCTGTCGATTCAACAGCAAGAACCTTCGTTTTCCCCGCAACGTTCCTCACCGCCGCAATGGACACAATCCCAAGCGCTTGGGGATGGGTTCGCGTGTATTCCACAACTTCCTTCTCCGTTTCGAGGGTCGTTGTCACGGTGAGTGGACTTTGGATTTTGAAGAAGTGAGTCTGCAGGATTTCGTACGTCCCGGAATTCTTTCCGGTAAGAACGAGGTTCATTTCACCTTTCCAGCGTGACTCCTTGAGCGCGGTCCAACTCTTTTTTGAACCCGTGAGAATATCTTTGACGTCCTGCAAAGCGATGAGTTCGACCGGGTTTTGCTCATGGACGATGAGTGCAAGAGCTCCCTCACCGATTTTGTTTTCCGTTATGATGAGTTCTGCCTTCCCCGCGACTTGCCGCTCTTCGTCATTCAAGGGTCGATCCACGCAGATGCATGTCACGCTGTCATTCAACAGATGAACGATCGCCTCCCGCGTTGACGTGCCACTCACCGAAATGTTGACATCCGTGTAGGACCGAACATATGCGTTTGCCTCCCGTCGAATGAAGTCTTCGTACGATTGGGCGGCGAGAACCATCAGGCTTCCTTTGGTTGCGGTTTCTACAGGTTTCTCCGGCCGTTTACGGCAACCGACAACGGAGATACTGAATAGAATGACAAAAATAGCGGCGGACCTCATTCGTCAGAGCCTTCAGCTTCGTTGGACTTTGTTTTCGTGAGGACGAACCGATAAATGCCCCACAGGAGAAGCACGACTCCAATGGTCAACCGGAATTCCTTTGGGATATAGTCGGGAATTGCGATCCCTGATACCACGACGACTCCAAACGCGAAGAACACTGCCGCAAGGCTGTAACCCAAGATCGTCGAGGGATCGATCGGTTTGACTTTCATGTGTCGGAGAGTCGGCACCTGGTCGGATTTCCGGGTGGACGAGTTTGATGGGGTTGTCTTCATGCTGTCCAGCGTTTACTCAGTCCGATGAAGTTCAATATCACAGAGGGGAGAAAACCGCGGTCAGGATGTATTGGGTAGGATTTGTCGATTCCCGCCTTTTTTGCCCGGCGATCGGAAACAGCCGGGCTGGAGATTTTCTGTCAGGAAGACTTATTTGTTCGACAGCCTGAACTTGAACGGTACTGCAACCCACACGGAGACGGGTCCCTTCTGCATCAGCGCAGGCGTGTACACCCATAGCATGGCAGCGTCGTGCGCCGGCTGATTGAAAATCTCAGCGTCACTCTTGAGGATAACCACCTTCCGTACCTTCCCTTCCTTATCGACCCACATTTTCACATATACTGTCCCCTCAAGGCCTGCACGCAACGCAATCTCAGGATATTTTGGCTCAATGCGTTTGACGATCGCCGGTTCTTTTTCATATGCGACGAAGTCCGGCGGTTCTTCCTCAATTCTGATATCCACATTTCCATCCGAAGTTGAGGTCGTGGCCTCGCTAACGGCCTGGCTGAGTTCCGTCTGAGATGCGATGGTTTGCTCCGGACTCACTTCGGCATCCGGCACAGGAACCGGAATACCAATACTCGGCTTGACAGAGGGAGCTGAGATCGCTACGGCCGGGGCTGCTTGCTGGTTCTGGAGGGATGGCGGCGGGCCGAGGTCGGTGTACTTCAGAATTCTCACTATGCGCGTCGGTTCTTCTTCTGCCGCGAGCCAGATGGATCCCCAGTAGGTTCCCACACCGGCCCCCTGTACGGCGGCAGCGAGACCGAGCGACCACCACATAAATTTCTGGTAGACTCGTTTGAGTTCAATGGCTCCGTAATCGACTTTGAACGGAGTAATGAATTCCTGCGCCATGGACTAGTCTCCTTATAATGTGACTTTCTTGAGAATGTTCCTGTCCGCGTCAAGCATCGGAGCGAGACTGAATCTTGAGACTCCCGCTACGTTCAGCTCATCCATCACGTCAACCATCATTTTGTACGTTCCGTCCCGGTCAATTTTTATGAGTGTGATCAGCTTTGGGTTTGCCGCGTTCCTCTCTTTCATCAACTTCAACAACTCGTCGAATTGTATTTTCTTCGGAAGCTCCGTCCCGATATTCCAGAAGGTGTTGCCGTCCTTGTCTACCCGAATGGTCATGAGGTTCGACTCCGCAACCTCGACGGTCGCCTTATCGTCCGGCGGCAGGTTCAACTCCATCGTTTGCGGCCTGCTCATGGAGCTCGTGAATATGAAAAACGTCAAGAGCAGGAATGCCACATCCACCATCGGCGTCATGTCCAGGCGGACGGAGAGTCTTCTTTTCTTCTTTCGTTTGCCTTTTCCATGTGATCTCGGTTGGCCACTTTCAACGGCTGCCATACGTGTCTCCTTTACGTTTTCTCAAAGTCGGTGATCAAGTTGAACCTCGTCACGCGTGCTTTTTGGAGCACCTCCATGACGTCTTCGATGGGGCCATAAGGCGCTCCCTTATCACCTTTGACGACGGTGCGGAGTCGGGGATTCTTGATCCGTGCTGTGATGACAAGGTTACCGAGCGCTTGTTTGTCGACTTCAACACTCGCCTTATACTTGTTTTGGCTGCCGAATATTGCTTCACGTAGAATCTGAGAATCCACCCCCATCAGGATTCTCCCTTCCTTGCTGACTGTGATCATAAGAACATCAGTCTCAGGCAGTTTGAACTCTGAGTGGGACGTCGGCAGGTCGATTTGCACCTCTTCTGCAGGCTTAAACTGAGTTGTGAGCATGAAAAACGTCAGCAGCAAGAAAGCCACATCGACCATGGGAGTCATATCCATCCTGAGCCCTACCCGTCCTTTTTTGTGTTTTGACATTGGCTTATCCTTTCGGAATCCTACTTTCTTCCTTTTCGTGTGACGAGGGATTGGACGATCGAATAGCTTGCTTCATCAATCATGTATGTGAAATTATCTACTTTGGTCACAAAGAAGTTATAAGCCACGATGCCGCCAATACCAGCCGCAATGCCGCCAGCCGTGTTAATGAGCGCTTCGGAGATACCGATGGAAAGCGCTACTGCGTCGGGTGCTCCGGCGCGAGCGAGGGCCGCAAAGGACCGAATCATGCCGATAACGGTGCCAAGCAGTCCTACCATTGTTGAGATTGAAGCAATGGTGGACATTGCAACGAGGTTGCGCTCAAGCAGAGGAACCTCGAGCATCGTCGCCTCCTCGATAGCGTGGTTAACTTCTTCCATAATCGCTTTCTGGCCTTTCACATCGCCTTCTTCCACGACCATCTTGTAACGTTCCAAACCCGTCCGAAGAATGTTTGCGCAGGAACCTCTTTGTTTGTCGCAGGCCGAAATCGCAGCGTCAACATCCCCGCCGTTGATGGCCTGTTGGACGGCCTTCAGAAAAGTCGTAATTGCTCCTTTGCCCTGAGCTTTGTGGAGGGAAAAAAGGCGCTCAAAAACAAAAGTAATCAGCATCACCATAAGTGCGATCAAAGCAACAACCAGCGGGCCTCCCTTTTGAATGAATTCTGGCAGTATTTCGAAGACGACAATTCCGATGGCGAAAGCAGCAACCAGGACGACGGTTGTGAAAACAGATTGCTTCATAACAGGTTCTCCTTAAAGAAAATGAGTTGATGATTTACTTTTTAAAACTCTTGATGGCCGCGTCGCGGGCTTCCTCGACATCGAAGACGCTGGTCAATTTCGTAATGACAAACACATTCTGCACTCCCTTGGCCATGTTGCAAAGTTTAATTTGTCCGCTCGCCTTTTTGTACATCGAATGAATGCCCACGAGTGCTCCGATACCCGAGCTGTTAATGTAGGTAACGCCCCCAAGGTCAAGGACCAGTTTTTTGTTCCCCTGTTCAATCAGGTCTTTCGCCTTGCTTTTCAATTCATCTGTCTCGTCGCCCCCGATCAAAGATCCCTTGGGTTCAAGAATTGCGATTTCGAGATTGTTCAGCGTGGAAAGTTTTGTTGCCATGGGAAGTCCCTTACCGTTATTTTGAATGCAAAGAAAATCCAGAATTTTAAACAATTGTGCAAGAACTTTGTTATGAAATTTGCAAATATGATGCCATTGAGAGCGGAGAGCAAGAACATCGAACCCGGCTCGTAATGAGCATAATCCCGACTCATCGTCGACGGCCATGTTGCAAATAACAACGTGGGTAGACTACTACGAAGGATTCTGTTGGAACATCCTGAAAGTCAATAACTTAAGCCGCGTTGCGAAAAGCAACGTCTGGCAACATCACAGATTGTATTTTTTTCTCTTTTTCCAGAGTGTTGCCCTATCAATACCAAGGATCTTTGCCGCTTCTTCATAGTCCTTTGCGTTCTGAAGCACTCGACGGATATGGGTCTTTTCAATCTCTTCGAGCGAAAGGGCAAGCAACGACGGTTCTGACGTCTCCCGGAGTTCTTCGGGCAGATGATTCAGCTGAATCGTCCCTTCCGTCGCCAGCAAGATCGCCCGTTCCAACACGTTCTCCAATTCCCGCACGTTTCCATTCCACCGGTGCTGGCGGAGTATTCGTTGCGCTTCATCGGAGAGAGCGGGCAGTTTTCCATTCGAGAGTTTCGCCAGACAGTGTTCAATAAGCAGTGGAATATCTTCGGGTCTTTCACGGAGCGGCAGAAGTTTGATCCGAACCGCGTTGAGGCGATAAAACAGGTCCTCACGAAAAACGCCCTCCTTCAACGCCTCGTCGAGGTTTTTATTCGTCGCTGCGATGACGCGGACGTCCACCTTGCGCGTAACGCTTTCGCCCAGCCGCTCAAACTCCCTGCTCTGAAGCACCCTGAGAAGCTTCGCCTGAATCGCCGGTGAAAGCTCGGCAATCTCATCGAGAAAGACAGTTCCCCCATCTGCAATCTCGAACCTCCCCTGGCGATCTTTTGTCGCCCCCGTGAACGATCCTCTCACGTGCCCGAACAATTCGCTTTCAAGGAGCTGTTCAGGAATGGCGGCGCAGTTGATTTTAATGAATGGCTTGTCCGGCCGGCCGCTTTTGTGATGGATGAACTGAGCCAGCAATTCTTTGCCGGTACCGCTCTCTCCTTCCAGCAGGACACTGATATTGCTGTCGGCGATGCGCGCCGCCAGGTCGATTTGCTTCAGCATTTCCCGGTTGCGCGTGATGATTTGAACACCGGCCCCCGGTGACGGAAGCCGTTCGCGCAGTTCCTTCACTTCCTGCGCCAGCTGATGATGTTCCCAGACTTTCTCTGTGAACATCTGAAGTTCCTGCATGTCAAACGGCTTGGGAAGATAGTGATATGCGCCTTTCTTGATGGCCTCGACCGCCGTTTCAATGGACCCGTGTGCCGTAATCATCACGACGGTCGTCTCCGGCGAATGCTGGCGGATTTCTTCAAGCACCTCGATACCGCTCATCGGAGTCATCATCAAGTCCACAAACGCCAGGTCCATCCGGTGATGCTGGAGTACCTCGAGGACTTCCTGCGGCCTTGCACACAAGTGCGTATCGTACCCCTGGGATTCGAAGAAAATTCCCATCGTTTTGAGAATATTCTTTTCGTCGTCTACGACGAGCACGCTCTTGCGCCGGTCTTGCATTTGCTAGCTGGCCATGGGTATGGAGAATGAAAACGCGCTTCCTTTGCCTATTTCACTTTCCACCCAGATGCGACCTCCGTGCGCTTCGACCACTTCGCGTGCAATGGCCAATCCGAGGCCGACACTCCCCGGCGTCGTTTCTGTCGGCGGCTTGATCTGTATGAACTTTTCGAAAATCGTATCCTGAGCATCTGCCGGTATGCCCTTTCCCGTGTCTATTACCGAAACCTTCACATGCCTTTCCTCCTTTGTCGCTGAGACGCGCACCCGCCCGCCGGAAGGCGTAAATCGCATTGCGTTGTTCACAAGGTTCGCAATCACCCAGGAAAGCTGCTGGCCATCCCCTGCGACGGAAGGCAGGCCGGAAGGAATGTCCACCTGGAGCTTGATATTCTGTTCCTGAAATGGAAGACGGAGCGGCTTCAATGCATCGTCGATGAGTTGGTCGATACGAAGGACTTCCTTTTTCATCTCCAGCTTTCCTGACTCCAGCTTCGATAGGTCGAGCAAGCCCTTCACCAGTTTTCGAAGGCGCTCACAATCGTCTTTTGCGGCGGCGAGAAGTTCACGCTGTCTGTCATTAATTTCGCCGGACATTCCCTGCGAGAGAATATCCAAACCCATACTGATCGAAGTCAAGGGAGTGCGGAATTCGTGCGACACTGTGGCGATGAATGCCGACTTCATCTGGTCGAGATTCTTGAACCTCGTAACATCCTGGAGCAATGTGATAATCCCCTGAACCTGGCCCTGTTCATTGAAAATCCTCGTTTGACGGGGGCGAAAATAAAGGATCTCCTCATTTTTCTTGAACGACAGCAATGCATCTTTCCGCGTCCCTTGCCGTTCGTCGGGCTGGCCGGTGAGTTCTTTCACCCACCGTTCATCCCGGACGACGGTTTCCAGACTCTTGCCGATCCAGTATTTTTGCTGAACATCCAGCGTGCGGGCTGCAGCCTCATTCATCAACAAGACATCGTGATGTTCGTCCGTCACAATGATGGGGTCTGCGATGCTCTCGACGATCGTTTCCGATTTCTTTTTTTCGGCTATGATCTGTTGAATGTTCATTTGTTCGTATGCCCGCAGCCGTTCCGTCATCTTGTTGAACTCCGTGCTCAACACACCGATTTCGTCGTCCGTAGTGACGTCGATTTTCTGATTCAGATGACCCTGGCTTATTTTGCGCACGGACTCCGTGAGCCTTAGCGCCGGGCCGAGGATCGTTTTCGTAAACCGCACGCTGGCAACGATGCTCAATCCCACGGCAAGAATGGAAGCAACAACGAAGGTAAGCGTCACGCCTTCCATGCGGGTTTTGATTCTCGTCTGAGCCTGAGCCATCACTTCCTGGTTGGCTGCAAGCAAGGCAAAACAGCGGTCTTTCAGCTTGTCAGCAATCGGCCTGATAACAAATTTTTGATACTTTGTTGCCATTCCCACTTTCTTTTTGTCCTGCAAAAGCAGAAACAGGGAATCCGACGATTGGAGGTATGATCGATACATGGATATGATGCCATCGAGCATCCGCTCCTGATTGGGGAGGACGAGTGTTTCTTTCGTCTTTGCCAGCCATAACAAGAACCGATCTCTACTTTCGTTGTAATACACCCTATAGACATCGGCTGCTTCATCATCAATGAGCGCAAGAAGCTGTGCATTATCCTGATCGTCGAGCGCTTTGACCAGGTTCTCTGCGTTGAGCGCACTTTGGTAGGTTTCTTTGATGATCGGTTCAATGGAATCGCCAAGCTCCGTGAAATTGTAGATGGCAAAGATGCTTGTCGCCAAACCGATGCACATCAGAACAAAATAACCAAACCCGATCTTATAGCTGAGGCTTCTCATTGCATCAAAAATCTATCGCATTTTCGAGGTAAAGGCAACTTGGGTAACCTTGTCTTTCCGGGCAAAAATGGTTATCTTTTGACTGCTGATGATTTTCAAACATCTTGACTTGATTCCAGGTCAAGTTTTTTTTTATAGACCTGCTCCAGACCCATGTCAGACCTCGACGTCAAATTTGAAGAATATGTTCGGAAACAAGGGTTGGCAAACCCGGGCCAGTCAATCCTGGTTGCCGTCAGCGGCGGGGTTGATTCGATGGTGCTTCTTGACCTCTTCGCAAGGATTCGGCGTCCATGGAAACTCAGGATTGCGCTCGCACATGTCAACCATGGATTGCGGGGAGTCGAATCCGATGGCGATGAAGAGTTTGTCCGCATGAAAGCTGCGCATTATGACCTTCCGTTCTACCGCACAAAAGTCGATACGTTATCATTCGCGTCGCAAGAAAAATCGACAAAACAGGAAGCCGCCCGTGAACTCCGCTATGGCTTCTTTGAGGAAACCCGCAAAACGATTGGCGCTGACGTTGTTGCAACGGCTCATCAAGCGAACGACAATGTTGAGACAATTCTCCTGAATCTGGTCCGGGGAACAGGCCTTCGAGGCCTTGCAGGAATCCCGGTGAAGCGGGACAACATCATCCGGCCATTGCACTTTGCGTATCGAGCCAATATTGAAGAATACGCGAAGGAACATTCCATCGATTTCCGCACGGACTCCTCGAATAGTTCACTGGAATACAAAAGAAATCTGATGCGCCTTCAGATTATTCCATCCATGGAATCGGTTTTCGGCCCGGACATCCTTCCTTCGATCAACCGTGTCTCTTCGACCGTTCGGCAGTTTGCCGCTTCACTGGAAACTCAAGTACATGAGAGATACGGGTTGATGGTGAAATCATCCGGCAACGGAGATGTTCAGGTCTCTCTTCCTTTGCTGCATTCCGAGCCTTCATTTATGCAGGAGGAAATTGTCCTGAGTCTGCTCAGGAAATTGAAACTGGAAGCCTCAACAAAAAAAGTGGGAGCGATCATTGCTCTCGGGGAGTCTACCACAGGTTCCCGATTAGATCTCGGCAAGGGTCATGCAATTTATCGGGACCGTGAACGTCTGCTCGTAACAAAGGAAACTCAGACGCACATTCAGCAGCAGACACTCGGGTTCGGCCAGCATTGCGAGTTGGGGATGTTCCGGTTTTCTGTCGGAATGCCGGAACCCGTTCCTTCAATTCTCCGTCGGACTTTTGCGCATGCGCTCGTCGATGCAAACAAGCTCGAACCACCGCTCTTGCTCCGTGGCTGGAAATCGGGCGACTGGTTTATGCCTTTGGGCTTGCCCCATAAAAAAAAACTGAGCGACTTCTTTATCGATGAGAAGGTCCCTCTTGGGGAGAAACATACAATCCCCGTCTTCGAATCCCACGGGAACATTGTGTGGGTGTGTGGAAAACGGGTCGACGACCGATTTAAAGTCACCGCCCAGACCCGCTCGGTGGTCAGACTGGAATATTCGCGGGAACAGGAATGAAAGACCAGACCATCGTCGTCAATGGCGACACGTTTGCTCCCTTTATCACCGAGGAACAGATTCAGAAGAGGGTGAAGGAGCTGGCGACGGAGATCAGCCGTGATTATCAAAACAAGGTTCCCATATTTATCGGGATTCTCAACGGCTCTTTCATCTTCATCTCCGACCTCATTCGCCAGATTACGGTCGATTGCGAAGTTGATTTCTTCAAGTTATCGAGCTATGGAGATGCCAAAATCTCATCCGGACAGGTCACACTTCTGAAAGACCTCAATTGCCAGGTGACCTCCAGGGACATTGTCGTCGTTGAAGATATTGTTGACTCGGGACTCTCCATCGCCTTCATCAAGAACCTGATCAGTAAAGAGAAGCCCGCTTCGCTGAAAATCGTCTCTCTCCTTTTCAAGAAAGGAGTGGCCAAACTGGATTTCCAGATCGATTACGTTGGGTTTGAAATTCCGTCCGACTTCGTCATCGGTTATGGCTTGGACTACGCTCAAAAAGTCCGTAATTTAAGGTCGATCTACAGGCTTGTTGCATCCGGCAACAATTGATGTTCAAGATTCGTATGTTTCAATGGGAGTAGATATGCGCTGGACGTGGTTTAACGAAAATCAATCGGACGAAAAGAAAAACGGCAACCCCAAGAGACGCCTGAACCCCTTGCGTTCACAAAAGAAATTGCCAAAACAGTTTCGTGATGATGACCCTGCATGGATGAAGCTGGGTCGTGTCGCGTTAAGCTGGGTGGGGATTGTCCTCGCCGTTATTCTCATAATGTACGCCTTTCGCAGTACCGATGAGACGGAATACGAGATCAGTTTCACGGCATTCCAGCAGTTGCTGAGCGACAAAAAAATCACTGAGGCCACGATCAAGAAATCCGGCCTGACCGATTACGATTTTCACGGCCGCCTCATCCAGCCGATGGATATCCAGACGGCAAGCGGAAAAACAGCTCGGAACGCTGTTCGAATCGGGTTGACGCTTCCGTACAGCAACATCGACGACAAGCTCATCGCAACCTGGACTGAAAAGGGTTTGAAATTCAAGATTGAAAAAGAAGACAGCCTGTGGATGAACGCTCTCGTCAACATCTTCCCCTGGATACTCCTTATCGGTGTGTGGCTGATCATTTTCAGAAGGATGCAGGGCGGCGCCGGGGGCACCAAGGGGCTCTTTTCGTTCGGTAAGAGCCGGGCCAAGCTCCTCACAGAAGGCATGACCCATGTAACGTTTCAGGACGTTGCAGGAGCCGACGAGGCAAAAACTGAGCTACAGGAAGTCATTGAATTCTTGAAGGAGCCTGCAAAATTCCAGCGTCTGGGCGGCAAGATCCCCAAGGGAGTGCTCCTCCTGGGGCCTCCCGGGACGGGAAAAACGCTCTTAGCACGTGCGGTTGCCGGAGAAGCGTCCGTTCCGTTTTTCTCCATCAGTGGGGCAGACTTTGTTGAAATGTTCGTTGGCGTGGGGGCGAGCAGGGTTCGCGACCTGTTCGAACAGGGAAAGAAAAGCGCACCGTGCATCATTTTTATCGACGAAATTGACGCTGTCGGACGCCACCGCGGGGCGGGACTCGGCGGGGGCCACGACGAGCGGGAACAAACATTGAATCAACTCCTGGTCGAAATGGACGGATTCGAGCAAAACACCGGCGTCATTATTATTGCCGCCACGAACAGGCCCGATGTTCTGGACCCGGCTTTACTCCGGCCAGGCCGGTTCGACCGTCAAGTCGTTGTGGACAGGCCCGACGTCAAGGGGCGGGAAGGCATCTTCCGTGTGCACACCAAAAACATTCCATTGGGCGAAGATGTAAAGCTTGAAGTCCTCGCCAAAGGAACACCCGGCTTGTCCGGAGCCGACATTGCGAACCTCGTCAACGAAGCGGCTCTGCTTGCGGCCCGTCAAAACGACAAAGCTGTCAACATGCGGCACTTTGAAGAGGCGAAAGATAAAGTGATGATGGGGATGGAGCGGAAGTCGATGATCATCTCCGATCGTGAGAAGAAAATCACGGCCTATCATGAATCGGGACATGTCCTTGTCGCGAAATTCCTGCCCGAAGCCGACCCTGTTCACAAGGTCACCATCATCCCGCGAGGCCGCGCCCTCGGCGTGACGACCTACATTCCCATCGATGAAAAGCATACATACTCACGCGATTATCTCGAAGCGATGATCACGTACGCGCTCGGCGGCCGTGCGGCGGAGAAGATCATCTTTCACCAACTTACCACGGGTGCCGGCAACGATATCGAGCGCGCAACCGAGGTCAGCCGTAAGATGGTCTGTGAATGGGGCATGAGTGAGAAACTCGGGCCTCTTTCTTACGGCGCAAAGGAAGAAGAATTGTTCCTCGGCCGGGAAATTACCCGCACGCGTAATTTCAGCGAGGGCACTGCCATCGCCATCGACGCGGAAGTCAGGAGAATCGTCACAACGGCGATGAAACGTGCCGACAAGATCGTACGCGAAAATCTGCCCAAACTTCACCGGCTGGCCAACGCATTGCTGGAGCGTGAAATCCTCGACTCGGAAGAAATCGACAAACTACTTCGTGGCGAGGAATTGCCGCCTGTGGAACGGGGAACGAATGGGCAGGGCCAATCGAACGACAGCTCCAAAATAAGCTCCGAGCAACCGGAGAAGACGAAGCCTGAACCCGCAACCGCACCCGTACCAACAAGCAAGTCCCGAAAAACCCCATGAGCGGTCTTTCTGCGGCGCCAGCCGCGGGGAGATCCCCTGAAGGAACACCAGGCACGTCGGGCAACCAACCCGCTACGATTGACTACCGTTTTGAGCTGATCAGGAAATCCATCCATCTCTGTTCGCTGTCCATTCCCATCATTTACTATCTCGTTCCCAAAAATCAGGCGCTCTGGATGCTGGCACCGGTCACGGCAGCCTTCCTGATTATCGACATCACCCGGCATTACGTGGCACCCGTTTCCCGATGGTTTTATTCATGGTTCGGCTGGCTACTCCGCCGGCACGAGCAAGATGGAGTGCGGAAACGCCTGAATGGCGCCACTTACGTTCTTGTCTCTGCCATGATTTGCGTTTTGGCTTTTCCCAAAGTCATCACGGTGACGGCCTTTGCGGTCCTCATCATTTCAGACACGACGTCCGCCCTCATCGGCAGGAAATTTGGGAAACGACCTTTCTTCAAAAAAAGTCTCGAGGGAAGCGTAGCGTTCTTTGTGTCAGCCGTCCTGGTTGTCCTTGTTTCGCCAAAAATCCACTATCTGGGTCTCGAATACGCGATCGGCATTGTCGGTGCGGCAGTCGGGATGTTCGTTGAATCTATTTCAGGAAAAATTGACGACAATCTCACCATTCCGGTCAGCATCGGACTCGTGATGTGGGCCTGCTACGCACTTTTCCTGCCAGGAGTTGATGTGTACAGCCTCGGTTGAGGAGGGAGGGCGGGAGCCAGAACCGCATTGCTCTTTGCGGCTCCCACCCATGAGGAGTTTTAGGATTGAAGAAAAGGTGCGAGGACTTTCCTAAGCTCTGCTTCGAGTTTTTCCGGCACAACGGGTTTCGAAAAGATCGCCGATGCCCCAGTTAACATCATCGCTTCGGAGCTTGCCTTTGAATCCTCTCCCGTGATAATCACCACGGGGATGTTTTTCGTGTCTGCAGCCTGTTTCAACTGTTTCAACATTTCAAATCCGTTCATCACCGGCATGGAATAGTCGGCAACAATCACCTGCGGCTGATGCTTCCGGGCCAGTTCCACTGCCTCATTCCCGTTCGAAGCCTGTATGATGTGGGCCCCCGGGAAAAACCGTTTGACATATCTTGTATGGAGGACCCGGACTCCGTCTTCGTCATCTGCTATAAGAATATTCATTCCGTCTTTGAGTGAGTTATTTTGAAATGTGAGGATGAATGTCGTCCCTTTCCCGGCCTGACTCTCCACCCGAATTGTCCCCTGATGTTTTTGCATGATTTCGGCACAGACCGGCAGGCCGAGCCCGGTTCCTTTTTCACCGCCAAGTCCTTTCCGCGTATATTTTTCCTCGACTTTGAACAGTCGATGCAAGTCGGCTTCCGGAATGCCCACACCGTTGTCCTTCACGGTAATCACGATGTTTCTGACGTCTTTTGTGGCTAGGTCGACCGAAATCTTTCCGTTTTCCGGTGTGAACTTCAAGGCATTGCTTATCAAATTCTCGAACAATTCCATAAGCAATTGTCCGTCTCCGAACGCCATGAGACCTTCTGGCATGTTTGAGGCAACCTGAATATTCTTCGTCATCGAAAGTCCAAGGAGGCCGTTGACACTCTTCTTCACCACGTTGGCAAGGTCGAGTTCCTTCATCTCCAATTTCACGCGACCCGATTCCAGGCGCGACCAGTCAAGCATTCAGTTGACGAGAGAAAGTTGATTTTGCGCTGCTTCCCTGATGTAGGAAATGAACTCTTTCTTCTCCGCGTCGGTCAA
>JANOGR010000145.1:0-24016 GCA_031406095.1 Ignavibacteriales bacterium
TCACTCCCGCGGATTTCGCGTTGTTTGCGTCCGCCGGCTTTTTGGCGGATAAGCGGGAGTCCAGAACCCGAATCCTATTGTCACTTGTTAGCTGACTGAGCCTGGGGCTAAGGTCAAACCCGTTCTGGATTCCGTCTTAAACTCCGACGGAATGACAAGCAAAAAAAAGGATTGTCATGCCCGCGGATTTCGCGTTGTTTGCGTCCGCCGGCTTTTTGGCGGATAAGCGGGCATCCAGAAACCGAATCCTATTGTCACAAGTGGTACAGCATTCCAGCTCAGACTCGTTCTGGATTCCCCGCCAAACCGCTGGCGGCGGGAATGGACATGCCTATTTCAACCTCCTCTTTACTCCGTCTCGACAATCGTGTTATACTTCGCCTTGCCGTCCTTCAGCAATGCTTCCAGTTTGTTGACAAGGTTTTCACTCGTTTCGTCAAGGTCATCCTCGAGGGCTTCGTATTCCTCCATCGAATTGCACACGAATTGCTCGACAAACGAGTTCTTTCTGCTCTTGACCTCATAAATCGAATAGTTCTTCTTCCGCGCCTCGGTAAAGTGACGCTTCATCTCAGCAGCAAGAGTCAGGTACTCTCCTCTTCGCTTCGGGTCAATGTCATACGAAATCTGTAAGATCACTTTCGGCATGGGTTACCTTTTCATGGATTTATTGAAAGTCTTTCATGGCAGCCTGGATTTCTTTTTCGTTCATCCCAAAATAATGTCCTATTTCGTGGTAAAGGACTTCGATGATCCTGTGCCGGATTTCCTCCTCGGTCCTGGACACCGCCTCAATGTTTTTCTGAAAGAGCGTGATCGTATCCGGGACGGTCGGGCTTGTTCCGTACCACGTGTTTCGATGAGTCAGCGGAATGCCCTGGTACAAGCCGAGGAGCGAGTCCCGATTTCGTTTCGTGTGTTTGCCAAGTTCATCAGTTGGATAATCAGCAATCACAATTCGCACGTTTTCGATACGGCTCTTGAAATTGCCCGGCAGCTTGTCGAAGGCCGACTGGGCTATTTCCTCAAATCGTTCACTCGTCATCTCAGCATCGGCAATGCCCTGGGAGAAAGAAAGAATGCTCCCCCCAGCACGCACAAAGTCAAAGCAACAACCACGACGGATTTGAATGTAGAAATCTGGTGTCCGATCTTCGTCCCGAGTACCGCCAGCACAAGCGCCCACAAGGAAATGGCCACATCGAATCCGACCAATGCAACGTAGGAGAACGGCTTAATCGTGTATGGGTGCGGGTTCGATGTAAACAAGTACATTCCAAATGTGAGCAATTCCACCGGCAACACGAAAACCAGGGTGAACACGACCGGGACTAAAGAGTATGACAACAAGCCCATGGAAGATCGGAATCCCGACTTCCCGCCCATCAATCGCACTCCCAGGTGATATACAGATGTCAGGAGCAACCCAAGCACCAGTCCTGTGCTGGCACCGATGATAAAGGCCCAGATGATGAGGTCCAGCAAAGACTGAAAGCGGTCTCCGACCCTGAGGTACCAGAAGTTTGTGAACGCAAGCGGAATCCCAAAAAGAGAAAAAAGGAACAACGAGTAGTTCTTGTGTTCAGCGATCGTAATATCGTGAAAGGCGGCTCTGGGTGATTCGATCACCTTCCAGGCCGTCTCGAATAGATTGAGATTGGGGATGCGGTTCTGAAGAAAAGCCTTGCAGTGAGTGCAGACGGTGGCGTAATTATCGTTGTCTTTGCGACAAACGGGACATGCGATCATCGATTCCGGGGGACATTAATTTTCTATTTCAATGTACTCAACTTGACCGTCTCAAAAGTCGTTAAAACGACTATACTCATGGGGGTGTTGCGTTCATAGAGGTTGTACAAATTAAGGAGCAAAACAGTCAGCCTGAGCGCCCGCCTGCCACCGCGGTGGCTGGCGCAACGTCGGGCAGGCAGTGAGCCTGCCTGCCGGACGAACTGCTATCCGTTCGGTAGGCAGGCGTTTTCTGCGAACGAAGTCGAAGGCGATTCTCTGCAAAATTCACACTTCGTCTTCGTCCCAATTCTGATACATCGGGAGTGCCTGCCCGTCCGTCAGGCGGGCGCTCAGTGTGACTGAACTTTTTGGACAACCTCTATTCACCTACAAGTTGAAATATAAACCGTTTTAACGGTTTCTACACCACGAACCGGTCAACTTGAGTTAATGTAGCAAGATTGGCCTTTGGAATCAATGGAATTCTCGTCATTTCACGACACGGGCCTGAACTTTGCGGTGAAGTGACGCAGGACCGGTGCCTCCTCCACGATCTCGAAACCTCTCAGGAGCTTCCGGTTTTCGAAGACCGATTGGACAACCTCGGCCACATAATCTATGTGACTCTGAGTGTAAACCCTTCTTGGAATCGCCAGGCGAACCAGTTCCATCGGCGGTGAAATCAACTTGCCAGACGAATCGTACTTTCCAAACATCACACTGCCGATTTCGACAGACCGGATGCCGCCTGAACGAAACAATTCACAGACAATCGATTGCCCCGGATAAAGATGGGGCGGGATATGCGGCACAAACCTCTTTGCATCAATGTAGATGGCATGGCCGCCGGGCGGTTGCACAATAGGGACTCCGCCTGAAAGAAGTTTTTCACCCAGATACTCCACCGAACGAATCCGATACGTCAAATAGTGCTCATCGAGAACTTCTTCCAACCCCTGCGCAATCGCTTCGAGGTCTCGCCCTGCGAGTCCACCGTATGTCGGAAACCCTTCAGTGATGATGAGAAGATTCCTGGCCTTCACCGCAAGTTCATCGTCGTTCAAGGCCAAAAAACCTCCCATGTTCACAAGGCCGTCCTTTTTTGCGCTCATCGTACAGCCGTTCGCATAGGAGAACATTTCTTTTGCAATATCGAGCAAGGGCGTTTTCGCATACCCCTTCTCTCTCTTCTTGATGAAGAACGCGTTTTCGGCAAATCGGCATGCATCCAGAAAGAGCGGAATACCGGCCTTTTTGAGCATCTTTTTTGTGTTTCTGATGTTTTGCATGGATACAGGCTGGCCGCCGCCCGAGTTGTTGGTTACGGTGATGAGGCAAACCGGTATGTTTGCAGCCCCTTTTTCGCCGATGAACTTCTGGAGCGCTTCCGTGTCAAGATTACCTTTGAAATCGGCGACCACTTCAGGTTTCTTGCCCTCTTCAGTCTGAAGGTCAACGGCTTCAGCCCCGGAAAATTCAACGTTTGCCCGGGTCGTATCGAAATGCGTATTGTTTGTAATGTATTTGCCTTGACCGCCGACAAGCGAAAAGAGAATCCTCTCCGCAGCACGACCCTGGTGGGTGGGAATGATATGTTTGAACCCCGTTATTTTCCGGACCACTTTTTCAAACCTGAAAAAGCTTTTGGAGCCTGCATACGATTCATCACCGTCCATCATTCCAGCCCATTGCTTCGCGCTCATTGCAGACGTCCCGCTGTCCGTCAGCAAGTCGATCAACACGTCCTCGGCCCGAATGAGAAACGGATTGAACGAGGCTCTCCGAAGAATGGATTCCCGCTCCGATTGCGTCGTGAATTTGATCGGCTCGACGGATTTTATTTTAAAGGGTTCGATGATCGTCTTCATAAATTCCACGCTTCGCGGTTATAGGATTTGATCTCTTCTTCTTCCTTGAGTTCTTTCAACACACGGAGTACATACTTCCAGTGACGATCGATAAGAAACTCGTGATGGGCCACGCCCCGCACTGTTTGGTGTTTGTCGATGATATACGTTGCCCGGCGAATGGCCAGTCCCCGGAGCCACAGAACCCTGTAGTTCCGGCACACCGAGAGGTCGGGATCGGTTCCCAGCGGAAACGGAAAGTTGTATTGTTTTGCAAACTTTTTGTGATCGGCCAGGCTTTGTCCATTAATCCCGATAACCGTGGCGTCGAGTTTCTTTATTTCTTGAATATGGTCAGCGAACATACAGCCTTCTTTTGTGCATCCCCAGGTGAAATCTCTTGGGTAGAAATAGAGAACGACAATCCGTTCTCCGCGCTGATCACTGAGGCGAAAACGAACGCCGGTGTGAAGCTTGACCTCAAAATCAGGAGCGACGGATCCTATGCGAACCATGGACTCGCAGGCCAAAAAAAAGCCCCTCCGGGAGGGGCACTGATGCGTGCGGCGGGCGTCATGCTATTCCGTTTCGTATTGAACGAGTGAGAAGACATCGTAACCCGAAAGGCGTCCTCTCCCCTTCAAGAAGTTCAATTCGACCAGAAAGCAGAGGCCGGCGATTTTTCCGCCAAGTTGTTCTACGAGCTTGCAAGCTGCCGAAATAGTCCCTCCCGTTGCAAGCAAATCGTCATGAAGGAGCACGCGTTCCCCTGCTGAAATGGCATCCTTGTGAATTTCGATGATATCAGTGCCGTACTCAAGGGCATATTCCTGACGCACGGTTTCGGCGGGAAGCTTTCCCCTTTTTCTTATGGGAACAAAACCCGTTTCCAGTTTGACTGCCAACGCCGACCCGATAATGAAACCTCTCGATTCCACACCGACCACCTTGTCAATTTTCATTCCCTTGTATTTCTGGTGAAATTTCTCGACCACCTGACGAAGGGCTTCCCCGTCCTTGAGAAGGGTTGTAATATCTCGAAAGACAATCCCCTTCTTCGGAAAATCCCGAACGCTCCGGATATATGATTCGAACCCTTTCAGAGCCTTGGACACAGGAGAGTCACCACTTGATAGGTTCTTTTTTCAGGAATGATTCTATTCCGCGCTTGCAGTCGTCAGTCATACGGGTCAAAGCGTTCAAATTGGCTGCATAGTCCAACGCATCGCCCGTTGACATTCCGTGAATTCTGGAAAGTAATTCCTTGATGAGCCCCATGGACGAAGAACTGCACTTGTCCGCCAATGACGTTGCCAGCTCCATCCCCTGCTTTTCGAGCTGTATGGCGGGAACGACTTGACTGACGAGCCCCATCTCAAAAGCCTCGTCCGCTGAAACGGTGTTTCCCAGCAATGTCATCGCCCTGGCACGCGCTTCGCCAACCCTCCGAATGAGAAAAACCATGACGATGGCAGGAATGAACCCGATCCTGACCTCCGTATAACCGAATCTTGCCGTTTCCTTGGCGGCAAGGATGAAATCGCAGACGGTCGCCAGCCCGCAGCCGCCCGCTAGAGCCTGACCCTGGACGAGTGCAATCACCGGTTTACGATGGGTGTAAATCTGGAGAAAGAGCTTCATCAAGTTCGCCGAATCCTGCTGATTCTGGTTGAAGTCAAATTTGGAAATCCGCTGGATGTAGGCCAGGTCAGCGCCCGCGCAAAACGACTCGCCTTCGGACTTCAAAACAATGACCTTCACCTCGGAATCCTTCTGAGCTGCGAAGAAGGCCGAAGAAAGCTCGGCCACCATGGAATCATCGAGAGCGTTGTGTTTTTCCGGCCGGCTTAAGGTGATAAAGCCGACTCGCTGCTGAATGTCGTATTTGATGCGAGTGTAGTCCACGTGGGTTGCTTTGCGGCAGCGAAAAAGTAGCAAGAACGCTACAGAAATGCAAACAAAAACCCCGACCATGCGGCCGGGGTTGTGTGTGTTGAGTTCCCTTTGTGAGCGCTCTCACGCATCGTAGTAAAGCATGAACTCGTACGGATGAGGCCGGAGCTGCATGGGCTTCACTTCCTTTTCCATTTTGTACTCGATCCAGGTCTCAATCACGTCTTCGGAAAAGACATCTCCTCTCAACAAGAAGTCGTGGTCTCTTTCCAGTGCTGCGAGCGCCTCAGGGAGAGATCCGGGTGTTGACGGAACATCGCGAAGCTGCTCCGGACTCATGTCGTAGATGTCTTTGTCCAATGGCTTGCCCGGGTCGATTTTGTTGATTATCCCGTCCAGACCCGCCATCAACATTGCAGAGAATCCGAGATATGGGTTACAGGTTGGGTCCGGACAGCGGAATTCCACTCGTTTTGCCTTGGGGTTTGATGAATACATCGGGATCCGAACGGAGGCGGAGCGGTTTCGCTGGGAATATGCAAGATTGACGGGTGCTTCAAACCCCGGCACAAGGCGCTTGTAAGAATTCGTGGTCGGCGTGATAATGGCACAGAGAGCCGGCGCATGTTTCAAAAGTCCGCCGATGTAGTACATCGCCATTTCACTGAGTCCCGCATATCCGCTTCCGGCGAACAATGCCTTGCCGGACTTCCAGATACTTTGATGGACGTGCATTCCCGACCCGTTATCGCCAAAGATCGGCTTGGGCATAAACGTCACAGTCTTGCCGTGTTTTTTTGCGACGTTTTTTGTCACATACTTATACGTAAGATAGTTATCCGCCATTTTCGTCAACGTGTCGCGTTTCATGTCTATCTCGGTCTGACCGGCCGTGGCAACCTCATGATGGTGCACTTCAACATTAATGCCGACGGATTGCAGTGTCAGAACCATTTCGGTCCTGAGGTCCTGAAGACTGTCGATCGGGGAAGTAGGAAAATAGCCTTCCTTGTATCTCGGCTTGTGCCCAAGGTTCGGCTGGCCATTGGTCCCGCTGTTCCAGGCACCTTCGTCGGAATCGATGTAGTAGTATCCGGAGTGGTTCGACTGGTCGAACCTGATGTTGTCCAGAATGAAAAACTCCGGCTCCGGACCGAAGTAAGCGGTATCTCCAATACCCGTGCTTTTAAGATAGGCTTCCGCCTTTTTGGCGATATTCCGCGGGTCACGCGAATAATTTTCCCGTGTGATGGGGTCTGCAACATCGCAAATGAGGCTGAGGGTCGGGGCTGCGGTGAAGGGGTCGATAAACGCTGAATCGGGGTCCGGGAAGAGAATCATGTCGCTTTCGTGGATCTTCCGAAATCCGCGAATGCTCGATCCGTCGAAGCCGATCCCATCTTCGAATGTCTCTTCTGAAAATTCTGTGGTGGTGACTGAAAAATGCTGCCACTGACCGAGCAGGTCTGTGAACTTCAGGTCGACGATCTTCACATCCCGATCCTTGATGAGCTTGAAGACTTTCTCGATGTTGCCCGAGGCCTTCACTTTTGCTGTTGGCATAGCGCTCCTTTGGGTTAGATGGTATGAGGTTATTTGTGATTGTGAATTTTGATTCGCATGGATTCCTTGGCCGTCGAGAGCACAATACTCGACGTCGTTTTCGTGATACCGCTCCATGATTGAATTCGGGCGAGCAATTTTTCCAGACTTGCGGTATTCTCCGTTCGTACTTTCAGCAGATGTGTTCCGTCTCCCGTGATGGCATGGCATTCCAGCACTTCTTCCATACTGTTGGCATGTTCCACCAGGGATGGGAAGTGCTTTGAGGAGTCGACCGTCACAATGACAAATGCCGTGATGTCTTTGCCGAGCAGCTTGTGGTCGACCTTGGCAAAATATCCTTTGATAAACCCTGATTCTTCAAGCTTCCGGAGGCGTTCGCTCGCCGCCGGGAGTGAAAGCCCGACTTTTTCTGCCAGTTCGTTTCTCTTTGTACGACCCTCTTTTTGAAGGATTTCGAGGATGATGACATCCGTTTCGTCGATCGAATGCGGGGATTGCATAAACTAAGTGGATGAGGGAGAAATGCCTAACTTATTAAGGAATTACTGTTCGAATACCTTAGAATATAAGGTACCGTCCTCTTCTTGTCAAGAGTTTTTTTCAGAAAATGCGATGCGAAACAGCGGAGGAACCCGTGCGAGAGGGAAAGAAGATATCAGTCTGGATTGCGGCTGAACTTGATAGATCCTTCGTAGACAGTCATTTGAACCTCGAAGTTTCTGTCAAGCACAACGAGATCGGCATCTTTTCCGACGGCCAGAATGCCCTTTTGGTGTTCCAGTCCCAGGACCTTCGCGCCGTTGAGCGAAGCCATTCGGACTGCATCTGTCAAAGGCACATCGACCATTTGGACCATGTTTTTAACGGCTTGTTCCATCGTCAAGGTGCTGCCGGCGAGAGTCCCGTCTTCCAGGAACGCTTTTCGGTCCTTGACAATGATTTTTTGATCCATAAACGAGTAAAGCCCGTCCGGCATTCCGCAAGCTTGGATTGCATCGGTAATAAGCAGAATACCGCCTTCTCCCTTGATGCGATACATAAGTTTCATGACAGCAGGGTGAACATGTATTCCATCAGCAATCAGTTCCACCTTCAGTTCGTTTTGCAAAAGCGCAGCGAGGACAACGCCCGGTTCGCGGTGGTGGAACGGCCTCATGGCGTTGAACATGTGCGTGACGTGGGCTGCACCGTTATCGATGGCGTACAGAACCTCCTGGTACGTGGCCGCTGAATGCCCGATAGACAGGACCACCCCGTTTTGGGCGGCCACTCGCATCACCTGGTCAACATTTGGCAGTTCGGGTGCGATGGTCATCAGTCGAATGAACCCTTTACTGCGGTCATAGAGTTTTTGCCAGCTCTCGATGCTCGGTTTCCAAAAATAGTCAGCCTTCATGGCGCCGTGCAAATCTTTGTTGATGAAAGGCCCCTCAAGATGGATTCCCCACACATTGGAACCTTTGGAGTTCTCACAAAACTCCGCAATCCGGCTCACATCCTTGATCATATCTTTCTCCGGCTTGCTATACAAAGCCGCGAGCATGCCGGTTGTGCCATGTGAAAAAAAGAATTCCGAAATGTTCGAGACAGCTGCGTCACTCATGTCTGCAAATCCGTGCCCCCCGCCGCCGTGAACGAGAAGATCGATAAAACCTGGGGTGAGCATCATTCCTTCATATTCATACGTTCTCACCTTTGGCGGAATGCGCACCTCCCTGGCACTTCCAACGGCCGTAATCTTCTTTCCCTCCACAAGGATCGAACCGCGTTCAATGACCCTGAAGGGAGTCACAATATTTACGTTTGTAATGGCGAAGCTCATCGGAGCGCGTTCTTTCTCAACTGTTCAATAGCCTGAGGAATATCCGGTTTCCTGAAAATGGAAGATCCTGCCACAAGGACCTCTGCCCCAGCTGAGGCCACATCTGCCGCATTCTCAAGATCGATACCTCCATCCACCTCCAGATAAATATCCCTGCCGCTCGAGGCGATCATTGCCCTTGTTTGGCGGAGCTTTTCGAGGCTCCCTTCCATGAATTTCTGACCCCCAAACCCCGGATGGACCGACATGATAAGGATGAGGTCGGCTTCATTGACAATGTCTTTCAACACACTTGTCGGTGTGTCAGGATTAATAGCGACGCCTGCCTTCGACCCGAGCTCCCGAATATGCTTGAGTGTATCACTCAATTGCTTGCAGACTTCTTGATGCACTGTTATCAGATCGGAACCTGCCTTTCGAAAAGCCTCCAAATATCGGTCGGGGTTTTCAATCATCAAGTGTGTATCCAGAAACAGTTTGGTATTCTCCCTTATCGTTCGGACAATGAATGGCCCGAAGCTGATGTTCGGGACGAAATGGCCATCCATGACGTCGAGATGCAGCCAATCGGCCCCACCCTGCTCTGCAAGCTTGATTTGGTCTTTCAGACGGGAAAAATCGGCGGCAAGAACTGAAGGAGCTATCTTTACTTTTGGCATACGAGACTTTTCAAATGCCGCGAGCTACTCTGCTCTTTTTGAAACAAATAGGTCAATGGCCGTTCCAGATCCCGCGAGCTCGCCCGCCTTCGGGTACTGATCGATCACGGTGTTGGGCAAAAGGTCCAGGTTCACCTGGAACGTGATGTTCCCAACGTTGAATCCCCCCTGGATAATAATGCGCTCTGCCTCGGTAAGCGTTTTTCCGGCAGTTTTGGGCACCGGTATTCTATCTGCGGTCCTGCCCTGACTGACAATAACGTTGATTCTGCTTCCTCGTTTTGCATTCGTTCCAGCTGGCGATTCCTGGTCAATTATGGTGTTTTCAGGGAATTCTAAGGACACTTGGTACGTTATATTCCCCAGGGTGAGGCCGAAGGTTTCCAGCGTAAAGGTAGCATCCCTGAGGGACCGTCCACGCAGCGCGGGTACGCTGACAAACCTCTCGCCACCGCTTACCGTGAGATAGACATTGCGGCCCTGCTTCACCTCGGCGCCGGGTGGCGGGTTTTGTGCAGCCACAGTCCCGATAGGATACTGTTTATCCGATTTTGGCTCGGTCTCTTTGAAATCTAGCCCACTATCGGCCAGCGTCTTTCGAGCAAGTTCAATTGGCATACCGAGAACCGAGGGGACGTTCCTCGTTTGGCCTTGCTGGACATACAGAGGCATGATGACCACGTCGAACGCAAGAAAAAGCAGGATAAACGCAATAACGGTGATGGCGGAAAATTTCAGGTAGGACTGTATCTTTTGCCGGAGGTCGACCATTCAAGACATCGAAGTCAATATAGAAAAAAGTCGTCCGAGTTACAAGATTGTTCACATGCCGTTGTGACAGCAGTAATTGATTCGAGCTTGAATGTTTAGTACCATCGAATCGTCCTTCGAACCGCACAATGTCCGCCACTCCTAAACCATATCCCTCAGCTATCCCCCGCACACTTTTTTCGTCCCTTCAGACCGATGTTTTGAAAACGCTTCTCTACTTCGACATTTTCAACCATCCTCTGACGGCCGAAGAGATTTATTCGTTCCTTCCGCGGAACTCGTCCAGCCCCGATACAATCGTTCGTTCGTGCGATTCCGTTCCCTTGAGTCAGATCATCAAGAATAACGGCGGTTATTTTTCACTGCGGAACAACGAGGAGAGTTCTGCTGAACTCCGCCACGCCAAGGAGGTTCGGGCAAACAAACTCTGGACCATGGCGGTGCTTATGGGCAACGTTCTCCGCAGAATTCCATTCGTCAGAGGTGTCGCAATATCCGGAGAGCTCTCCAAGGGAGTTGCGAGTGAAAAAGGCGACATCGATTTCGTCGTCATAACGGCTCCCGGCAGGTTGTGGATTTCCCGGACGCTGGCGATTCTTTTCAAGAAAGCGTTCCTCCTGAACCGAAAGAAATATTTCTGCGTGAATCATTTCGTCACTGAGAACCGCATGGCCCATGAAGAGCGGAATATCTACGCCGCCCTCGAAATCGCCACTCTGAAGCCTGTTTCGAATTTTGACCTGTTCCGGAGATACCGGGCTTCAAACTCGTGGATCACAGATTTTCTTCCCAATGCACCTGAAGTTCCTGCGTCTCTTTATTATGAGAACGGTGTGTCATACTTCCAGAAGGCCCTCGAGGTTCTTTTTCCTCCCCGCTTAAGCGAGCGTTTTGACCGTTTCCTAATGAACATGTGGCGCAAAATATGGAAGCGTCGATATCCTCATCTTTCAGAAAAGGAACGCAATGCTTTGTATCAATGCGAACCCTTTATTTCTACAGCTTATGGTGACGATTTCCTGAGAAAGGTACTTGAATCATACAATGGACGGCTCAGGTCGTATGGACTTCAGCCGGTTCCTCTCCCCCAAAGATAAACGTGGCAGAGATCCTTCTCACGCATTCATATTTTCTTCATTTCGACCACAAGGAGCATCGGGCGATGATGCCCTATCCTCCGCTCGGAACTTTGTATGCTGCAAGTTATCTTCGGGAAAAGGGCTTCTCTGTGGTATTTCATGACGTGATGCTGACACGAAGCGAGCATGAGATCACAGAATCGATTCGACGTCACAGGCCGCGACTTGTGGTTATTTACGACGACCAGTTCAACTATTTGACGAAAATGTGTTTGAGGAGAATGCGCGAGGCAGCTTTCGCCATGACCCGCATCGCCAAACAGGCGGGCTGTACGGTCTGCATTTTCAGTTCTGATGCCGCAGATCATCTGGACAAATACTTTGATAGCGGGGCTGACTACCTGATTTGCGGCGAAGCAGAGGAGTCGTTGGCTGCGTTGAGTCAAAAGATACTCCGAGAGGGATCAAGGGGCATTTCGCAAATCAATGGGCTTGCTTACCGGGAAAACGGGCAAATCGTACGCACGTTGAAAAGACCGGTCCTGGAAAACCTCGACGTCTTGCCGTTTCCTGCCTGGGATCTCGTGGACATTGAACGATATCGCAGGGTCTGGATCGGAAAACACGGATTTTTCTCGCTCAACATGGTCACAACGCGCGGTTGTCCATTTCACTGCAATTGGTGCGCAAAGCCGATTTATGGCCAGGTGTATCATACAAGAACTCCTGGGAACGTTGTCTCAGAAATGGCTTTTTTGGCAAGATTTGCAAAACCAGACCACATTTGGTTCTCAGATGATATTTTCGGCCTGACTCCCGGGTGGATCGCTGAATTCGACAAGATCGTGAACGAACGGGGAGCGATCATTCCCTTCAAATGCCTCTTACGAGCCGATCTCCTGTTGAAGGAAGACAATATCATGCACCTCAAGCATTCCGGCTGCAAGACTGTCTGGGTTGGGGCAGAATCCGGTTCGCAAAAAGTGCTCGACGCCATGGAAAAGGGTGTTACGGTGGAACAGATTTACAAGTCTTCAGAATTGCTGCATAAAAACGGAATTCAAGTAGGCTTCTTTCTTCAGTATGGATATCCCGGCGAAACTCGCGCAGATATCGAAAAAACCCTTGAGATGGTCAGAAACTGCAGGCCGGATGAGATAGGCGTCTCAGTTTCGTATCCGCTGCCCGGCACCAGGTTTCATGAGAGTGTCAAAAGGGATTTAGTCGAAAAACAAAACTGGGTGGATAGTGGAGATCTTGACATGATGTTTCAAGGGACCTACAGCCGGGAATATTACCGAATCCTGCACAAGGTAACGCACAAGAAATTTCGCGTGTGGCAGGGAAAGGACCTGCTGAGAGGAGCCATGATCCGGCCGTGGCAAATCAACCGAAAGGTTTTGTCCAAACTTGCAAAATCCGCCTTTCATGCAGTGACGTTGCCTTCTCTTGAGTCGCGCCTTAATAAGCTCCAAACAGTTTCAACAGGTATCGCAGCGTGAACCTTCTTCTCACACACGGCTACTTTCTTCAAGAAGATAAACATGAACAGCGTATCATGAAGCCGTACCCGCCGCTGGGCATTCTCTACATTTCTTCCTACCTCAAGTCCATGGGATACGAAGTCGATGTTTTCGACAGTACATTCAAAACCACTCAGGAATTTCAAGCGCTTATCCGGTCGGCACGACCTTCGATCGTGGGCATTTATTGCAACCTGATGACAAAGCTCCATGTGCTCGATATGATTCGATTCTGCAAGTCGCACGGTGCGGTCGTCATTCTGGGTGGACCTGAGCCGCCATATTACTCAAAAGAATTCCTTGAGTTCGGCGCAGATGTCATTGTTATTGGCGAAGGTGAGGCGACGATGGAGCATCTCCTGAAGGAAATTCCAAGAGTTGGCATCCATAATCTGAATAACATTCATGGGATCGCGTTTCGAGACTCTGACGGCACAGTCGTTCATACACCTCCCCGGGACCTTATCAAGGATTTGGATTCAATTCCATTCCCGGATCGCGAAGCCATCGACGTTCAACAATATATTACAACCTGGCGAGATCATCACAAGCTAGGCTCCGTTTCGTTGATTACCGCCCGCGGCTGTCCCTATACGTGCAAGTGGTGTAGTCATGGCGTGTATGGTTTTACTCATCGAAAGCGGTCGCCTCTCAACGTTGTCGACGAAGTCGAGGTTCTGATGAGCCAATATAAGCCGGACATGATGTGGATTGCGGATGATGTGTTCACCATTAACCATAAATGGTTTCAGGAGTACTTTGATGAAATGATACGGAGGAATTTGAATATTCCTTTTGAATGCATCACAAGAGCGGACCGAGTCAATGAAGACATTTTGCAAAAGATGGCAAAGCTTGGGTGTTTTCGCGTGTGGTATGGCTCGGAAAGCGGGTCCCAAAAAATTCTCGACGCGATGACGCGGGGAGTCACCGTCGAAGAAATTCAGGCCATGACCCGGCTCGCGCAAAAGTACGGTATTGAGGTAGGGCTCTTTGTTATGCTCGGATACCCAGGGGAAACAATCGGCGATATTCAAGCCACCATCGCACACTTGAAGAGGACGCAAGCAGATACATTTCTCACGACCGTTGCCTACCCCATCAAAGGAACCGGTTACCATAAGGAGATTCAACAAGATATCGCCACCGATCTTCCCTGGGACAAAAGAACTGAGCGCGAATTGCGGGTTCGCGGCAGGCATACCGACGCGTTCTACTGGTTTACGGAACGATGGATGACGAATGAAGTGCTTTCGGATCGTCTCTCGCGCAACGGTCAGGGTCGGTACCTAGACGGGGCTGCGGCCTCCGCCAAAGCCAGAGTAGCAAGACTGGGAGCAACTATTACGAGCTCATGGAAAAGCTAAAGCCTCACAGGATTCCCTCCAACCTTGCCGCCGTGACAGCAGCCTTTGATTCTTATGCGGTCACTTATGACGCTTCCTTTGATTCAAGTGCCATCACGCAGCGACTGCGAAGAAAAATCTACAGTATCGTTGAGGAACTCGTTCCACGGTCGGGCTCTATCCTGGATATTAATTGTGGAACAGGAACCGACGCTTGCTATTTCGCCTCGAGGGGCTATAAAGTCACCGGAATCGATATTTCTCCGAAAATGATCAAACAGGCGAAGGCAAAAGGCGCAGGAATGAAAAATGTCAGATTTCGCACGGCCTCCTTCCAATCAAGCTCACCGACTGTCGAGGGTAAATACGATCTTATCCTGTCGAACTTCGGCGGACTGAACTGCGTGCAACGCCTTGAGCCAGTAGCACGTCAAATTGCGTCAGGGACACGGCAAGGCGTTTACTTTATTGGGGTGTTCATGCCGCCACATTGCCTATGGGAAATCGTTGCGGGACTTGGACGATTCAATTTCCGTTCGGCATTTCGTCGCTTCAAGAAGAGAGTTTTTGCCACAGGTTTTGAGGGGCACACCTTCCAGGTGTTCTATCATTCTCCATTCTCTGTTTCACGACAACTCGACCGATGGTTTAGAGTGGAATACATACAAAGTTTTAACATATTTTCTCCACCTCCACATGCTATGCACTTTCAACGATCCAACCCGCATCTCTCCGCATTCCTTCAACGCGTAGATGATCTCGTCGGGTCGTTCCCCGTATTCCGCTCGATAGGAGACCACGCTTTGATCGTCGCTCGGAGACGCTGATGTCGATTTCCTCTATTATTCCAAGTACTGCAAGAGTACGCGAGATCCTTGAAATGGAAGGATGGTTTTCTCTCGTGAGGAAATCCATCCAGCGGATTGCAATATGTGCGAAAATATCGTTCGAGTATACACGCGACTTCATGATGCTCCCTTTGGTGATTCATCGTCTCAAGTCGCAGCGGGTCACGGATATCTCCGATTTGTTTGATTTTGCAACGCAATGTTTTAGCGTCATCAAGCCCCTACAACTACGAGAAGAAATACTTCCCTTTCTTGAATTGCTCAAGAATCGCAGGCCCGACTCAGTCCTGGAAATCGGTACCTTCACGGGCGGTTCCTTGTTCCTCTTTACGCGGATTGCCTCTGACAATGCACATATCATCAGTGTCGATTTACCCGGAGGAGTTTATGGAGGCGGGTACGCGGCCTGGAAAATCCCGCTTTTCAAATCCTTCGCAAGCCGGCAACAACAGATCAATCTTATACGTGCTAATTCTCACCTTGATCAGACTCTTCTCCAGGTGAAATCCTGCTTAGACTCTAAAGCAATCGACTTTCTGTTTATTGACGGAGACCACACGTACGAAGGCGTCAGGAGAGACTTTGAAATGTATTCTCCTTTCGTAAGCCCGGACGGGATCATCGCACTTCATGACATTGTCCCTGCACTTGCCAACAATGGTTCTGGCGTCCACCGTTTTTGGATCGAGGTCAAAAAGAAGTACAGACATATTGAATTCGTCCGGGATTGGAAGCAGGGTTCCTGCGGCATTGGGGTTCTCTTTGTCGAGCACCATGGATGAACCTCTTCAGGAATACATGTCTTGTAAGCCGTGGATGGCCCCGCATCATCCTGCGCGCATGTTGGTCCTTCGATTCCACGCCATCGGCGACGTGGCGATTACGCTCCCTTCCTGCTCCGGATTAAGAAGCAGATTCCCGTCTTCGAGGATTGACTTTCTCACGAATGAAATCTCCGCGGGACTCCCCTCTTCTCTGGACCTTTTCGACAATATTTATACTATCCTTGCCGCTAACAGTCGTTGGCACCGGTTGGACCAAATCGTGAGAATGGGAATTGATTTAAGAAGGGAGAACTATGACGTTATCTTCGACCTGCAGCGCAATCGCGTCAGCCGACTCCTTCGATTCCTTGCCGCTCCAAAGGCTTGGACTGAATTCGACCGGTTCTCTCCACTTCCTGCCGGGGTGCGCGTGCAACAAACTGTGGAACGAACCGGATTCAGGGATTTCCTGCCTTGCTACTCGATCAACCTTAAGAAGAATCTCAGAACTCAGGCCGAAACGATGCTCATGCAAAACGGCTGGGATGGGCAACAGTCATTAGTGGTGCTCAATCCTGCCGGGCTTTTTGAATCACGAAATTGGCCGCTGGATAACTACGTGGACCTCTCGCACCTCATTGCGCAAGACAATGGAAAAGTCCTCTTGTTAGGCACCACGCGACTCGCTTCAAAAGCTGCGCTTATTCATAAGCAATTGGGTTCTGTTGTCATCAACCTTGCAGGAAAGACAACCCTCAAAGAAGCCTTCGCTCTCCTTCAATTTGCAAGTGGCGTCATTACCGAAGATTCGGGTCTTATGCACATGGCCTGGGTTTCGGCTATCCCAACATTAGCGATGTTAGGTTCGACAAGGCATGACTGGGCTATGCCGCTAGGCACATGGAGTCGCTGTTTGCACTCGGGGGACCTTGAATGCGGCGATTGCGACGAGCAATTTTGTCGATTCAGCGATGTGCACTGTCTCACTCGGTACTCTCCGGATTTCGTCTTCCAGGAATTTCAAAAGCTCCTGGCAGTTTCACCTCCGCGGGCCGTCCTGTCGTGAAGAGAATTGCAGTTTTTCTTCCAAGCGGGGCGGCTCCTCCCGATTCCGTCATGCACATACCGGCCATTGTTGAATTTGTGCGACAGCTTTCTCTTCGTTTCGAAGTTCATGTATATTCCTTTGCAAATCCGGAGTATCAAGGAAAAACTGTAAAGCTGCAAAATGCGCACGTTCGATTTCTGCGTGCAAAATGGAATGACCCCATTTGGAAAAGATTTCGTTTCCTGTTCCAGGCATTCTATAAAGATCATCGGACAATGCCCTTCGATCTCGTTCACGGAATGTGGGCAATTCCTTGTGGGTTCTTCGCTGTTATCGCCGGAAAAGCACTTGGCATTCCAAGCGTTGTCAGTTTTCTTGGCGGAGAGACCGCATCAATCCCGTCGATTCCTTATGGAAACATGCGGTCGCAGCCTTCCAGGGCCTTGACTCTCTTCACAGGCCGCCACGCCGATGCCATTGTCACTCTTAGCGAGTTTCAACTGCTACAGCTTCATCAGCAAAATATTGACTGGCCTCAGGCTGTCACGATTCCTTTTGGTGCTGACACCAACAAATTTAAGCCCAAGCGGGCTCTGCGCTTAAAGCTCCCTTACAGGTTCATTCACGTTGCGAATTTGACTGAAGTGAAGGATCAGGTCACACTCCTGAGAACGTTCAAGGAACTTTGCTCTGACTTTGATTGCCGTCTTTCGATTATCGGAGCAGATTTTCTCAACGGCGCTCTCCAAAATCTGGCAAGGACGCTGGTACTGGAAGACAGAGTTGAGTTCCTGGGATTCATACGACATGAGGAATTGCCGAGCCATTATCGTTCCGCCCATATTATGCTCCATACATCGCTTCACGAGGCAGAAGGCGTCTCGATCGTTGAGGCCCTTGCGAGCGGCTTGGTTGTGTGCGGGACAAAAGTAGGAATCCTCTCCGATTTGGAGACGGTTACCATTTCGGTTGACCCCGGAGACTACAAAGGTCTCGCTTATCGAATAAAGCAACTTCTCCATGATAAGCGCCAATTCTCCTCTTTGAGGCAACGAGGCTTGTCTTGGGCAATTCAGCACGATCAAAGATGGACGATTGAAAACATGTCAATGATCTATGAACGTCTCCTTACTAGGACAGCATCCTAAAAGAACGGGAGAGGCGTTATGATATGGAACTGAGTGTCGTCATTCCGACAAGGAACCGTCCCGAAAGCCTTCTTCGGTTGCTGCGATCACTCATGAAGCAATCGTTTCCAATAAAGGAAGTCATCATAGTTGACTCCAGCGAACCACCATTGGACGAGGAGCAATGCATACAATTCAAGAGACTCAATATCAGATGTCAGATATCTTCTCCGTCGGTCTGCCTCCAAAGAAACCTCGGCATTCGCCTGGCAAGTTCCGGGAACGTATTCCTGTGTGACGACGATATTGAACTGCCATCCGACTACTTGGCAATCTTGTGCGAATTCCTGGCCGCTCATCCAGAGGAAGGTGCGGCGTGCGGTGTGATTCATGAACCGGAGGGGGAGAATAATCGAACCATCGGATTTCCGTCGATCTCATTCAGTCATTTGTTGTGGAGGTTTATCTTTCAGTTGGGCGTGTGGGCAGATCTCAGAAAAACTCAGACACATTTCCTGTTTTCGCCTTTCCTCAGTCTTTTAAAGGCCTTCTATCGACGGCGTGGCAACACTTTTACATTTGCGGGCTGGCCCCTGGTCACCCAGGTAAGCGATCCATGGTTCAAGACAGCTTTAAGCGGGTTGGGTTGTGCCATTGTAAAACGAGATTGGCTTATTGATTCCCCGTTTGACGAAACACTTGACCCATCGGGAATCGGAGACAATTATGGCGTCGCAATCCGGTTTCCAGGGAAGAAACCAATTGCCATACTGACCACAGCTCACGTTCTTCACCATAAATCTTCGTTAAATCGCCCCTCCGCAGCGGTGGCCTACTTTCGCCGCATTCTCGCATTGGATTATTTCATGTCGCGAAGCCAGCGCTTCCACAGTTTTCAGAGAATTGTTCTTTGCTGGTCACTTGTGGGGAATTTTCTCGCTCAGACGATGATGGCAGAAATAAAAATGGTCAGAGCAACTTTAAGAGCTCTTCGGATCATTTTGCAAAACAGAAATCCTTACACTCGAGGATTCGTGAAAGGGGAAAAAGATTCAATTTCTCCAGAATTGACCTGGCATTAGAGAGGAATGAAATGGTGCGAGCTCACGTTCGACGAGATTGCTTCTCACATCAATGTTGTCTATATTTTTCAGCCTTTTTTTGAACCTGCTTCAATGACCGTCACCCGCTCGGAATTAGCCAAAATAGCGCAACGTGCCCGCCTGTATGCTCATGCCCCCTATTCCAAATTCCGTGTTGGCGCAGCGTTGCTGACGACCGGGGGCCGGGTGTTCACCGGATGCAACGTCGAAAATAGTTCGTACAGCCTCACCATTTGCGCAGAACGGACAGCCATTTTCAAGGCCATCTCAGAAGGGCATCAACGATTCAAGGCTATTGCCGTCTCCTCTGACGACCCTGGTTTCACACCTCCCTGCGGAGCGTGCCGTCAGGTCCTCATCGACCTTGCCGGAAACATCGATATTATTATGGTGAACAAACGGGGCCAATTGAAAACTGTCACAATGAAATCACTCATGCCACTCGCTTTTACGAAGAAGAATTTGGACCGCTCCAAGAGAAAAAAGTAAGTGGATACGTCTGCCGCACATAGCATCCCCCGCGACATTGGCTGGATCGAAGTGGTCTGCGGCTGCATGTTCAGCGGCAAAACGGAAGAGCTGATACGACGATTACGGAGGGCGCAGATTGCGAAGCAGAAGGTTGCGATTTTCAAGCCGCGCATCGACAAACGATATAGCGCTGAACACATCGTCTCGCACAGCGATCAATCTCTCGTCTCGACCGTCGTGGATGATGCATCGGACATTCTCAAACTGGCCGCCGATGCACAGGTGGTGGGCGTCGATGAAGGACAGTTCTTCAGACAAAACCTCGTCGAGGTGTGTGAGACGCTTGCAAACAATGGGAAGCGCGTTATCGTGGCCGGCCTCGACCAGGATTACCGTGGAAAACCGTTTGAGCCGATGCCCCAATTACTTGCCATCGCTGAATACATCACCAAAACGCTTGCAATTTGCGTCGTCTGTGGAAACCCGGCAGACCGTACCCAGCGTACGACCTCATCCAGCGAACGCGTCGTCGTTGGAGCGAAGGACATGTACGAAGCAAGGTGCAGACGCTGTCACCGAATACCAGGGGACTAATTCTCTTATCCATTCGCTTTCTTAAGGAGCCATCATGGACTTCATTTCCCTCCTCCGCGGCATGGGTGGTGTCGCCTTCATCCTCGGAGTCGCTTTTCTTTTCTCGAACAACAAAAAGCGCATCAACTGGCGGCTTGTCGGAATGGGCATGCTGATTCAACTCGTGTTCGCAGTGTTCATCATCGAAAGCGCATCTCTGGCGAGTTTCTTTGCTCCTCTCGGCTGGCCCAAAGTGGTTATCGAGTGGCTTGGGGGTGCCATCGTGGCTCTCCTTGGCTTTACAACGGAAGGATCGAAGTTTGTGTTTGGACGGCTCGCAGTGAACACTGGCACCGAAAGCCTCGGCATTTTCTTTGCTTTCCAGGTTCTGCCGACGATCATACTCGTTTCCTCTCTCACATCCATCCTGTATTATTTGGGAATCCTTCAAAAAGTGGTTCAGGGTATGGCCTGGCTGATGGCCCGTCTGATGGGAACAAGCGGCGCCGAATCTCTTTCGAACACAGCGAACATTTTCGTCGGACAAACAGAGGCTCCGCTTGTCATTCGCCCCTATATCGGGACGATGACCCAGTCTGAATTACTGACAATCATGGTTGGCGGGATGGCGACGATAGCGGGCGGAGTCATGGCGGCTTACATTCAGATGCTCGGCCAGGCATTCGCCGATGCACAGCATATCGAACTTTCGGCCGCACAGGTCAAATTCGCCGTTCAATTGCTTGCGGCAAGCGTAATGGCTGCCCCAGCTGGCCTTGCGATTTCAAAGATCCTGTTCCCTGAGACTGAAGAACCTGTCACGAAGGGCATTGTCAAGCTCAAAGTTGAAAAAAACGCCTCGAACGTGATCGAAGCAGCGGCTGGAGGAGCGGCGGATGGACTCCAGCTTTCTCTGAACGTCGGCGCGATGCTACTTGCATTCATCGCCTTGATCGCCATGTTCAACTACATACTTTTGCAGGTCGGAGATATTACAGGTTTGAACGCGGTGCTCATGGCAAGATTCAACCAGCCAATGAACATCCAATTGCTTTTTGGGCTTGTTCTTCAATTTGTGGCTTTCGCCATCGGAGTTCCCTGGCAAGACTCGCTCACGTTCGGCAGCCTCATCGGCACAAAGGTGGTACTAAATGAGTTCGTGGCCTATCTGGACCTTGCGAAGGTCATCACAGCCGGTCAAATTGGAGAAAAAGCCTCCACCATGGCGACGTTCGCCCTATGCGGGTTCGCAAACTTCTCATCCATCGCCATTCAAATCGGTGGAATCAGCCCGATGGCGCCCCACCGCCGCAAAGACATTGCTTCATTGGGCCTGAAAGCTGTTCTCGGTGGGACACTTGCAACACTCATGACGGCGACCATTGCTGGCGTCCTCCTTGGAAGCTAAGGCCGCACACACGAACAAACGAAGCATTTCTCAAGCAGTCGGCTACATACGCACCAAGACACAGCTTAAACCCCACATAGCGCTCATTCTCGGATCCGGGCTCGGCGATTTTGCTGACCAGGTTGAACAAGAATGTGTCATACGTAACGCGGAAATCCCAGGTTACCCCCCCTCCACAGTCCAGGGCCACGCCGGTAAATTAGTCCTTGGACATCTTCGCAGAAATTCGTCATTATCAAAACCCCTACTTGTATTCCAGGGCAGGGTTCACTTCTATGAGTCCGGGTCTCTGTCTCCTGTGTATCTGCCGGTTCAAATCGCTCACGGGCTTGGATGCAAAATACTGATTGTGACAAACGCAGCAGGCGGAATCAACCGAAGTTTTCAGGCTGGCGACCTCATGCTTGTGCGAGATATTATCAATATGACGAACCTGCATCCAGGGCTGAGCAAATCCAATCGCAACCCATCAAGGCCAACGATGTATTTCGACTCGAAGCTTCAGAATATTGCGCGTTCTGCCGCAATGGAATCCGGTATACAGTTGCAGGAAGGAGTTTACTGCTGGTTGAAGGGCCCTTCGTACGAAACAGCTGCAGAGATCAAAATGTTTTCCGCGTTAGGAGCTGACGCCGTCGGGATGTCCACCGTTCCGGAGATTGTTGCGGCAAAGGAACTGGGAATGAGAGTTGTCGCCCTCTCCCTTATCTCAAACCTCGCGACAGGTATTTCCTCGCAAAAGCTCTCTCACGAGGAGGTCACGGAAACGGCCAACCGAATTCGTCAGAGCTTTACGGACTTTATGCGGAACATCGTGCACCGTTTGTAGCTCCTCAACGAAACCACTGATACAGCATCACATAGATCACGACGCCCGTCACTGAGACGTAGAGCCACACGGGATACGTCCACCGGGCGATTTTCTTGTGCAGGTCGTCCATCCGTTTTAAACCACGCAGCAAGGTAATGATGGCCATCGGAACAATCGCCGTCGCCAACACGGTATGCGTTAAGAGAATTGAAAAGTAAACGGGTCGAATCCAGCCTTGCCCCTGAAATGACTGAGACCCATGTTGAAAGTGGTAAATGAGGTACGAGGTTAGAAAAAGGGCCGATACGACGAAAACAGCGATCATGCACGACTTGTGCGCATCGATCCTGCCTTGTTTCATGAAGCGATGACCCAGGACCAGCAGAATGGCACTTGTCGAATTCAATAAAGCGTTGACCAGCGGTAAGTCGGACACGGAGAGCATGTTGAGGAAACGACCTTGTGTTCGTTAAATCTTGTCTGCGACGAGAGCGACCATGAGGGCGGGCAAATACACCAATGATGCGAAGAAAACCCGTCGCGAGTAGATGTTGGCGTCGGAGGGGAGGTTCGCCAGCGTGGATCGTCGAAACATGAAAGCGTACGAGAGAAAACCCGCGCCGAGAAGGATTGCACACGCAAGATACCACAATCCTGCCAATCCGTTCCACGCGGCAAAAACGGTCAATCCTATGAGGAACACCGTTGAAAGGAGAATGTGCAAACTTGTTTTCCTGCCGCTGTCATCGATGACAGGGAGCATCTTGAAACCAGCGCGGACATAGTCCTTCTTATACATCCACGCAAGGGATAAAAAATGGGGGATTTGCCATGCAAACAAAATGGCAAAGAGAATCCATCCTCCCGCATTGATCTCGTTTCGGGCGGCGGCCCATCCTATCAGGGTTGGAAGGGCCCCTGGAATTGCTCCAACGAGTGTATTCCACCACGTCACCCGCTTTAACGGGGTATAGAGAACCAGGTAGGTTGCGAGGGTAAGCGCGGCCAAAAACGCCGTCAAGAGGTTGACAAGAAGTGCGAGAATGAGTAATCCAGCTACGCCTATAAAATTACCGAATAAAAGGGCTGCCAAAGGGACGATTCTGCCCGAGGGTATAGGTCTTTTCTCAGTTCTTCGCATATGGGTGTCATAATCACGCTCAAAATACTCGTTGAGTGCTCCCGCCCCTCCACCGACAAGCAAGGTGCCCACCGCGAGCCAAAGCAGAGTCGCTAAGTCGACAACGCCTTCCAACGCAACGAAGTAAGAGCATATGGCAGAAAGGACAGAGAGACCTGTCAACTCAGGCTTCATTAATTCCAGATAAGACAATATTTTTGAATATCTTAGAGAATTCATTTAAGACACAATGTAGTGCTTATGAGCTACAAAAATTTTCCCTTCCGTTTCCTTCTTTAGATCACTTCCGCCTCCCATGAGACGCCATACATGCAGCACCGCAATGACAGAGACCATCAATAAGACAGCCCCAAATGTCTGGTGAGCTGTCGCGATTTCAGGGATCCGTTGCGTAAGCACAACGGATGCTCCCAAGATAACCTGAACGACAACAATTCCCAGCAACGAAGCTGCCAGAAAAGCAAACCTGGAATCTGATGTTCTAC
>JANOGR010000181.1:0-2863 GCA_031406095.1 Ignavibacteriales bacterium
CGCATGATCCACACCTGACTCTTGGCATCGGCTCCGCCGCGAGAAGATGCGAAAGACAAGTATTTACCGTCCGGAGAAAAATCCGGATTTGTGCAGGATTTGTCTCCGAAAGTGAACTGGTAGTTTGTCTTGCCGTCATCGGAAACCAGCCATATGTGCGTCAGGAACTCGGATTTTTCGCCCTCCATTATCGGCGTACCGACCGTGTAGGCGATCCATTTGCCGTCGGGCGAAATTGCCGTCCCGCCGACGCGTTTGAACTTGATCATCATGTCGGGCGTCCAGCGAGTTTGGGCGAACGCCATCGTCGCCATCAAAAAAGTAAGGATGGTGAACTTGAGCAACTTCTTCATGGGGGACCTCCTGTTTGGGAATAATGTGGAATAGCTGAGTAACGGCTCAGCAAGATACAAGATGTACTTATGAATCGCAAAAACTCTCCGCGATGTCGTTTAGAAGGGAACAAAGACGTTTTTTCTGCTTGTGCTCATTCCGATGAACATGCCGATGGCATCGCCTTCCGCATTCCAGTTGACCGGAGACGGACCTCCGGAGAAGATAAAGCCTACATTGCTTGCTCGGCCGCCGTTTCGCGTCCTGTAATAATCATAGAATGCTTCATCAAACGTGAAAACCTTTACATAGAGCGAATCTCTGAAGCCAGACGGACTGCTCGTCGCAAACGACGACGTGATAACAATCTCACCGTCAACGCTTGCCTTGAGCAGTGAACTTCCGAATGACGGCGAACCGGAAAAAGAATTCCTGTGTTCGTAGTTTGCCGTATAGACAAAATTCGTTTTCGACGTAACGATAGTGAAAACTTTGTACAGCCGTAAAGGAAACACTGAAGAATCGAGGGCCATGTACGAGTTCCTGATGCTTGTGGAATCGGGTATGCGCGTCTGGGCCCAAAAATCATGTCCGTTCCAGTTCCCTCGCAGCGTGTACACTCCGCCGGGTGTGGCGGTCAGTCCGGATGCCGCGTATTCGGCAAATCCTGTCTGGAGATTTCCCCTCACCACCGGGCCCACGTACGACAAGGCGTAGGATCCGCTGTCGCTGACAATTTCCGCCCGGACATCCGTTATGGCCGCTTTTTCGGGGGTGTATAACTCGGTGAGGCTCATTGTGCGCGTGAAATATATTTCGCGAACCGGCTTCCCCGCCTCGAGAACGGCCCGGATAACCACTTTCTCTTCATAAGGGAATGCGCCGATTTCAACTCCCTCTTTGCATCCGAGACCAACGAATGGAAGCAAAGAAGCGACAACGAGAGCGGGGCACGGTCGATAACTCAACATACTAGAAGTTCACACTTAAGCCAACGGTCGGGATGAATGGAAACAATGTATACTGAGTCACTTGTGGAACCGGTTGAAAACTGTACTGGCCTGTGGAAGGGCTAAAACTCGATGTGTAGGAAAAACTGACGGTCTGGCCGAATGGATTTTGCCGGTTGTACGCGTTATAGATATTGAGCGATAACTGAAAAGGCAGGTCAAACCAGGTGAACTTCCGTATGAAATTGACGTCGAGTTTGTGAAAGGGCGGAAGACGGTATGCGTTCCGCGCTGAATAATCCAACGCTGCTTGCGGATTCACAATCGTTGAGCCGTCAATGTTCTCATAATAATAGACCCCTGTGGGCATGGTGTAAGACTGGCCCGTTCCGTATACCCATGTCGCTCCTATCTCCCACCCGTCGCTCAGCCGGTACATCAACGCCATCGCGATATCATGTCGTCGGTCATACCGGGGGTAAAACTCGCGTCCCCGGTTGAGCTCGGGGAAACGCCTTTTCGTCCACGAGAGTGTGTATCCCACCCATCCCGTAAACGAACCGAGCCGCTTGTTCAAAAAGAATTCCGCTCCATACGCTTCTCCCGTTCCCGTGGTAAATTGTGATTCGAGAGGGGCTCCGAATACAAACCGCGCTCTGTCGCGGTACTCGTAAAGATTCTTGTAATCCTTGTAGTACGCCTCGACCGTCAGCAGGTATTGCTCATCGAAGGGCTTCGTTTCGAAGCCAACAACACTTTGTACACAGCGGCTGGGAAGCACGGTTTCGGTCGATGGAAACCAGAGGTCCGTGGGAAGGGAAATATCGTTCCTCATGATCAAATGAAGAAACTGATTCGCAACGGCGACCGAGCCCTTGACCGTCAGATTGTCGTCAAGTTTGTATGAAGCCGAGAGCCTCGGCTCCACATTCAGGTATTTTCCTTTCTCGAAGTAGTAAAGCCTTGTTCCAAGATTCGCGGAAAACGACTCTGAGACACTCACCTCGTCTTGTACGAACACGGCTCCTTCGAGCGAATTGATGTCCTGAGTGTTGACTCCGGGAAAGCTTGTCCTGTCTCCCCGGCTCGCCCCCACGCTGAAGACGTGTTGTGTAAGTTCGGCGCCCAGCTTAAAAGTGTGGACCTCGCCTTGCACGTATTGAAGTTCCCCCCTCAGCGTCGCGTCCTGGATCTGAGAAACGGCGCGAAATTCATCGTTCACTCCGCTATTGTCATCCGTCCGGGTGGAAAAGGTGTAGTTCGTGTAAATGGCCGAAAAATTGCTGAAGACATTGGCCGAGAAAATGTGCATCCACCGGAGATTCCCCGTGGAATTCCCCCAGTTCACATCAAAAGTCCTTTGCTCGCCTTTCGGAGGCAGCAACACATCTCTTCCAAAATAACCGCTCACGTAGAGTCGGTCGGATTCGGAAAGCCTGAAATTCACTTTCGCGTTCAGGTCGTAGAAGTAGTAGAGGGGAGTGTCCTTGAATCCGGCAAGCGCAACCAGAAGGTCAAGATACATTCTCCTTCCGGCAATCATGAACGTGGCGAGCGCTCCGCCGACCATCGACTTGAAG
>JANOGR010000262.1:0-18677 GCA_031406095.1 Ignavibacteriales bacterium
CGCTGCGATCCCACTCGACGCCGTGCAACGGACCCTGCGCTACGGGGACGCCGCGCTCGGCCAGGACGGTGGACGTCCATCGCTCGTCGCCGACGGGGATGTCCTGCCGTTCGTCGCGCTGCACCGGCCGCTGGGCCTGCCGGAGCAGCCCAGATAAAATTCGGCGTATCGCGCTGGACATCCACCGGCCAGATGACCTTTACTTTTCCGGTATTGTCCTGGAAGTGGAAGAGTCCTTCCGTCGCTTTCCTGGCGCTGGCGGTATCGCCCTCCATCAAAATACCATCAATATCGTAGAGAGCGTCCTGGATCCACAATCCTCGATAGACGGTGGAACCTGGCTGAAACTGCGCCACCCCGTCGACCACATCGCGGCACTGGTAGAGTGTTCTCATCCCTGCGTCGAGGAGAAGCTGAAGCTGCTGGTCGGGAACCTGGATCCGGTTCCGTGGATACCGCCTTTCGTTTGCCCAAAACGTGTGGGCGCGCATTCGTTCCTTCTGCAAGTCGGGGACGCTTGCTATGTTGCTCGGAAGCCGGTAGCCGCTGATGGCCGTGAGCTGCACTGTTGATGCGCCGACGGGCAGCTCCAGCTCCCACCCAGTGTCTGTCTTGCGGCCGCTCAGAGCGCGTGGGTTCGAAGCAACAAACGGCCTGCCTTCGAACAGCAGGACGCCGGATTTTGCATCAAAGGTAAGGTCTCGCTGCGTTCGGACCCTGATGATCGGCACGTTATTCGAACCGCTGATCGAGGCGCGTATCGCATCAATTCGTGTTGACAGTCGGCGAATCTCCGGTTCTGCGCCGCAGTCGAGATAGAGCTCGGCTCGTTTCGAGACCTTGCCGCTCACGATCTCTTCAGGGGTGACCGACGCGTCCGGCCGAAACACCCATAGCGCATTGAGAAAGATATTTGGATCGCCGACCTTTGATGAAGGCCGAAGCTCGACGTCCAACTCTCCGTCGTTATCCTCATCTTTTGCGTCGAAGAGGAATACTTGCGGCTGATTCCGTTTTGCGTCCGCCAGGGGATCGATCGAACGGGGCGGACTTCCTTCGATATGCACTTCCGTCATCCGCGAGTTGGCGGTCGTCCGGTAGCTTTCGCAGAATCCCAACGCAATCTTTTTCCGACTGCCTCGTGCGACCTTGACCTTGTAGATAATAGGACGATTAGGCCCCCAGGCCACGTTTCGAAAGGCGGGATCGGCCAAACCTTCGGGACGTGCCCAAGCAAGGGCTCCGTTGAAACCCAGTAAGCGGCGGACAGGAAGGGAAACGGCCTTCATCGGGGCGGTATCAGATGACTTGGGAACAAGTGCAAAGGATTCGAGAATGACCTTCGCGCTGTCTCCGGACAATTCGGTGATGACGATGGGGATATCGGCGCTTTCGAGCCGCTGCGAAATTGACGGTAGCGAGACGTTTTTCACTCCGATGCTTATGGCCGTATTGGGTCTTACATAAGGGCCGGGGCCAAAGTCATAGAGGAGGGCACCTTGTTCGTTGACCATCGTCTTCTGCCAATCATCCACGAAACAGATGGGAGTATGAAAGTACGCGGGTGCAAAACGATAGTCGATCGAGCGCTTCTGCGTGTAGCACAAAGTCGAAATGAATGAAAGTGCGAGGATGAATATTCTGGTTTGTTTCATGGGTGTCCCTTGTGAGCCGGAGTTGTGACAGAAGTGCTACGTCGCAGAATCGACCGGCATCCTCCACATGTAATTCGGATCGATATATGGTTCATCGTCTCTGTGTCTCTCCATGAGTTCGATTTTCTTTTTCAGTAATTCTCCGAAATTCTCGCCGTACATGTGCAACGACTCGCCCGACTTTGAAATCGGCAAAAATTCAACCGGACTCGACTCCCATAAATGGAGCAGATCCTTTGCATTCCACAACTCGCTTTGTATCATTTCTTGCACTTTCTTCCGATAGATTTGTTTTTGTTTTTTCGTCTTGGCTTGAAGGCAGCCGTGAACCGATTCAATCCACGCCACGACATTTCTCATCGTGGTATAGTAACATCTTGCCGCATGCAGACGAACTTCGAGATCCTTGAACGCTTTTTTCGTGTTCTCCTCGATTCCCTTCCCTCTCAAAATTGTTTGAACCCGCCCTATCCCGTTCTCCAATGGCGGAATTACCTTCTTGTCGATAATCTTACGTTTCTGTTCAGCCTGTTTGACGGTGAGGAAATTCCACATCATGTCGTTGTTCAAATCGACACGCGTCGGATTATTGAAGGTCGCGAGAAGGTATCTCTCATAGTACGACCTCTCTTGCTCCGGAATTGCATCAATATTGGGCACAAAAGGCCGAACCCAGAGCCTGAACCAGGGAAAAGCATAAGTGCTGTATGGGATGTTCGGAGGGTATGATCGAACAGCGCGATCGGAGAGGTCCCAAATGAAGATCAAATCCCCCACATGTTTCGCATCCACCCAGCTGCTTGCCGCGGCATGCAAGATGTCGCCAAGCGAGGCGTGCAATTTTCGCTGCACTGCAAGCATCACGTGGCCGTTGATGTCATAGGGAGCGTGTGACCGCGGTGTCAAGTTGGTCAGTACACACCTACTCCCTCGTTTTACAGCCTTCATCAAGCGGTCGTATGTTTTTCGAGGGCATGGAACTCCAGGAACATTATTGTCACCAATGTCGATTTTCTCATGGGTCCAAGCACCGACTTTTTTCAACTCTTGTTGCTCGTTCTTGTATTGCGGACCTTCAAAGTATCCGAAAGAGCCTGCGTCCATGCCATCCCCGAGCCCCCGGATGATCTGCGGCCGCTCTTTATAAAACGGCCCCAAATCGCAAACGAGACGGAATTCCGGGTTGATTACTCGCGCCTCGTCGCGCAGCAGCCCGTAATATGTCAGGACGTTCTGCGAGGCTTTCCGTTCGATTTCCTCGTCGTTTTTCCATTCACGAATGAGATAAGGACCGCCGTTTCGGCCCGCATAGAGCGATGACGTAAACTCGAACCCCGCGCCGCTGTCGTTCGTCCACACGTGCATGAATCCGATTTGCGGAACTTCACTCAGGATTTTCTTTACAAGCTCCCGATAATGTTGCTGAACGACGGGATGAACCATTGCGAGGGTGTAGCGAGGCAAAAAACTCTCCCTCGGATGGTCCACACGAGCGCCACGGAGGTACGGGTATTTCTGCCAGAACGCTTCCGGCATTGATCGGGGTGAATTCATATGAAGCCCGGGGATGAGCCCGTTTTCCAGGGCAAGAGCGGCATGGCGTTTGAGGAACTCGAGGTTCGCTTTCAAGTACTCCGAAGGATAGAAACCTCTGAGCAGTGCGCTGTCAACAAATTGGTCGAGGTCGGGGCTGTAATCATAGAACCAGGAGTACACGTCACCCGGCGGACCCGACTCGAACGGACGCTCAACCCCGAGTCCGTTGATTGTCACATGGGTAAACCCTTGCTCGGCGAGTTGAGCGATGTAGTCCTTAGGGCTGAACAGCCGGGCCGACCGCAGGCTGCCAACGAGGAAGTCACTGAGATTCCTCAACCAGGGAAACGTTCGCGCGACCCGCTTGTTGTTTTGGCTTACCCTTCTCCGAGGCACGTCAAGCTACGCCCAATTCTTTCCGGACAATACGCGTTCCCTCCACCATGGCTTTGAGCTTTCCGTATGCTCGATGCCGGGGCATGAATTTCATCCCGCAGTCGGGGACAATATACATTCTCTCGGCAGGAATAAACTTCAGGGCTTTTCGGACACGTCGCGCCACGACTTCAGGCGTTTCAATTTTTTCGTCTTTCACATCAATGACCCCCACGGCAATCTCTTTTTCTGTTTTGTATTTCTTGAAAAGTTCCAAACCAACCCCGTCCGACACGGCAAACTCGAGAGCAATCTGACTTGCATTGACATCAAGAAGGGCAGGAAATAAGTCGGCATACTGTCCCTTGAAGAGTTTCTTCAGTTCATAGTTACCGTAGCAAACGTGCACTGCGATCTTGGCCTTCACGCCCGATATGAGTCTGTTGAACGCTTCAACCAGCCAAGGTAGATCGTTTGGATATCCTACCCAGACGGGCTCGTCAATCTGGATGAACGTGCAGCCTGCTTTGACCAAGCCCTTCAACTCGACATTCAAAATGTCAGCCAGGTCGAAAATCAGTTCTTTGTCAGTCCTGTAAAATTCATTCGTCGCGCGCTTGGCAAGCATCTGCGGTCCGGTGACGCAGACTTTCGGCATGGCGACGGTATGCTCCTTGAGGAACTTGAAATGCTTGTCCATGTTCAGGCTTTGCTTCCACTTCACTTTTTCAGTGATAACGGGGTCGGCCATCTGACTGTTCGGATCAAGGTCGCCGATCGGATGCATTTTTGTGTGTTCAAAGTCAAAGCCGTGTATTCGTTTCGAGAAGAAATACACCATCGTTTCACGCCGCAGTTCCCCGTCGGTGATGATGTCGACTCCTGCCATTTCCTGGTCTTTGATGGCCGATTTGACGGCATTGTCGTGTGCTTCTTCGACGGCCCCGGGAGAGAGCAGCCCCTGTACTCCGAGACGGCGCGCTTCGTCTAACCATTTGGGGAACGAGTAACTGCCGATGACTGTCGTGGGAAGAAGTGTTAATTCAGATTTCAAAGACTGTCTTTTGGAGGGCTTGCTGGATTTTTTCATTTGACGGAACAAATGCGGGAGAACAAAATAGTCAGGGCAATAAGGATCACCCTGACTATTATAATAAGGCCAAAAGAGATTATTGGCGCTCTTATTTCATCGAGAACTGCAATGACAGACGGTGCACGCTATCGAGTGATTGAAAAATAGTGTAGGCGTAATCTAGCCTCATTGTGTATTCCCCTTTGACCAACACGCCAGCTCCGACCGAACCTTTCTCGAGACTTGTTTGTAAAGGAGCGCGTAGTGAAGTTCCCTCATCAGAGCCATTCCCAGTTAGGCCAAAATTGCTGTAATTGTACTTCCAGCCTGCCCGGAGAAAGAATATCTGATCAAAATTGTATTCCACTCCTGTGAAATAATATTGTTGACCATCTTGCGGCTTGACAGCATCGACAGCAATCATGAAGGAATGATTGTCAAAGGAAAGCGGAGTCATGGAACTGCCGATGCTAAACGTCAGGGGAATGGGATGGGCAAAATCATAGAATTTGATGTCCCCACCGAGATTGCTTATCCGCGCACCCAGGCTCCACCCCATCGTCCCAATATGGTAGACGGAACCAAGATCAACGGCAACAGTAGAAGCATTGCGGTCATCAATTTTTTCGTTAATGAACTTGAACGTTGCACCGAGCGAGAGCTTCTCACTGACATAGCGAGCATAGCTCACCTGAGCCACAAGATCCAAATAATCGTATGTGTCGCTCGTAGCCTGGTCTTGCTGCTGCGCCTGTAATGCGGGGTTACCGGGATAGACATCACGGTCTGCCGGAATGCCGGAGATCCCAAACGTCATTACTCCGATGCCAACAGTCCCAATATCTTCTAGATTATAAGAGACGGCAACGGCATTCTGCTTAATATTTGCAATCCAGCTATTATAGCTAAATGCAGCTTGCATACGATCAGTCGTTAAGGCAATGCCTGCGGGGTTCCAATACATATTTATGACGTCTTCCGAAAGTGAGGTTGCCGCAGAACCCATGCCAGCGCTCCGAGCACCAACCCCAACTTTGAGAAAAGCCGCGCCGTTTAAACCTGCTTTTCGAGATTGCCCACTCGCAAACTCTATTGAGGAGAAGAGGGTCAGCCCGATGAAAAATATGTGCAGTTTTTTCATGTGTCTCACCTTAATATGATGGAGGGGTTTTATCGTAGGATTGAGAAATGTCCAAGTTTCTGTCCGCTCGGCGATTCTACTAAATAAACATAGAGTCCGCTTGCAACTTCAATCCCATCCTTTGAAAACATATCCCAAAACACGCTGCCTCGATTAGGATCGGAAGAGCTGAAATTAATGACATCGATAAGTTGTCCTGAGACATCGAGGATTGTAATCTTCGCCTGGGGAGGAAGGTTATAGAAGAGCAATTTATGGTCGAATACGTTTGAAAAATTATCATGCAACGCTGCCCGCTTGTAGGGGTTGGGACGCACCCTAACATCGCTGACATTTCCCGCGGCAGCTAATGCAGAAAACACTGTTTGCACAGCACCCATATTCTTGAGGCCGGCCGCATCCTTCGGGAAATTCGCGTTATTCGCAGCGAATGGGAAAGTCAACTGCCAGAGTCCACTCGATCCATTGCGGTTGGAATAATGAGTTTCAATACGGTTGGTTGTTTCTCCACCCGGACCCGTGTAGCTTCCTTCCTTATAAGCTGAGACGTAATACCAGTAAGAAAACCCTAGAACAACGTCTTTATCATCATAGGAGTACTTATACGGGGATGGACCGGTTGCAGGAAGAGAAGCTTTTGGGATAACGCTGACGAGTTCCCACGTTCCCCATGTGTCTGGCTGATATTCACCTTTCAAAACTGAAGTGTTAACCGCTGTAAAAGCATCAAACTTTGGATTCACTGGCTTTTTCAGAGAGTCTCGATTTGCAGCTACGACCATCTGTTCTTGATAGCGATCCACAAGTCTCATACCTTCGTCTAGCCATTTCTTTTTGAGAAATTGGGAGGACTTCCAGACCTTATAACCAGCGAACTGCGCATCTGCTTCCGCGCGAGCATCCCATTCAACTAAAACGGATTTATTCAGCGTGTTTGAAACTCTCATTTCGGGCATGGGTGGAAGCTGCGGCACTTGAAAGTTATTTGCATATGCCCATCGTGCCGCTCGAACCGCCTTTTGAATTCCCTCCAATCGGTATCCACCGACCAAGGCCATTACCACCGTGACTTCTTCGTTCACATTGAGGGAAATCGGGCCTAAACCACTAAACAAATCCCCGTTGAAATCATGATTAAAGTTGTATCCTTTGCTCCACTTTCCCCAGCCAGTAGTGTAATTAGTGCCATCTTCATAGGGAGTCTGAGTGAAAGCCACAGCGCCAGGTTCCTCCGAAAACAATTTACGGTCTCCGTTGGGACGTAACCGCGATATAACAGGCTTCGGTATGAATGACGTAATATCACTTGAGGTGCCAGATGCAAAAAAGTTGGCGTTCGGACTCAGTGTGAGATTTGCTCTACTTTGTGTCTTGCCACCATCAGTATAAAATGTTCCTACGCTCACTGTATGCATCTGCTTAGGATTGCTGAAGGAAGCGGCAAGGCCTCCACCGGAGGAGCTTGAGAGATACCAGCCTCGCTCGGTCCCGGTTCCAATTGGATCCGTTCCAAAAATATTTGTTTTCGTCGCTTGAACGGAAGTGGATTTGGTTCTGTCCGTAGGCAGGCCTCCCTGCTTCACGTCAATCCACACCCAGCCGTTCCATGTATCGGTGTACATTTTCTTCGTAGGTGCGTTAAATCCGAGATCAATATTACCGGCTGTAGGAGATTGCACGCTTGCGCCACTATAATAGGCATTGAACGCCCATGGATAACCATCGGGCCCATCATCGCCAATGTAGCCACCCATGCGAGTGTAACCACTAGAAATTGAGTTTTCACTGCGACCTCCGCCAAGATAGCTACTGACAGACATAAAGATCTCACCGGCCATATTCAACGACAGTGCACGAATAACATTATTTGTCTTCCTCGGAAGCCCGCTGACAGAATCAGCGACACCGTCCATGTTCATGTCAAGGAAGCCGGTGTTCTTAAAGGAAATCTCCAGGATCACGAAGTCGTTAAGGTTATTCCAGTTTGGCCCCTGGAATGAACGGGCTCGTACTTTTACATCGAGCCCCACGTTCGTGGGCCAGCCAGCCTCGTATACTACCTGCTGTCGCCGAGTACCATCAACCCAATATGGCTCGATACTGTATTTTCTTGTAGCGTCGCTAGCGCCGTTCAATGTAGATTTATGGGCAAGCACTGCATAATTTGAATATGTTTTCCCCGCGTCTGCTGAATTAGAGTAGAAACTCGGATTGCCAACACCTCCGATTGTAAGAGGGTTAAATGTTGTGTCGGGATTGAACTCCATAACATGCATATAGTGCGACCAGTACATTGTCCACGGGAAAGCGCCAGGCCAATGGCTATTCGGCGTTGTCCAGGCTCGGTCGAAATTACCAAAGCGGATAAATTGGCGAGACCCTAACGTCCCCGCGGTGCCAGCCTCACTGTAAAAAGGACCAAAGGCTTGGGGCAAGAGGGACTCCCATAGATCACCCGCTTGAAGAGCCCCCGCGCCTGGAAATCCTACAACCGAAGTAGCTGAAGCAGTTTGCCCGTATAAACAGATCGGAAGGCTCACAAGCAAAAGCGCCAAGTTGAGCGCCAAGAGCGAGATTTTCGATTTCAGTTTCATACACAATTACTCCTTTGTGGGTTAAAAAGGGTTGATGCTTCTCAAATTAGAAATTAACCTTCACTCCGAAATAAAACTCTCGGGGGATGTCGTAGAAAAGACTTCCGTCACCGCCGACCGGACGCAGTGCAATCCCAGTTGGATCGGGCTCGCCTGCAATGATAGAATTCTCCCACTTAATTGGCGAGCCGGAGGTTGCATTGTCATAACCGGTTATATTTGTCCAGTTAAACAAATTTTTGATATCGCCAAATACCGCAATTCTTGCGCCTGCGATTGTAAATCCCTTTTCTATTCTAAGGTCCACCATTTTATTCCATGGCGACACTCCAAGCTGCCGGCCGATAATACGAGTATCTGTTAACGTAATCGGGTAATAAAAGCCGCTTTGGAATGTCCCCACGGACGCGACCCTTATGTCTTCGGGAAATTCAAGCGAAAGGGTATAGGAAATCCTGTGGGCTCTATCGTATCCGCCGGTTAGCGTGCTACTGCTGCCGAGAACGTTGACCTCAATGGTGTTATAAAACCGTAGGTCGTCAAAAGGAAGACGCCCTGCGAAAACAGCACTGTCGCCGTTTGCAGTGGAAAATGAGGTCTTTTGTGTCGCATCAAGTCCCGCAAATGCCGATGCCTTGATATAACTGTAGGTGTAGTTCATTCGCCCGGTCAAAGTCACAAAATCGAAATAACTCTGTCGAAGCGCCTGAAGGCTCACTTCCACCCCGCGCGCATCAGCATAACCTGCGCTGGTAAAGACGTTGTAATTAACTCCCGTCGAGCCTGAGCGGGGAACAACGTTGAGCGCTGCTGGATTGTAGTTTTCAATATCACGAATATAGGCGGTAAAGTTCAATCCAAAATAGCGCGGAAGGAACTCCCATTGCACACCAAGCTCATAATTTGTCGACCGCACAGGCGCTTGACTTATACTTGGTACATTGGGCAAGGATATATTTGCAAAGTCATTATAGTTGATAAAGAGTCTTGAATACGGTTGGGGTGTGGAATTCCTTGAATAAGAGAAGTACATCGCCGCTTCATCTGAAATCGGGTGCGCAACTCCGATTCGTGGTGAGAAGAAATAGGATGGAGCTACGCCCCCTCCTCGTTGCGGTATTCTGTCAAGCACAAGGGTTCCATCGATTACCGTAGAATCGGTTTTGTAAGGCGCAAAGAAATTTGAATAGTCTTGTGCTACAGGATCCCATCTGTCGAGCCGTGCGCCAACGTTAATGACCAATCCGGCATACTCCATTTGGTCTGAAAGATATACTCCGAACTCTGTTGGTTTCACGTTCCATTTTTCAACGTTGTATTGCTTACGCGCATCGATGGTGCCTAAGTACGAAGATCGTCGAGTCATATCCAGATTATTGTAACGAAATTGGAGACCAGCTTTGAACTGATGATTATTTGAGGCTTGACTCGTGAGATCTCCCTTCAAAGTTGTTACATTATTCTGGAGATTTTCATAATAGAAACCGGGCCTTGCTATTCTAACGGTTCCAGTCCCTGCGAAGGTGTAGTTGGTCGAACTCGCTTGTTCATCCTGATTTCTGAAGAATTTTCTCAGATCGGTGTTCGAAATATATTTGTCAGCTTCGGCGAGCGATGATAGTGTTATGAAATCACCGTCTTCGTCCAAAGCACTATATCCGTCTCCGTTGCCGTCAGTATAACCAAGTCGGTTGTTTTTGTTTGTGTGACTAATGTTTACTTCGTAGAAGGTCGAAGGCGATAACACGTGAGTGAGTTTGAAGCTTCCGATGATATCAGCGCCGTCATTCCTTGGAACACCTTCAAGAAAAAATCTGGCATTATCTTGGAAAGTCGAGTTTTTCCAACCGAGAATTTTCCCCCTGTCGTTAAGAATACCGAATGCAGATAACTTCATACCAGAACTCAGGTCGTAATTTGTTTTTACTGTCAAGTCAAATTGGCGGTTTCGCTCATGAGGTAAACGACCGTTAGAATCGAAGTATCTTCCCGTCGCATAAAAGCCCCAATCATCTGTGATTTTTCCGCCCAACGATCCTTCAACTTCTATTTGCGGTTTCTCATTCGTGTTATACTTTCCGGGGGTATAAGTATAGCGGGTCAGTTTTGAGCTGTCTTGAGTTACCCCCGATTGGCCGCCGGCCCTACGAGCAATGCGGGCCACCAAAGTATCACGTTCGTCAAAATAGATCTTTTCATTCCAATAGATATTCGGACCGTTGTACTTTAACCCGCCTGGTTGACTCGATCGAAAGTAGAAACTTCCACTCAACGGACCTCTTCCTTGCTTCAAAGAATAATTGATCACACCTGCCGTTGCCGAAGAGTATTCCGCACCCACTGCACCAGTGTTCACACTTAACTGTTCAATTGAACTGAAATTGAGACCCGCCGCTGAGCTTAGCTGACTTTCTCGCTGCCGCGTAACACTCGTGTAGACTTGAAATGGAGTGGACGTTTGATCTGAGGCCACAGCATAATATTGATCTGTTATATCTACTCCGTCGACAAGCGTTTTGGTTTCGCTGATTTTCCCACCTCGGACAAAACCCTTATAGGCCCCAGCCGTTGTATTCAAGATTTCAACAACAGAAGTAACGGGAAAATTATTATCCATCTCTCCGCTGCCAATCGTTGTTTTTGTTGCTGTCCGAGATTTATCGACAACTCTCATTTGAGCTTCGATAACCACTTCTCCCAAGCGGATAGCCTGGCTTGTTAACCTGAAGTCTATGGTAACCGTCTGGTCGGAGCTCACTTGGATATTCCTGACCACCACCGGTGCATAGCCGATTGCGGAAGCTCTGACATTGTAAATTCCTGGAGGAACATTGAGAATAAAATAGTCACCTTCAACGCTGGCAGCAGCTCCAAGAGTAGTGCCTTCAATGACGATATTCGCTCCGACAATCGGCTCTCCACTGGACGAGTCTTTCACAACACCCTTAAGCTTACCGTTGCCGGCTACCATAACACTTGTTACAACAAGAACGAGCGCCAGAAGGGAAATAGCTTTGAGCCAAACGTGTTTCATAAGGCCGCTCCTTTGAAGAAGTTGAAAGAAAGTATTATTGAATTGACGGATTGAACAGGAAACAACGCGGAACATCGACAACAACTGGACAAAGAGTCTGTATCAGTCAAACCTCGGCTCCTTTGCTGAAACATCAAATCTCGTGATTGAGATGTGCGCCACGGTTTAGGAAAACTCTCATTAGAACCTTGTCGGAGGAGATGCCGCTTTCAAGCAACATAGCCTCATATACTGAAAGCTCGAAGGGTGTTTTATTAGTGAAACAGTGTTTTACCTCGCGGAGTATAAAACTTTTTGGTTGTAATGTCAAGAAGAAAACAGCCAGGCCCTTGGCCCCTTCAGCATCGGAGGATTGTTGCCTCGAAGCATTGGGTCGACGGAATTTTTTGACCCACAGTCATTGATGAATATTTGCCTGGAAGCCCTGATGAATCAAATTCGCCCAGCTCACCGAACTTCAAGATAATCCTTAGCCGGAAGCTTCTGAAATGGGGCGTGAGGTTCCTTCTGATACCAGAAGGCAACCGAGGAAATATCATCCTGAAGCGGCAAATATCGACCCCCGGAACGCCAGCCGAGAGCCTGAATGGTTACCCGCAAATCGTTTTCGAACCTGATGGGATCCATGATGTGCCAACGATACAACCCAAATCGCTGCTGTGATTCATACAGACCGTCGGGACGAATCACTTGATGGAGTCCGCTGTATGGCGTATTGAACTCCTGATACCTGCCCTTGACATCAAAATTGTAAGACCCGCAGAAATAATCCTCGGTACCAGTTCCGCAAATCGTCGGAAATTCCTTGTCGCCGTCCATATAGAATTTGATTTCTCCTTCGCCCCACCAGCCCGTGTTATTCACCCCCCAGGCCAAATAGGTCCCGACATAATGACCCCATCCTTTGACTCCGTCCACGATGGTATACACATCTTTATAAGGTAACGGGTTGACGCGGCGAAACTGTGCATGGAAATACGCCGCATCATTCGGGATATCAGTGAGAGTGTAATCAATTTGATAATAGAGCGTCATCTCTTTATCGTCAATATTCTCAAATGTAATCTTGCACGATTTCCGGAACGGCATTTCCCAGTAACAATTGAATGCGCTTCCGGGATTGACGCACACGGGCAGCGACGAGAGCTGCGCATATCCTCCCCACCCCGACGCGAAAAAATCACCGACGGGCGTTTCTACGGAAGGTGTCGATTCATCGTCCCAGTAGAATCTCATAATAGAGTAACGCCAATTTCCGGTCGGGGTCATCCAGATGTGCTGGATCGCGCCGGGACCAGAAATCTCTGCCAGAGTGATTGTGGTGTTCGGCTTGAGCCGGATGAACGGCGAGACCTTCCAGCCCTGGCCGAGATCGCGGGCTGCTTCTTTCGCCGGCCCATCCGTGGACATTCCCGCTTTTCCCTTTTCCCCTGTGAAGTTCTCCGGGCTGATGGATCTGGATTTTGCCCTTGAAAGGCGCGAGAGACCGCCGAGCCCCATGCTGAGTCCCTGAGAACCCTCCTGACATAGAACATCCTCGGAGAAAGAACCTCCAAGGAAGACCATGATCAAACCAAATGTGAGCTGTTTCATACAGACCTTCCTTCCTGAAAAGTGAAGTGAGAGATTCACACTTGTCTCAAACTCTTCTCAAATCATCAGAATTTCTCCAGTATTTTCTGAGAAGTCTTGAAGTCAGTATACATGCGCCGGAAGACTTTGAATTTGGCGTCATGAAAGCTTTTGAATTTCCGCTGAGGTTTGATGCTCTCGCCGACATGACCCATGGATACCGATGCTTCCTGAATAGTCGAGAATTTGCCAGCTCCGACGGCGGCAAGCATCGCGGTCCCAAGGAGAACCGCTTCCGGCTCTTTCGGTAAGATAATTTCACAGCCCGTGATGTCAGCATGTTCCTGCAGCCAAAGCCGGTTTTTCGTTCCCCCACCACAAGCATGGATCCGCCGGATTCTATAACCGTGATCGTTCATTTCCTCAATAATATGGCGTGTTCCGTAGGCAATGGCCTGAATGGTTGCGTAGTAAAGTCTCGCTAATGTTCGAACGCTTTCGTCCAGTGTCAAACCGGAGATGATCCCTCGCGCATTCGCATCTGCATTGGGTGACCGATTCCCCAAAAAATACGGAAGTATGTTTATGTCTTTGACAACCTCTGGACCTTTTCGTTCGTGACTTTTCAAGTCTCGCACGACGCCGTTCAGATATTCGTACACCGTCCGGCCCTGTTTGTCCGCCTCATGGACGACCGAATTGTAAGCGCTGTTATTACGGATAACATGATCGAGTAGAGACCCGGTCGCGCTTTGACCTCCTTCTGTCAGCCAAAGGCCTGGAATCATTGCGTTTGGATACGGTCCCCAGATGCCTGGAATGAAAATCGGCTTCGCAGAGACAGCCATGTGACAAGACGAGGTGCCGCCGATGAGGGCAAGGACTGTTTGAAGCTGCGATGATCTGAGAGGTTTTGAGAACCCCATTCCCATCACACCAATCCCGCCGGCGTGCGCATCGATAATACCCACTGCGACTTTTGTTCGAGTAGTTAATCCGAGGTCCTTTGCCGCTTTCTCCGTGAGGTTGCCAAGGTGCGTACCCATTGGTAAAACCCGCGTCCCGATTTTGTCCTCATTCAAAAGGAGTTCGAGGCCTAATTTCTCGAAGAACGTTTTGTCCCAAGCTCTTTTTTCCCCATCATAAGTCCATTTGCAGACCGTCGTGCAGAGACTTCGAGCGTCAATTCCTGTTGATCGATAGACCATAAAATCTGCAAGGTCGAGGAATTTTCCTGCGTTCCTCCATGTCTGCGGCAGGTTCCTCTTAAGCCAAAGTAGCTTCGGAGGCTCCATTTCGGGGGAGATCCTGCCCCCAACGAACCTCAGTACACGATGCTTCGTCGCGTTGATTTCTTCCGCCTCTCCGATTGCGCGATGGTCCATCCAAACAATGATATTTTGCCCGGGATTTGCCGTGGGAGAAATGGTGATGGGATTATTTCTTCTATCAAGTGCAACGAGCGAACAAGTCGCATCGAACGAAATACCGATCACGGATGCCGGGTCGATACGGCGCAAACGAAGTGCATCTCGTACTGCTTCGCTTGCTGCAGACCAGATATCATCTGAGGATTGTTCAACAAAGAATTCTTGGGGGCGCCAAATTCGCACATCTTTCGTCGAGACAGCCGCCATTTTGCCGCTGAGGTCAAAGATTCCGGCCCGAACACTGCCGGTCCCGACATCGACACCGATGACATACTCGGTCTTCATTCGTTCAGCACTTCCCCGCCTCTCTCGATATTCTCTTTTGTGAAGACCCGGGAGGGCAGCGTTATTTCCTTCGCAACCTTTTTTCCGTTCAGGATATCAAGCGCAGTTTCGACGGCATTTTTCCCGCCTGTGGGATATTCAAAAGACGCCCCCAGGATTCCCTGTCTTACATACATTTGTCCCTCATGCGGCAGGGCATCAATGCCCACAAAGAGTATCGTACTTTCTCGCGCGCCAGATTTTGCAGCCAGATACGCTCCATGGGCTCCCGGGTCATTATGCGCATAGACGACGTCGATCTTCTCGAAACGTGCAAGGGCTGATTCCATTTCTTTTCTCGCATTTGGCTCGAGCCATTTCATATCAGCCTCGAATACCACTGCAATTTTTGTTTGTTGTATTGCTTCCCGGAATCCTGAATGTCTATCCTGCCCCGGAGTCGACGTCATCAACCCTTTCAGCTCTACGACATTTCCGTTTCCACCCATTTTCTCTGCGATCCATTTGCCCGCGGCCCGGCCAATCTTTTTGTTGTCCGCACCAATGAAACATGTATAATCCTCGCCCAGCACCCGCCGGTCTATCACGATGACCGGAATTCCTTTTTTGTATGCATCCCGCACCGGGCCTGTCAGCGGCGCTGCTTCCTTCGGGGAAACGAGGATGGCATCCACGCCCGCTCTCACAAATTCCTCGATGTGCGCCCGCTGTCGCAGATTGTCATTCTGAGCATCCTTAAAGATAATCTTCATCCCGGGATGACCTTCTGCTGCTTTCTTCATGTCCGCGTTCATCTGGACACGCCACGGCTCGCCGAGGTTGCACTGACTCATACCAATGGTCCATGTTGATTTCTGAGCCCACAGTTGGACGATTATTGACGAGACGAGGCAGAATCGAATCATCATACAACGCACTCTCTTCATTCAGAGCCCTCCATTGATTTCTCAGGGTTTCTTGTTTATCTGCAAAACCACAGCGGTGATAATGATGAAACCGGTCAGCATCAGCCTGATTTCTTCACCGACCGCGTTGATGCTCAATATTTTTTCCAGATATCCGATGATGAGAATCCCGATCACCGTGAGCCCAATTGTTCCGTTCCCTCCGCGTAAACTCGTCCCCCCGATCACCACCATCGCTATCGCGTTCAGTTCGTATCCAACTCCTCCCTCAGGATCGCCTTGAAGTTCCTGGGCCGCCTGGCCTATACCTGCAACAGCGCAGAAAAAGCCGCTTAATCCGTAAGCAACGATTTTCGATCTGCTCACAGAAATTCCTGAGTAGTAAGCTGCTTCTTCGTTGCCGCCAATAGCGTACAAGCGTCGGCCCCAAACCGTACGAGAGAGAAATACCCAACAAAAAACGACGCATACGGCCAGAATCAATGTTACAGTCGCAACGTTGTCTCCTAGGATCTGGGCATTGAGGGCGTCAAAGAACGAAGGAACTTCGACATAGTGATAGCTCCCGTCCGGTTTCTGGATTGCGGTGGAAATTTTTTGTCCGCCTGAAACCATCTTGGCGAATCCTCTCGCAAAAACCATGATCGCGAGAGTTGCGATGAACGCCTGGACCTTTAGTTTTGCAATGATTCCACCTGAAATCATGCCGCACAAAACCCCCGTTACAAGAGTTGCCGCGACGGCAAAAACTGCCGGCCATCCCTGATGAATGGAGAAGAGCGAGAACACGACCGCCGACAATGCCATCACGCTTCCCACGGAGAGGTCGATACCACCCGAGATGATCACAAGCGTCATGCCGCAGGCAAGGATGCCAAATACTGAAATCTGACGCAGCATATCGCGGTGAGTTTCCCACTTAAGAAACGCGCCGTCGGCATGAAAGAGCAGGCCGACAACAAAAACGAGAAGCAACGACAATCCTGCCCGCGCCAGAGGATGACGAAGGAAGGAGGCTTTTGCCGGCTGGAGGCTACGACCTGACGCCACAGAAACTGACTTTCAGTCCGAGTTCGTTCATGGCTGCCGCCTTGACGAACATGCCATGTTTTGCATTTTCATAATCCGGCGCATACACAACATGGATATGATTCGATTTATGTCGTGCCATCATCTGGTCTCGCGTCACACCTTTGATGACGGCATGCATGATGGGCCATTGGGGCGTGGTTACTCTCCATCGTTCTTGAGTTTCCGCGTCCGGCAGCTTCACGACCTCGGCAATGCCGGTATCATAATTCAGTCTGTCGTCTGCAACAAACACCCGGCTCCATACGACAAATCCCGGCTTGCTTATTCCTTTTAACGTTCCACCGCCCAGTCTGAAATACATCGGAGGCTGGCGCTCGCTCGTTGCCCCTCGATACCCGTCAATAAAATGAGCCGGCGGCGCGGCACCCGAAATCTCAAAAACCCAGACGAAATCATCGACACCGTCGCCCTTGTAATGCCTCCCCCAGCGCAGATCATGCAGTGTATTTTCAGGAGGAAAGCCCAGTCTCCTCCAGAGTCGGTAGGTCACAAGCGCATCCAATCCTGCACATTCATCCACCTCGTTAAAATGAGGTACTGCCTCACCGGGGAATAATTCTTTCCCGTTGGATTCGGCGCTTACAGGTGGCCTTTCTCTATTATTGAGAATACCCTCGGCAAGGTCCGACGCGGGAGTAAGATCTTTCAGTCCCTGTTGATACTGAATACCGATCGCCGCACAGCCAAATTCGTCGGCAAGACGAACGGCAGCAACATACATTTTACATTGCCCGAGCACTTGCCGCTCCGTAAGCTCAGTTCCTTCTTCACGGCCAAACTTGAATTTCAACCCTTTGTTTGCCAACCAGTCGAAAACAGCTTTAGCTTCCTGATCGGTAACCGTTTGCATTTTGGCGTACAAAGCAGATTGGCTCAAACGTTCTTTGAAAACTCCTGTAGGATGAAGGAGTTCATCCGGTATGATGGCGTTGTACATTCCCATGCAGCCTTCATCAAAAACCCCGATGATCGCTTTGTTACTTCTAAATTCCTGAGCAAAGCCCTTGCCTATTTTTTCCACCTTTGCAGGTACTTTTGCACGTTTGTATTGAACGACATGCGAAGCATTGTGCTTCACGGCCCCGGTTTTTAGCCAGGCCTTGAGTCCTTTCATGAAGAACTCATCGATAAAATCCTCGCTCCACAAGGAAGAATATCGCACACCGGCCTTAGTGAGTGATGCGTTCAGATTGAGCAAACCGACCAGTCCCGGCCAGGTGCCACTCCAATTTGCCACCGTCAGAATAGGACCCTTGTGGGTGAACAAGCCTGCCAGAATATGATGGCTGTACTGCCAGACCGCCTCGGCAACAATCAGCGGAGCAGTATTCGGAATGGACTTGAAGACCTCGATTCCGTAGGCCTGGCTGTCGATAAAACCGTGTTTCTTTTGCTCATTATAGACATGGGCGCGCTTGACAATGCCGCCAAGCTTTCCAACGGCTGCGCCGAGTTTTTTTTCCATCTCGACCTGGGCAGCTTCACAATTCTGATTCGCTGCAAGCCGAAGGTCTCCGTTTGCAACAAGAAATAGCGTTTTCATCAAATCCTCCGAACCTGAACCTGGTGATCCTGAGACAATGAAAGGAAAAATGTTCTAGTGAATTCTTCCGAAAAAAAGATTCGTGGCTAATGTAGAGAAATTTTTCCAATAACTCATTTCGGGAATGAAATGGTCAGGTTTCATGGCTGTTTCTCGTTGCATCCGACAACGCCATTTCTTAGCTTTCATCGCTCAACTCTCGTACGTCTTAGTTTTCTTCAATTTCTTTTGTCTCATGAGTCTTGCAATGAACACCGAAGAGTTCATCCTCCCCGTGGGGATGCTCGGCCTTCTCGCGGCAGGAATGTTCGCTGCGATGATGTCGACGGATTCCGGTTATATCCTCGCGTGGAGCAGCATCATTGTGCATGATTTGATTTCTCCTCTTCGCAAGACTCCGCTCTCCGACTCTCAGCGGATTCTCTGGACGCGCTGGGCCATCC